>HF986560.1:0-10201 GCA_000431495.1 Firmicutes bacterium CAG:791 | reverse complement strand
AGATGGAATTTCAGCACATACCGGTCCTTTTTCAGGAAGTGATCGAGAATCTGAATATACAGCCTTCCGGCATTTATGTGGACGGAACACTTGGAGGCGCGGGCCACAGCTTTGAAATTGCGACCCGGCTTACCGAAGGCGGACGATTGATCGGAATCGATCAGGACAAAGACGCAATTGCAGCTGCGTCGAAGCGCCTCGAAGTGTTTCACGACAGGGTCACGATTGTCCATGACAATTACGAACATATCCCTGAGGTTCTGAAGGAGCTCGGCGTGGAAAGGGTAAACGGCATTCTTCTGGATATCGGCGTTTCCTCTTATCAGCTGGACAATCCGGAACGCGGCTTTTCCTATAACTACGATGAGCCGCTGGACATGAGAATGGATCAGGAGAGCCCGGTGAAGGCATCGGACATTCTCAACGGATGGAGTCAGGAGGAGCTGCTTCGGATCATTCGGGATTACGGAGAGGAACGATATGCTTCCGCCATTGCCAGAAACATCATAAAGGAAAGAGAAATCAAACCTCTGGAAACGACGGGAGATCTTGCGAGGGTCATTCGGGCAAGCGTTCCGATGAAGATGCAGGAGAAGTTCGGAAATCCCTGCAAGAGAACCTTCCAGGCGGTGCGGATCGCCTGCAATCGGGAGCTGGATGTGCTTCAGGATTCCATTGACAGCCTGATTGATCTTCTGGTTCCGGGAGGAAGACTTTGCATCATCACCTTCCACTCCCTGGAGGACCGCATCGTCAAGAATGCCTTTAAGAGACATGAGAATCCGTGCACCTGCCCGCCGGAATTTCCGGTCTGTGTGTGCGGAAAGAAATCCAAAGGGAAGGTAATCACAAGAAAGCCGATTGTTCCTTCCGAAGATGAACTGGAAAGAAACAAACGGGCAGCAAGCTCCAAACTCCGTGTATTCGAACGGAGGTAAGATCGGAGGAACCTATGTCAAACAGAAATTATAATCGCGGATATGCGGCAAGACCCTCGGGGAGAACCCATACAGGCGGAAACCGGTCCTATGGAAATGAGCATGGAACCGGGAAGTCCCGTTATGCGGCAGACCGGTATGAATATTGGTACGGATCGGAGGCTCCCGTGCTGGAGCCCTGGGAAGAAGAGCCGCAGCCGGCCCGCCGCATGCCTTCGAAGCACGGCAAAACAGGAGCACAGAACCGAAGCCGCGCAAAGCATAAAAATCTCATGAATCCGGCTCTGATCGTGTTTATGGTCGGAGTTATGTGTCTGATGGCCTTTTTTCTGATAGAATATATCCGACTTCAGTCCGAGGTGACCGGAACGGTAACAGAGATTGCGAAGCTGGAGACACAGCTTTCCAGCCTGAAAAGCGACAACGATGAAACGTTGAATGAGATCGATTCCTCCATTAACCTCGACGATATCAAGTACCGTGCGATCGCACAGCTTGGAATGACCTATGCAAAAGAGGACCAGATCGTAACCTATGACGGCGGATCGGGCGACTATGTACGGCAGGTGTCGGAGCTGAAGAATTAACGAAAGAAAGATTGCTGCATGACAGGAAACAGACGCCCGGGCGGCGGGAACAACGGAAACGGTTGGAATGGCCGCAGACATAAAAGAGGTCCGAGAAGATTCAATCACAAAATGCAGGCGAAGCTGGTAGTGCTGTTTATTGCGGTGCTGCTGGCTTTTGCTGTGCTGATCCTGCGCCTTTTCATGATTAACCGGAACAACGGAAACGAGTACAAGAAGCAGGTGCTTTCCCAGAGATCCTATGATTCCCGGGAAATTCCATACAAGAGAGGGAGCATCACCGATCGGAACGGAACGGTGCTTGCGACCAGCGAGCTGATTTATAATGTCATTGTGGATGCCTATCAGATGAACAACGGTCCGCAGAATGAGGATGGGGTCAGCTCTTACCTGAATCCGACGCTTGACGCCTGTGAGAGACTTGGACTGGACCGAAGCACCATCGAGCAATACATCCATGACAATCCGGATTCGCGTTATTACATCGCCCGCAAGGGGTTGACGTACGAAGAGAAGACGGCGTACGAAAAAGAAATCTCGGATGCTGCAGAGCGGGTATCCAACATCAAAAAGGAAATTCAGGCCGAGAAATCCGGTGCCGCAGATGAGTCCAAGCTGGAGAATCTGAATACCCAGCTGCAGGATGCCCAGAAGGTGAATGAGGAGTATCAGAATATCCAGGGAATCTGGTTTGAGGCTTCCTATACCAGATCTTATCCGAACGGAACGCTGCTGTCTCATGCACTTGGCTTTTCCGGAACGAATAACGAAGGTGCGTTTGGACTGGAGGAATATTACAACGACACACTGAACGGAACGCCGGGGCGTGAGTACGGATATCTGAACGATTCCTCGAATCTGGAGCGAACGGTGATTGACGCAGAAGACGGGGATAACCTGGTTTCTACGGTGGACACCAACGTCCAGAGCATCGTTGAGAAATATCTCCAGGAGTTTATGGAGGAATATAAGGACGGCGATTACCATCAGGGCTACGGAGCGCGGAATGTCGGCTGCATCATCCAGGATGTCAACAACGGAAATATTCTGGCCATGGCCAGCTATCCGACCTTTGATCCGAACGATCCCTACAACACAGATCTGCTGACCGGACTTCCGGTCCTGAACAAAGAGGATGCTCCCACCTATGAGTATCTGACGCAGGAAGATGTGGACGCCATTACAAAGGACAATGAGCAGATGTCCCGCTACCTGTATTCGCTGTGGAATAATTTCTGTATTTCCACCTACTATGAGCCGGGCTCCACGGCAAAGCCCTTTACGATGGCGGCCGGGCTGGAATCCGGGAAGCTGACGGGAGAGGAAACCTATTACTGCGGCGGATCACTGACGGTAGACGGATGGGAGATCAACTGCCACAATACGGACGGCGATGGAATGCTCACCATCAATCAGGCCATCGAGCGCTCCTGCAATGTGGCACTGATGGATATGGCGCTTGCAACCGGAGAAGAGACCTTCTGCAAGTTCCAGAGGATTTTCAACTTCGGACTGAAGACCAACATCGATCTTGCGAAGGAGGTCCGGACAGACGGCCTGGTTTATTCCGCAGATAAAATGGTAGACGTCGACCTTGCAACGAATTCCTTCGGGCAGAATTTCGATGTGACCATGATTCAGATGATCACGGGCTTTTCTTCTCTGATCAATGGAGGCTATTATTATGAGCCCCACATGGTCAGCAAGATTACAAGTGCAAGCGGTGCGACGGTTGCCAATATTGAGCCGAGACTTCTGAAACGGACCGTTTCGGAGAGCACCAGTGCAAAGATCCGTGAAGCCTGCCTGCAGGTTGTGGCAGGTGAAAACGGAACCGGTAAAACAGCAAGGCCTGCCGGCTATATGATCGGAGGAAAGACCGGAACCGCGGAGACGATTTCGGATGATCCGGATAAACCGCGTGATCGAACCAATTACGTGGTTTCCTTCATGGGCTATGCGCCTGCGGATGATCCGCAGATTGCAATCTATGTCGTTGTCGACCGTGTCAATCACTATCCTCAGGATGATGCGAAGTACGCAACGAGAATTGTCCGCAAGGTTTTGACAGAGGTTCTGCCGTATCTTGGCATTTATATGACGGAAGAGCTCTCTGAAGAGGAGCAGAAGGAGCTGGAGGAGCTGAACCTGTCGAATACGCTGGCCTACGGCGCAACGAATTACGACAAGATTCCAAATCCCATTGTCTGCGACATTGATACAAACGGAGATGGGACGCCGGATGCGGTGGATGCCAATGGAGACGGAACTCCGGATACTCCGCTGGATACGAACGGAGACAGCGTAACCGATGCCGTCGATACAAACGGAGACGGTAAGGCAGATCTTTACGATACCGATAACGACGGGGTGGTGGATTCCGAAAGCCCGAAAGAAGGGCAGGTGGATCTTACACAGGAAACGGGAACCGGAGATCAGCCATGGAAGTCCTATGCAGTGGATCCTGAGACCGGGTATTATGTGAATCCGTCCAATGGGAACCTGATTGATCCGGATACCGGATATGAGTACAGCGCATCGTCACTGCCGGAGAACATCGGAACCGGAAAGGCTTCTGTGAAGGCGGGAACCGCCGCAGATTCTGATAACGACAGTGAAAACGATAAGCCGGAAGAAATAGAGGCTGCAGAATAAGGAGGCAGGAAAATGAGCCATGCTGTGTTTATGAATATCACAATACCGATGCTGATTGCATTTGCAATTTCTGCAATCACCGGAAAATTTCTGATTCCAGCATTGATCCGAATGAAAGCGCAGCAGACGGAGCGCGATGACGGACCGAAGAGTCATCTGACCAAAACCGGGACGCCGAATATGGGCGGACTTATGATTCTGGCAGGACTCCTGGTTTCGTGTCTTGTTTTTGCCATCCGGGATCCGGAGGTTCTCCCTGTGCTGTTTCTGACACTTGGCTTCGGGCTTGTCGGTTTCATCGATGATTTTCTGAAGGTGAAGAAAAGAAGCAGCGACGGTCTTTCCGTGAAGCAGAAGATGGCACTCCAGATCGTGATTTCCATTGTATTCGGGCTGATTCTGGTGCATTTCAATGAGATCGATCTTTCCATGAAGGTTCCTTTCGCATTCGGTGTAGTGGTGGATTTTGGAATTCTCAGTTTCCCTGCGCTTGTATTCATTGCGATCGCGACCGTGAACGGAACAAACTTTACGGATGGCGTGGACGGCCTCTCTACCTGCGTCACCATCGCAGTTGCACTGTTCTTTACCATTGCGGCGGTGTTTGACGGGAACAGTGTCTGCGCGGCAGGCGGTGCGATGATCGGAGCGCTTCTTGGCTTTCTTCTTTACAATGCTCACCCGGCAAAGGTATTCATGGGAGATACCGGATCACTTGCGCTGGGCGGATTTGTTGTAGGGATGGCATATACGCTGCAGCTTCCCCTGTTCATTCCGATTGTCGGCTTTATTTATCTGCTGGAGGTGGTATCGGTAATCCTGCAGGTTGCCTATTTCAAAAAGACACATGGAAAACGGCTGTTCCGCATGGCGCCGATCCATCATCATTTTGAACTCGGCGGCTACAGCGAGGTGCAGGTGGTTGCTTTGTTTACGATCATTACCACGCTTCTTGGCGCGGTTGCACTTCTCGGACTCTGGTAATTGATGAAAGGACTTGTATGGCACAAGGCAGAAACGGAAAAACTGCACATGGAACACCGCGCAGCAATTCTGCCGTGAATTCGCAGGGACGCAGAAAATCACAGTCTTATGCAGCGGCTTCCTCGGGAAACAGCCGGAAGCTGTACCGCGTACGTACCAAAAAGGCACAGCCGACGCAGGATTACACCTTTTTGTTTATTGTCCTGTTCTTTCTGATGTTCGGCCTCGTGATGCTGTATTCCACCAGCTCCTATATGGCGGGCCTGGAGTACGGAGATACCGCACACTATCTGAAACGCCAGGGGGTTTCCTCAGTACTCGGCCTCATCGGAATGGTGGTGATTTCCGAAATTCCGTTGAAATTCTGGAAGAAGATTTACATGTTCCTGTATGCGTTTTCGCTTGGAATGCTGCTTCTGATCATTCCGTTCGGGACGCTTGCAAACGGCGCCAAGCGTTGGATTTACATCGGCCCGATTTCGGTTCAGCCTGCAGAAATTTCCAAGTTTGCAGTGATCATTCTCACAGCGGTCTGGCTAAGCAGAATTCCGCCAAAGGCGCTGCAGACAGGAAAGGGAATTGCAACCATTCTTGCTCCCGCTTTTCTGGAAGCGGGCATGATCTATGTCATCACCAAAAACCTCAGCTCGGCAATTATCGTGATGGTCATTGCCATTGGGATGCTTTTTGTGACGGCGGAGGATTACCGCAGATATTTTGTCTTTGCCGGGATTATCCTTGCAGCCGCTGTCGGTGTTGTGTTCTGGGTCATGAAGACCGGCGGATCAGGCGGGACCTTCCGTCTTCACCGCATTCAGGTGTGGCTGGATCCTGCCGCCTATACAGATGGAACGGGATTCCAGGTGCTGCAGGGGCTGTACGGCATTGGCTCCGGAGGTGTTTTCGGCAAAGGACTCGGACAGAGTATGCAGAAGCTTGGGTTTCTTCCGGAGGCGCAGAACGATATGATCTTTTCCATTATCTGTGAGGAGCTTGGACTGTTCGGCGCGATTTCGATCATCGTTCTGTTCATTATCATGTGCTGGAGAATGATGGTGGTTGCAACACATGCCAGCGATCTCTTCGGATCTCTGATCACCGTCGGTGTCATGATTCATATCGCGGTTCAGGTCATTCTGAACATCGCGGTAGTGACCAATTCCATTCCGAATACAGGTGTGACGCTGCCGTTTTTCTCATACGGAGGTTCTGCAATCATGATTCTTCTGGCAGAAATCGGCCTTGTACTCAATGTGGCGAAGCACAGCCAGCAGGGAGATGCGGCATGAGAATGACGCGGGAGGATTATGACGACGCAAGCCTGTATATTCAGGATCAGATGCGTCAGAGGCGTAACCGCCTTCGATTGATTTTTGCTCTGATACTGGGAATTTTACTGGCGCTTGTGCTGTTTTTTCTTACTTACTTCAGAGTCCGGTATGTCACGGTAGAGGGCAGCACGCATTACACGGACGAAGAGGTGGAACAGCTGGCAATGGGAGGTTTTCTTGGCAGCAACTCGATGGTTCTTTCCTGGCGCTACAAGAATCACACGGTTCAGGACGTTCCGTTTGTGGAATCGATGGATGTGAATGTTGTTTCCCATGACAGTATCCGGATTACCGTGTATGAGAAATCACTGGCGGGCTATGTCACCTACCTGGGAAGATATCTGTATTTTGACCGGAATGGCATGGTGGTGGAATCCTCTTCGGAGAAGATCGATGACGTGCCGGAGGTGACGGGGCTTTCCTTTGATCACATTGTTCTGCACGAGAGCCTGCCGGTTTCGGATGATACGATTTTTTCCAGACTTCTTGTGACGACACAGCTTCTTGGAAAATATGGCCTTACCGCGGACCGGATTTATGTCGGGAACAGCGGGAAGCTCAGTGTGTATTTCGGCGGCGTGTGCGCAAATCTCGGCGAGGATCGGTACATGGATGAAAAAATATCCAACCTGTCGAGAATTCTGCCGTCACTGGAAGGAAAGAGCGGTACGCTTGAAATGGCGGAATTTACACCGGATACCGGGATGGTGACGTTCACGGAAAAAAAGTAAAAACATGCGGAACAAACCGTTTATTCATTGATTATTCTGGGATTCAATTGTATATTAAATGATGTGTAACTGTTTCAAACTGTATCCGGCGTTTTCTTTTCGGATGCAGGAATATACAAAAGAATTTTCCTGAGTAAATACCGATGCTGTTCATCGGATATATCGTTGCAGTTGGGATAGGATAATTGAAGATTATTATGGATAAGGAGGCACTACCGTGCTGGAGATTAAAACAGACGAAAACGAAACCGCTTGCAGAATTATCGTCGTAGGTGTTGGCGGAGCCGGCAACAACGCCGTAAACCGGATGGTGGAAGAGGAAATCTGCGGAGTAGAATTCATCGGTGTGAACACGGATGTACAGGCTCTGCAGCGCTGCAAGGCACCGAAGCTTCTCCAGATCGGAGCAAAGCTGACAAGAGGCCTGGGAGCAGGAGCCAATCCTGAGGTCGGCAAGAAGGCTGCAGAAGAGAGCGCGGAAGAAATTACGGCTGCACTGAAGGGCGCAGACATGGTTTTTGTTACCTGCGGAATGGGCGGCGGAACCGGAACCGGTGCGGCACCTGTCGTTGCGAAGCTTGCAAAGGAGCAGGGAATCCTGACCGTAGGCGTTGTGACAAAGCCGTTCAGCTTCGAGGCAAGAGCCAGAATGCAGAAGGCAATGTCCGGCATTGAGAACATCACGCCGAATGTGGATACGCTGATTGTCATTCCGAATGATCGTCTTCTGGATATCATGGATCGCAGAACAACGCTCCCGGATGCTCTCCGGAAGGCAGATGAGGTCCTTCAGCAGGCTGTTCAGGGAATTACAGACCTGATCAACGTTCCGTCGATCATCAATCTGGATTTTGCGGACGTGCAGACAGTCATGCGGGAGAAGGGAATTGCTCATGTCGGTATCGGAAGCGGCAAGGGCGATGACAAGGCAACCGATGCAGTCAAGATGGCAGTAGAGTCTCCGCTGCTTGAAACCTCCATTGACGGTGCGACTGACGTTATTCTCAATATTTCCGGCGACATTTCTCTGTTTGATGCAAACGATGCAGCTTCCTATATCCGTGACATCACAGGAGATGATATCAACGTTATCTTCGGTGCGAAGTACGATGAGTCCAATTCGGACAGCTGCAATGTTACTGTGATTGCAACCGGAATCGGCCAGCGCCAGCCGGCTAAGAAGGAAGAGCCGGAGGAGCAGCAGAATCCGTTTACACGGAAGCCGTTCACACCGAACCCGAATTTCCAGGGCACGCAGGGAGCAAACGGCTATCAGGCGAATCCTTACCTTCAGCAGAATGCGCAGAATGCAGGTCAGCGCCAGGGCTTTGTTCAGAACGGACAGCCCGGAATGCCGAATTACGGAGCACAGTATGGCGCAGCTCAGCCGGCAAATCCTGCTTACAATGCTCCGTCCCAGGGCGGATATGGACAGCAGCCAGGGGCAGGTCAGGGGTATCCTCAGACCGGTGCGCCGCAGCCGGCTCAGCCCAGATATCAGGCGCCGCAGTATCATTTTAATCCCGGCAGCATTCACACCGGGGATACGCAGAACATCGTGATTCCGTCCTTCCTTTCCCGTAAGGACAACAACGATGACAATGCATAAGGGATTCTTCAGATGATTGTGTTCACAAACAGAGAGCTGGAATTCCTGCAGAAGGAGTTTGGTCTGTCTGCGGAGAATATTGCGGCATTATCGGAAGATGAATGGATGGAGATCGCGGATCAGTGTTTCGACATTGAACTGGAGGGAGATCTGTCCGACGGCAGTAAAATGCCGGATCGCTGCGGAATTGCGGCGGGAATCATGGATAAGCTTGCACAGCTCTGAGAAGGTGCTGTATAATAGCGCCTGACAAAATTCATATCAGTTAATGCAGAGTAGGAACAAATGCGTTGGTCTGTATCGGAAATGGATTCCGGAGAGACCTGTAGTGCTGCGGGAACAGGGAGTTGTCCCGCGGACGAAAGACAGCGATGCTGTCTACGGTGTTGGTTCCGCATCCCGCTGCTGCATAGGATGAGTATGGACCTTCACCTCCTCTGTGCGGTACGGAATACCTGCGCAGAGGAGGTATTTTTATGGAAAAAAAGACAAACGACAACCAGAAGCCGGCCAATATCTGGGTCAGCTCCGCAAGAGAGTTCGGACAGCTGCGGAATATCGTGTTCTGCGGTGTGATGGGAGCGCTATCCGTTGTCCTGAGCTTTGTCGGATCAATCCGGATCAATCCCTATATGAAGATCGGCGTTTCGGAGATCCCGAATCTGATGATTGACTATCTGATGGGACCTGTTGTGGGAGGCGTATTCGGTGCCGTCATGGATTTTCTGAAGTTTTTCATTCATCCGGATGGTTCCTTTTTCCCTGGATTTTCACTCAGTGCTGCTGTTGCAGCAGTGATCTTCGGTATTTTTTTATATAAGAAGAAGATTACATTCTGGAGACTGCTTATTTCGGAAATTCTGGTGAAGCTGATTGTCAACATCGGCATGAATACCCTGTGGCTGGATATGCTGTACGGGAAGGGTTTCCTTGCAATTCTTCCGCACCGGATCGTCTCCAATCTGATCCAGCTCCCGATTGATGTGATTGTGCTGTTTGCAGTCCTTTCTGCGGTGGAGAAGGGAGCAAAGAAGTACTGGGTCAATCAGGAGTAACGACTGGGAAGAACCGGTTTCTTATCGGAATTCTTGTGTAGACATTTTGCGGACAATGGTGCTATACTCATCATTGTTCGTAAATAAGGGGATGTAGCTCAGCTGGGAGAGCGCCAGGTTCGCAATCTGGAGGTCGCGGGTTCGATCCCCGTCATCTCCACTGGCCGGAAACCTTGTATTTTCAAGGTTTCCGGCTTTTTTATGTCTGGAATTTGTACGAAAGCTGTGGGGAAAATAGAATTTGCATGCTAGTTGTATACCAGAAAAGCCAGATAGAGATGCATTAGACCGGGGCAAAATAATCCCTGTGG
>HF986559.1:15729-24827 GCA_000431495.1 Firmicutes bacterium CAG:791 | reverse complement strand
GCCGAAGTAGGAGCGCCAGTTGCAGGGCAGCTTTCCGTCCGGGCAGTCTTCGATGTAAAAATACTTTCCGTACTTGCCGTCCGGATCCTCACAGGCCTTTTGAAACCATTCGTGCTCATCGGAGCAGTGATTGACAACGAGATCCATCAGGATGTACATGTCGCGCTTTTTGGCTTCGGCGATCAGACGGTCCATGTCGTCCATTGTGCCAAAGCGCGGGTCGATGCTGTAATAATCGGAAATATCGTAGCCCTGATCGGCAAGCGGAGAGCAGTAGATCGGGGAGAGCCAGATAATATCGATGCCGAGCTCCTTGAGATCATCGAGCTTGCTGATGATGCCGGGGAGATCACCGATGCCGTCTCCGTTGGAATCATAGAAGCTCTTCGGGTAGATTTGATAGGCTGTTTTTGTGTGCCACCATTTTTTCTGCATAGTTCAAATACCTCTCTTTGATAAGCTGTCTTCGTTTTATAAGGATGCCTTCGTTTCCGCCATACTCTGCTTGCGGAACTGCAGCGGTGTAAGCTGGGTCGTTTTTTTGAATTCCTTCATAAAATGCCCGAGATTGTTGAAGCCGCTCTCCAGGCAGACCTCCGTGACAGGCAGCTCCGTCGTGCGCAGCAGCGTTGCCGCATGGCGGATGCGGAAGTCATTGATGTAGGAAACCGGTGTTTTGCCGAGGGCTTTTTTGAAGAAACGGCAGAAATACTGCTCATTCATTCCGGCCAGCGCTGCCAGCTCTCCAAGAGTAAGGGAATGCTGGTAGTTCTCGCGGATGTAGCTGATTACGGTCTTCAGAAGTTCCACGCGAGGGTTGTGCACCGGCTCGTTCGAGGTGAGCAGAGCATGCTCTGCGAGAATTCCGAGAATGCCAAGAAGCGCCGCCTTGACCTGCAGCTGCGAAACAGGACTTTCGATGGTAAACTGATCCAGCTGATTTCGGTTTTCCCGGAGAAAGACCGAGCGGATCCGGAAGAATTCCTGCTGGATTTCCGGAAAGGCCGGATGCTCAGGCCCAAGGAAAGCAGGAAACGAAAGCTTATGCTCTGCCAGTGGAAGCAGAAACTGTTCCTGCGCCGGATCCGGAGCAGCGAAGGTGAGCAGGTCAGGGGAGAAGACAACAGCCTGTTCACGGTACCGGTCCGAATCGGAGGTCAGTGCATGCAGCTCTCCGCTGTTGATAAAGCAGAAGCAGGGGCTGCCAAGATGAGTCAGCGCCATATTGATTTCCACCTGATAAGAGTCCTCCTCAAGATAAATAATCTCGATGGGCTCGTGCCAGTGGTGCTTGACCGTAAATGGAAGGCCAGGCGGATTGCCAGCACGCACCGCCTGGTAAAATGCACATGGAAAGCAAAAGCTCCCATGCTGCCTTGCTTCCTTTAAGGAAGAAGGAAGCAGAAGGTTTGTTTCTGTTTTCATTTCTGAAGAATGACGCGCGCCTCGTACGGCTGCAGCGTTCCGGTCTTATGTGTTTTATAGTTGGAGATCAGCTCCCTGGCAGCCGGATCCTCGCAGAGGTCACAGGCCTGTTCCTGATCGGTAAAATTGCAGGCAACGGTCAGTACCTGCCCGTCCAGAAGGCGCCGGTAAGCGTAGATGGTCTCGCTGTCCTCGAGAAGCCCCTCAAATTTGCCATAGACAATGACCGGAAGCGTGTGACGCAGACGGATCAGCTTCTGATAATAATGGAAAACGGAATCCGGATCGGCAACAGCAGCCTGGGCATTGATCTTTGGATAGTTCGGGTTTACGTTGATCCAGGGAGTGCCGGTTGTAAAGCCTGCATTCCGGGAGTCGTCCCACTGCATCGGAGTGCGGGCATTGTCGCGGCTGATTTCCTTGAGATAACGCATCATGTCCTCCGCTGTTACCAGTCCGCTGTCCACATACTGATGAAAGGCATTGATGCTCTCGATATCGCGGTAGTCCTCCAGTCTGTCAAAGTAAGCGTTTGTCATGCCGAGCTCCTCGCCCTGGTAAACATACGGCGTACCCTTTAACATGTGCAGGCAGGTGGCAATCATTTTGGCGGAAACAACGCGGTACTGTTCGGAGTCGTTTGCAAAACGGGAGACAACGCGCGGCTGGTCATGATTATCAAGGAAGAGACTGTTCCACGCCTTTCCCTCCAGCTCGTACTGCCATTTGTTCATGACGCGGCGGAAGTCTCTCAGCTTCGGCTTCTGATCCGACCATTTTCCAATGGGACCCTTGACAAGCTCTACATGCTCAAACTGGAAGACCATTCCCAGCTCGGTGCCATCGTTGTTTGCGTATTTCTGTGCCTCTTCGATTGTTACGCCTGCAGCTTCACCAACGGTGAGCAGATCGTAATGGGAGAGGACACGCCGGTTCATTTCCTGAAGATATTCATGGACATGCGGGCCGTTGCATACGTAGGGAGCCAAGGAGCCGTACAATCCGTCCTCGACCGGTCCGTCCGGGAAGGAGGGATCCTTGGAAATCATGCTGATGACATCCATGCGGAAGCCATCGATTCCCTTCTCGCACCACCAGTTCATCATGTCAAAGACCTCATCGCGGACCTTGGGATTTTCCCAGTTCAGATCCGGCTGTTTTCTGGAAAAACAGTGCAGGTAATACATGCCGGTATGCTCGTCAAGCTCCCATGCGGAGCCGCCGAACCATGCGCCCCAGTTGTTCGGCTCCTTCCCGTCCTTCGGCTCCTTCCAGATGTAATAATCCCGGTGCGTATTCTCTCTGGAGCTGCGGCTCTCGATAAACCATGCATGCTCATCGGAGGTGTGGTTCACGACAAGATCCATGACAATCCGGATATGATGGCGGTGTGCTTCTGCCAGCAGACGATCGAAATCCTCCATCGTACCGAAATCATCCATGATATCGCGGTAATCGGAAATATCGTAGCCGTTGTCATCATTGGGCGATTTATAAACCGGAGACAGCCAGATCACATCAATTCCGAGCGTCTCCAGGTAATCCAGATGTGCGGTGATTCCATTCAGATCACCGATGCCGTCGCCGTTGCTGTCTGCGAAGCTGCGAGGATAAATCTGATAAATGACGGCTTCCTTCCACCATGCTTTTTTCTCTTCTGCCATTGCGTTTCCCCTTTTTGTATGACTGCTTTTTGTGTCGGTTTTTTGCCGGAAAATGCCGGAATCATTTCACTTTATTATCTGCTACTATAATGGGACCGGGCAGGAAAATCTACTGCTAATGTGACAGAAAACTACGGTATTTTGACCTGTTGGCTGCTCTTGGTTGGAAAGCAGTTCACTTTCGGTATAATGGAAAGGTAATCAGGAAAAGAAGAGAGCCTGGAAGAGAGGAGAACATGGATATGGACATCAGAAGAGCAGAGGAAAAGGATATTCCACGGATCCTGGAGCTTTTGGGACAGGTTTTGCAGATTCACGCGGACATAAGACCTGACATTTTTATCCCGGGAACGACCAAGTATACCGCAGGTGAGCTGGCGGAGCTTTTGCAAAACGAGGAGAGGCCGATTTATGTTGCGGTGAACGAAGAGGATGAATGCCTTGGATATGCATTCTGCCAGTTGAAGGAACAGCCATTTTCCAACAACATGGTGCCGTTCAGGTCTCTTTTCATTGACGATTTATGTGTGGATCAGAGGACGAGAGGGCAGCATGTCGGGGAGAGCCTGTTTGACTATGTCAAAGCGGAGGCAAGGAGAATGGGCTGCTACGAAGTGACGCTCAATGTGTGGGCCGGAAATACAGCGGCAGAGAAGTTCTATGATAAGATGGGGATGAGAACCAAGGAAAGACAGATGGAGTATATCCTGTAAGGGGAGGGGAACTTTCACGATGAGGAAAACAATTGCAATTCTTTTGACACTGATGACTCTGCTTGCCGCAGGCTGCGGCAGCAGTAAGCCTTCGGAGATGCCGGACGAATCACAGGCTCCTGCATTTGAGTCTGCGGTGGATCTCTATACGCAGATCTGGGATACTCTCGGCGAGGACAGGCAGTTTCCGGCGGCCGGCGGCGATGCGGAGCACGAGGCGGAGGCCCCTGCGAAATTTGCGCTGACAAAGGAAAACAAGGAGACCTTTGAGTATCTTCTTCATGTCACGGATGATCTTTATGACATGCTGGATGACGATGCGGCAACTCTGCAGCATATGATGAATACCAACACCTTCAGCTCCGCAGCGGTAAAACTCAAGGATCCTTCCGCGGCAGAGGCGTTTGCTGAGGCCTATAAGACTGCGGTGCAGGAGCAGCAGTGGATGTGCGGCTTTCCGGACAAGGTAGTTGTGATCTCTGTGGACGATTATGTGATTATGGCATACGGCTATGAGGACATCATAAACGATCTCGTGGATGCCTGCAGCGTGGTTGCTCCCGGGTCCAGGGTTCTGGTCGATGCACCTGCAGTCCTTGATTGAAGTGTTTGATTTAATGTAGAAGGGACCGTCTGCTTTCATGCTCTTTTCAAGCATCCCCTTTTTATACTGGTTTCTGCCCTGCGTGGTGCTTCTTTATTTCGCCGCACCCGGGGGGCTGAAGAATACGGTTCTGCTTCTTTCCAGCCTTTTTTTCTATGGCTGGGGAGAGCCGGCTTATGTCCTTTGGATGCTGCTTGCCATTGTCATGGCCTATCTGTCCGGTCTTCTGATCGAACGTTTTCGCAGCACTCTGCGTCTGGCAAGGATCTTTCTCGTGCTTTCCGTCTCCTTCAGTCTTGCCATGCTGGGATATTTCAAATACGCGGATTTCTTTATCCGCAATTTCAATGCAGTGACAGGTTTGTCTGTGCCGCTGCTGAAGATTGCGCTTCCCATCGGAATCAGCTTCTATACCTTTCAGATCCTCAGCTACACTGTGGATGTTTACAGAGGAGCGGTTTTCGCGCAGAAGAACTTCATTGACTTGGCGGCGTATGTCGCTCTTTTTCCGCAGCTGATGGCAGGCCCCATTGTACGTTATGCGGATGTCGCTGCGCAGCTGAAGGAGCGCAGGCACACGCCGGAGAAGACGGCGCTGGGGATGCGTCGCTTTCTCCTGGGACTTGGAAAAAAAGTCCTGATTGCCAATCTGCTTGGCGAGCTGTGCAGCATATTTCGGGAGTCCAATGACAAATCGGTGCTGTTTTTCTGGCTTTACGCTGCAGCATATGCACTTCATGTGTATTTTGATTTTTCCGGCTACAGCGATATGGCAATCGGGCTCGGAAAAATATTCGGTTTTGATTTCCGGGAGAATTTCAATTATCCATTTATCGCGAAGAGCATTACTGAGTTCTGGCGCCGCTGGCATATGTCGCTTGGCTCGTGGTTTCGGGATTATGTCTATATTCCCCTCGGAGGAAACCGCGTCAGCGCTCCCCGGCATCTGCTTAATATTCTGGTGGTCTGGATGCTGACCGGGTTCTGGCACGGCGCCGCCTGGAATTTTGTGATCTGGGGATTGTATTTTGCGGGATTGCTTATTCTGGAGAAAATATGGCTTTTAAAGTCTCTGGAAGGGAAGCCGGTGATCGGACACCTTTATGTGACGGCGGCAGTGGCGGTGAGCTTTGTCATTTTCGATGCGTCTGATCTGCAGCAGGCCTTTTCTTATCTGAAGGCTATGTTCGGGGGAAGCGGATATCCACTTCTTTCGTCGGAGTTTCTTTATTATTTCCGAAGCTACTTCGTTGTTTTTGTCATTGCCCTGTTCGGAGCCACACCTCTTCCTGCAAAGCTGCGCGGCAGGCTCCGGCAGACGGCTGCGGGAGAACACGTTCTGAGCATTGCGGAGCCTCTGGCACTTATCGCGCTGCTTCTTATCTGCACGGCGTTTCTCGTGGACGGCTCCTACAATCCATTCCTGTACTTCCGGTTTTGAGGGATCGTTCCGAGGGAAAACTCAGGGGAAAATTCAGGGGGAGAGCACTCAGAGAAATCATTCAGAGGGTTGAGAGGTTTTTGTGGAAAAGGGAAAAAGAAAACAAAAGAGGAGCATCCTCGGCGCTGCCGTGATCGGCTTTGTTTATGCGGGGCTGACGCTTGCAGTCTGGTTTTCGCCGGAAAAGGAATTCTCCGACAGTGAAAGAAGAAAGCTTGCACAGCTCCCGAAGCCTTCCTGTGCGGCGATTTCGGACGGAAGCTTTATGAAGGACTTTGAGAAATACACACAGGATCAGTTTCCTCTTCGGAATGCGTTTCGCGGGCTGAAGGCAGTTACAACCTATGATGTGCTTGGTCAGCTCGACAATCACGGAATCTATGTGAAGAACGGATATGCCGCGAAGCTGGAATATCCGTTGAATACGGATTCGCTTGCCCATGCCGCGGATCGATTCGGATATATTTATGAGAAGTATCTTGCGGACAAGCCGGTGAATATTTACCTTTCGATTGTTCCGGACAAAAGCTTTTTTCTTGCGAAGGAGAATGGATATCTCTCCATGAATTATGAGGAGCTGTTCCACCTCATGCAGGAGCAGATGAGCTATGCGGAATATATCGATCTCACAGGAACGCTGGAGCTTTCAGATTATTATAAAACCGACTCGCACTGGCGGCAGGAGAGGCTGCAGGATACCGCGGCGGTGCTTGCCGAAGGACTGGGAGCGTCCCTTTCCGGTGAAGATTCCTATACGAAGCAGGCACTGGATGTGCCGTTTTACGGCGTTTACTGCGGACAGTCGGCACTTCCCCTGCCTGCGGAAACCATGTATTACCTGACCGGGGATGTCCTGGATGATTGTGTTGTCACAAATCATGAGGATGGTACGACGGGCGGAATTTATAATATGGACAAGGCGGCCGGCAAGGACCCGTACGAAATGTTCCTTTCCGGGCCTCGTTCGCTCATCACCATTGAGAATCCGGACTGTGAATCGGACAAAGAGCTGATTGTCTTCCGGGACTCATTTGCAAGCAGCATTGCACCGCTTCTTGCAGAAGCGTATGCCAGAATTACGCTGGTCGATATCCGGTATCTGCGGACGGATTTTCTGGACCGGTTTATCGAGTTCAAAGACCAAGATGTGCTGTTTCTCTACAGCACCTCGGTTCTCAACCACAGTGAAACAATGACATAAGGCGGCTGCGTAGGAGAAATGACTTATGATAAAAATTGCTTTTTTTGATGTTGACGGTACCCTTCTTAAGTTTGGAAACAAGGAGCTGTCGGAGAAAACAAGAAAGGTCTTGCTGGCGCTTCAGAGAAAGAGAGCGGGAGAAGAGGCCCTGTTTAAAAATCCGCTGGATGCGAAGGACAAGCAGCGCATCCTTCAGAATCTGAAGAACATGAACCGCGCGATTGCAATCGGCAATGAGGACTTTGTTGTCACCAACGGCACGGATCGGGACCTGGAGCATCATTTGATTGAGGAGATGTAACATGAAACAGCATAACAGCAGAAGCTCTTTTTCAGGAAAAATCGGCTTTGTACTTGCAGCAGCAGGAGCTTCGGTGGGACTTGGAAATATCTGGAGATTTCCGTATCTTGCGGCAAAGTACGGCGGCGGAATTTTTCTCGTTGTTTATATTATTCTGGCACTGACCTTCGGCTATACGATGATTGTCGCGGAGACCTCACTGGGACGTCTTACGAAAAAGAGTCCGGTGGGAGCCTATTCGTCCTTTGGCTCCTCAAGGCGGCTTCGGGCGGATGGATCAATGCCATCATTCCCATTCTCATTGTCCCTTATTATTCGGTCATCGGCGGCTGGGTCGTCAATTATCTTGTTGATTATCTTTCCGGCAAAACGCAGGAGGTTGCTGCTGACGGATATTTTTCCGCATTTATTTCAGACGGGCTTTCGGCGGAGCTTTGCTTCGTGGTCTTTTCCCTGATCGTGCTGGTGATTATCTACGCCGGCGTGCAGAACGGAATTGAACGCGTATCCAGGTTCATGATGCCGATTCTTGTTGTTTTATCGGTGATCATTGCCATCTATTCCATTACACGGCCCGGAGCGCTTGACGGGGTAAAATACTTCCTGATTCCGAATCCGGCCAATTTCTCCTGGATGACCGTTGTGACGGCGATGGGGCAGATGTTTTATTCGCTGTCGATTGCCATGGGCATTCTGATTACCTTCGGCTCCTATATGAAAAAGGATACGTCCATTGAGGAGTCTGCGGAGCAGGTAGAAATCTTTGATACCGCGATTGCGATTATGGCGGGACTGATGATCATCCCGGCCGTGTTCGCGTTTTCCGGCGGGGATGCCGAAGCGCTGCAGGCGGGGCCGGCTCTTATGTTTATTACGATTCCGAAGGTGTTTGCGAGCATGGGACTTGGTACGGTGACCGGCTGCATGTTCTTTCTGCTGGTTCTTTTTGCGGCGCTTACCAGCTCGATCGCACTGACGGAGAGTGCAGTGTCGACGTTTGAGGATGAGTTCAAATGGAGCAGAAGGAAGGCAACCACGGTGATCGGTGTCATCACCATAGCGCTTGGAAGTTTGTCTGCCCTTGGGTATGGACCACTCGCCGATGTTACCGTCATCGGAATGCAGTTTCTGGATTTCTTCGATTTTCTTACCAATACGATTATGATGCCGATTGCGGCGATTGCGACCTGTCTTCTGATTTCGAGAGTGGTCGGAGTGCAGAGAATCGAAGAAGAGGTGATGCAGAACGGGGGAAAATTCCGCAGAAAAAAGATTTTCTGTTTCATGATCCGGTACCTGTGCCCTGTCTTCGCAGGGATCATTTTGTTAAGCTCCATTGCCAATGCATTTGGATGGATTTCCATGTGAGCTTTAACCGGAGGGCAGGATGAGATGAACAATTATATTCTGGAGGTGTGCGCAGACAGTGTGGAATCCGCATTATCCGCAAAGGCCGGAGGTGCAAACAGGCTGGAGCTGTGCGCGAATCTTGTTATCGGCGGAACAACGCCGGGATACGAGCTGTTTGAACAGGTGAAGAAGGAAACAGGGCTTCCGATTCGGGTTCTGATCCGTCCGAGATTCGGAGATTTTCTGTACTCGGAGTATGAATATCAGCAGATGCTCTGCGATGTCTGTCATTTCGCAGAGGCGGGAGCGGATGGTGTTGTCATTGGAAGTCTGAATGCGGATGGTACGCTGAATGAGACGCAGATGCGTGGCCTGACCCGGGCAGCAGGCGGTTCCGGG
>HF986559.1:12283-15702 GCA_000431495.1 Firmicutes bacterium CAG:791 | reverse complement strand
CGGGATCACGCTGCACCGTGCCTTCGATGTCTGCGTGGATCCCTTTGGTGCGCTGCAGAAGGCGGCGGAGCTGGGAGTCGATACAATTCTGACCTCCGGGCAGGAGGCAGGCTGCATGCAGGGGAGAGAACTGATCCGGCAGCTGGTATGTGCGACTCAAGACAGCAGGTCGGATGGCAGGGAGACGGCCGCGCTTCCGGAAGGAGTGACGATTCTGGTCGGCGCCGGTGTCGTTTCTTCCAATATAAAGGAAATCGCCATGACAACCGGTGCGCATGCCTTTCACATGTCCGGGAAAAAGCTTATGGACAGCGGGATGCGTTACCGGAATGAGCGTGTGCATATGGGAATCGAAGGACTGAGTGAATTTGAGCTTTATCGCACGGATGAGGAAGAGATCCGGCGGGCTTCCCGGATTCTGCAGGCGATTGGTGAGGAAGAGACGGAAGAATCGCTCGGTACCGGAAGGAAGGTGGGGAAGGAATGAAAATTCTGGTCAGCGCCTGCCTGCTTGGAGAGAAGTGCAAGTACAACGGCGGCAGCAATTATAATAAAAAGGTCTGTGATTTTGTGAAGGGGTGCGAGGTGATCCCGGTCTGTCCGGAGGTTCTGGGCGGTTTGCCGACGCCGAGGACTCCATCGGAGATTGCGGGCGGAGTTGTTCGGAACAGGGAAGGTGTCAGCGTCGACCGGGAGTTTCGGACAGGTGCGGAAAAGGCACTGGAAATCGCGCAGCAACATCACGCAGAGCTTGCGATTCTGCAGTCAAGAAGCCCTAGCTGCGGCGTGAAGGAAATCTATGACGGAACGTTTTCCGGGAAGAAAATTCCGGGGCAGGGTGTTTTTGCCGGGATGCTGCTCCGGACAGGAATCCGGGTGCTGGATGCGGAGGACGTGCCGGATGCAGAGGCGGCGTCGGAATCATCTGCGGACTCTTCGGAATCCGGGACTCAGGCTGAAAACGGAGGAAACGATTCATGAACATCACAGTTTATCTCGGAGCAAACGAGGGAAACGATCCGAAACTGAAAAAAGCGGTGCAGGAGCTTGGCACCTGGATCGGTGAGAGCGGGCATGCGCTGATTTACGGAGGATCGAAATCGGGCCTGATGGGGGCAATCGCGGACAGTGTTCTGCGTGCCGGGGGCAAGGTGACCGGTGTTGAGCCGCAGTTCTTTATCGAAAGCGAGGTGCAGCACGACGGATTGACCGAGCTGATCGTAACGAAGGATATGACCGAGCGAAAAAGGAAGATGATCGAGCTGGGGGATGCCTTCATCGCTTTTCCGGGAGGAACGGGGACACTGGAAGAAATCTCCGAGGTGATGTCCATGGTTTCTCTGAAGCACCTGCAGGCACCGTGCATTCTCTATAATCTGAACGGCTACTACGACAGCCTGAAGGCACTTCTTAATCACATGATTGACATGGGGCTGTCATCCGAAGAGCGACAGGAGGGGATTTATTTTGCCGGAAATCTGAAAGAGGTTACGGACATTCTGAAATTGACGCAGCACGCGTCATAATAATAACCAGGGAGTGAAAATCCGATCACAATCCGGTCCGGATGACGGTTACGCTGGAATAAAAGCACAAAAACTTTGCGAAATATGACCATTTCGATGATGAGATTCAGAATATAATCATGAATATGAAAGAATCATAGCAAATGTGAGACGCGACGGACGACGCGGCTCTGTCACCAAAAGAACAAGTGACAGGAGGGAGCGCCGATGAAGGAAAAGAAAGTTATTGATTATAAGAGGACGTATCGAAGCATCCGGGCGGACTGGAAGAGGTGCGCTCTGTACATCCTGATACTGATTCTTCTCGCGTTTCTGTTTCTGTGGGCGCACACGGATGATCTGACGAAAGAAATCTGCAGATTTTGTGCGAAGGTATTAAGCAGGCAGGTGCCCGGGATGCAGGTGTGGACCTTTTCCGAAACATATCCCTTATTCGGACGGGTGCATTACCTGGGCGCGAGAACGGTATTGCCGGGAGCACAGAAAAGCCTGATTCATGCAGGCGCTTCTCTTGCGGTGATCCTGATTCTGGCCGGATTCCGGAAAACAAGCCGTCCGATTATCATCTATCTCATCCTGAACGGGGCCATTCATCTCGTCAACAGCCTCTGGTTTTTCTTCGGCGAAGCGTATTTCCCCTATTCCTTAACGGATTATTCCAGACTTTACATGCTTCAGGAGCTGGGAATCTGGACCATGTTTTTTGTGATGACGGTGATGGTCACCGGAGTGATGGGAAACAGGGGACTTCCTTATAAGCTTCTTACCGTTCTTGCGGTGATGCTGTATTCCATCGTCTTCGGGACCGTCCGCTACATGGTGTTCTTGTATTTCCTGTACCGGTTTTCCATGATCTACATGGCGCTGTTTTATTTCATGATCGGGCCGATGTTTGATTTCTTATATCTGGTAATGATTTATGCCGTGTTTGTAAATCGCATGATCGGTGTCTATGACTCCCGAAAAGGAAAGGAGGCGTGGAAATGGTTATAGCGATCATGAAGGGCTACATCATTTTTGTGATTATTCTGATGCTGCTGTACACGGCGAGACATTTCTACTTCACGCTTGTGAGACTCCTGGGGAAGCAGCACCTGTATTACAACGATATCCTGACCAGCAGAATGAAAAACGTTTCGGTGCTGATTCCCATGCACAATGAGGAACAGGTGCTGTCCAATGTTCTGAACGCGCTTCTGGAGTGCGATTACGACCGGGACAGGCTTGAAATCATTCCGATTAATGACAATTCGACCGACAAAACGAAGGAAATGCTGGAGGAGTATCACAGAAAATACGAATTCATCCGTCCTCTGCACAGGGACTGCAGAGAGAGGGGAAAGCCGGTCGGCCTGAACGATGCGATGAAGCTGGCCAAAGGGGAAATCATCATTGTTTTTGATGCGGATTACCGTCCTGCCAGGAACATGCTGAAGCAGATTGCCATCGCCTTTGAGGATCCTCAGGTCGGTGCGGTTATGGGCAGGGTGATTCCGTACAACACCAACAAGAAGATGCTGACAAGACTGATTAACCTGGAGCGGTCCGGAGGATATCAGGTCGATCAGCAGGCCCGCTATAACCTCAGGACCATTCCTCAGTACGGGGGAACGGTGGGAGGCTTCCGGAAGGATTTTCTTCTGGAGACCGGCGGGTTCAATCCCAAGGTGCTTGCGGAGGACACGGAGCTTACCTATCGCCTGTTTACCAGCGGCTGGAAGGTGGTATATGCCAATTCTGCCGAATGCTATGAGGAATCTCCGGAGAGCTGGAAGGTGAGAGGACGGCAGATCCGCCGATGGTCCAGAGGACACAACGAGGTGCTGTTCCGATATCTGATTCCGACGATTGTGACTCCCCATCTGGGACTTTTTCAGAAGATTGACGGTCTGT
>HF986559.1:8475-12206 GCA_000431495.1 Firmicutes bacterium CAG:791 | reverse complement strand
GCGGTATCCCTGGGACTTTTTTTCCTCGGAGAAATGCAGCTCTTCAGCGGCTGGTGGGTCATTCTGTTTCTTGGAGTCTACAATTCTCTTGGAAACTTTGCTCCGTTCTTTGAAATCGGGACGTCTCTTGTTCTGGATGGCCTTATGGGAGAGGCTTTGCTTCTGCCGTTGATGATGTTCAACTTCTTTTTCTATATGTGGAACATCTCGTTGGGCTTTTGGGATGCCGTGGTGGACGTCGTTACCGGAAGAGGCGTGAAATGGGATAAGACCGTGCGGTTTGCCGTGCAGGGAAAGGAGGGGAGCAAATGAGCGTATGGATCCTGCTCTTTCTCTGTATGATGACGATGCCTCTTGTGGCTGCGATGCTTCATTGCAATCTGAAGAAGGGAAAGATTCTGGAAATCCGGCAGGATTATGTCCGGAATGCCAGGTATTTCGGAAAACGCTTTGCAGAGCTGATTGAAAAGGCACTGCCTGACATGAAGGATGGCGTGATTACACTTTCCCGCAAAGAAGAGGTGCAGGAGAGCCTGGAAGGTCAGACTTTTCCGGAGAAGGATGTGGAAAAGCTGATTATTGCCAGGGAAACGGTGTTTTGCCCGAAGGAAAGCGGACTTTCCTTTCACAAGGAAATCTACAGTGAGAAGGATGCGCTGTTTGTACAGGAGGATATGTACCTGCGCGCGGTTTACAGTAAGAAAAGGATTCTTTTCGGAAACGGGGTACGGCTCCTTCGCTGGGCAGACGCAGAAGAAGCGGTTGTCATCTATGACGGCTGCGAGCTGGGAAGAAGAGTATCCAGTGGAAATCAGCTTGTGATCGGATTTGACAATACCTTTCAGAGTCTGTACGCACCGGTGATCCGGATCGGACAGCGCCCGGAGGATCCGGATGATTTTATGGAAACGCGTGATTACCGGATCTTCCGTCTGCCGGTCATTACCGACGTAAAATTTAACCGCCACTACATCCACGATGACATGATCTCGGAAAGCGGAACGGTTCCTTACACGATTATCTCGAGAGGTGACGTGAAGGTCATTGAGGACCTGATTCTTCAGGGAGACATTCACAGTGACGGCGCAGTGCGGATCATGGAGGGCGCTGTGGTTCTGGGAAATATCTTTGCGGAGAAGGATGTTCTGCTGGAGAGAAATACCAGTGTTCTGGGGAATGTTTTTACGCAGGGAAACGTCATCCTGGAAGAGGGAGCAAGCGTCGGACAGCCGGATAGAATCAGCTCGGTCATTGCGCGTGACAGAATTCGCTTCCAGGGCGGAAATTATGTGTTTGGCTATGTGGCTGCGGAAGGAGGCGGAAGCGTTCTGAAGGCAGACCGGGAGGCGGCGAAGGAATATAGGTTCCCGAAGGAGATGGTGCACAGGGAGATTCTGACCTTCCGTGATCTGGATGAATATCTGGGAGTCGACATGCAGGGCTTCCGGCTGGATCTGCATCTTAAGGAGGCGGTCATTCCGGACGGAGCAGCTGCAATTCCCGCAAGTCAGTTCTTTGGCTGCCGAAATCTGGGACGCGTCCGGCTTCCGAAAACCATTTCGGTCGTTTCGGATTATGCCTTTGCGGACTGCATCGGATTGCGGCTTCAGGGTGACCCTGCAGAGCTTTTGCTGAAAAGGATCGGGACGTCTGCGTTTGAAAACTGCAGAGAGCTTACGTTTTCCTCTCTTCCCGATTCGCTGGAGGAAATCGGGGGAGCGGCCTTTGCCGGCTGCACCATGCTGCAGCAGCTGATTTTCCCGGATGATGCCATGCTGAAGCGGGTCGGAGATCATGCCTTTCGGGACTGCGCGAGGCTGGAGAAGGTTTCTCTTCCGGACGGCGTGGAATATGTGGGAGTCAGCGCCTTTTCGGGCTGCTGCTCTCTGGAGGAAATTTCCATGTCCGTGAAGATCAAGGATCAGCGGGGAATCGCGGAATTGAAGGAAATCTGCCCGAAGGCGAGGATCATCTTCCGGCCTGTGAAGAAGGAGGACACTTCGGGAAGCATGACGGATGTCAGGGACGAAGGCGGAAAGGAGTCCGAGAATGAAACTGGGTAAAACAGCAAAGCTGCTGCTTCTTTTCCTCCTTCTGCTGGGATTTGGGGGCTTCCTTGTGATCCTTCAGAACGGACTGGAGAAGCTTCAGAGGCTTCCGGAGGAGAAGGTGTATTATCCGGAGACAAGAGATTTGTATAACGGCTTCGGCCTTCGGGGAAAACGGAGACTGTCCGGGCAGATTCTCGTGGAGAGCGAGGAGCAGGTGATTTATACCGATCGCATTCTGAAGCTCGGGAAGCTTCAAAAGGAGCAGATTCCGTATGCTGCAGAAATGGCAGGTGCGCTTGCTGAGAAAACGGGGTGCGAGATCTATGTGATGCCGGTTCCGGAGCGGGTGGTTCTGGAGAAAGGATATGAAGGCAGGAAGGAAGAGTATTCCGGGTGGGTCTCAGAGCTGCAGGAAGCACTTCCGGAGGGCATTACGCTTCTGGATCCTCTTCCGGAGCTTGAAAAACACCCTGACGAGTATCTGTATTTCCGGACCGAGAACAACTGGACGATGCGGGGGGCATTTTACGGTGCGCAGGCGGTTCTCCGGGCCCTTGGAATGGAGGAGGAGAATCTGAAGGCCTACCGGGAATACGCCTTTGGAAGCTTTAACGGAAATCTGATGCACAGGGCCGCAAGTACCTGTACGGATGATTCGCTGAAGAAGTCGATCCGGAGCATGGAAGGCGATGTCTTTTACATCTATATTAAGGGATCCAATCCAAACCGCGAGGAGATTACGCTGGAAAGCATAAGCGGCGGAATCCGGACCATGAAGCGGCCCACGATTCAGTTCATCAGGAACGGAGTCAATGCAGTGATTGCATCGAATTATTTACACAGCGTGGTGGAAGGACGAGGCAAGGGGAACCGGGAAGGAAATCTGCTTCTTGTCACGGATTCCAAAGGAAAGATGATGATCTCTGTTCTCTCGGAGGTTTTTGATCAGGTTTACGTCTCCAATATTGATGAGGACGCAGATTTTGCCGGGAATCTGGAGAAGACGATACAGGAACATAATATTGAAGTGATTCTCTGGGCACAGAACGCGGCAGAAATCGGAAGGCCCTCCTACATGAGGGCATTGAATCCGCTTCTGAAGGAAGGAGGGGATTCGAATGAGTGAGCTTATACTCAGAGGATTAGATTTATTTCTGGATAAAACGCATTCCGCAGGAAAGCTTTCCATCAGTCCTGAGATCACGGAGACTGTTTTTCTGGTACTGGGGTTTCTTCTTGTTTTTGCAGGGGCGAAATTGTACCGCCTGGTGATTTCCCTGGTAATGTTTATCGGAGTCACGCTTTTGTTCTGCACGCTGCTGGATGGAAGAGCCGGATGGGGAACCATCGTGACGGCATTTACGATCCTTGGCTGCCTGCTTGGATTTATGGCTTTTTCATGGAAAACCGCGGATTCGATCCTTTTTGCCGGAATGACTGCTGCGGCAGCTGCATGGATATGGCAGCCATCTCTGTGGGCACCGCTTGTTTTCGGCGTAGCCGCGGCGGCTGCCGGATTTTTCCCTCTGGAGGGCGCAATCCTGGCCGCAACGGCAGCAGGAGGGATCCTTCTCTGGGAAGCCGGAGTGAACTACGCTGCACTATTTGCAGCCTGCGGATTTCTGCTTCAGGTACTTCTTTTTGAACGGAAATCAGAAAGGGGACAGCGGATATGGAAAC
>HF986559.1:5066-8390 GCA_000431495.1 Firmicutes bacterium CAG:791 | reverse complement strand
TGCAGCAGCGGCTGGATCCCATCATGGAGCGTGACATCCATGGAGATCAGGGACGGTACTTTATCCGGTCCCAGTATTATGACTCGCTGGATGATCGGGATCTGTGGGATAACCTTGACGGCCTGTATGAGAAAAGAAAAGTCCGGCTGCGCATCTATTCCCTGTCAGATTCCATTGTGAAGCTGGAATTCAAGTGCAAGATGGGACTCGACGGCGTGAAGTATTCGCTCCCGATCAAAAGGGAGGAGGCCCTCCTGATGGAGCAGGGAGATGCTTCCTTTCTGCTGGGCTACGATTCAGAGCTTGCGATGAGGCTGTACCTTCGGATCTCGCAGGGGTGTTATCGCCCGAAAACAATTATTGATTACCAGAGACTCGCATTTGCTTACCCTGCGGGAGATGTAAGAATCACCTTTGATACGGATATCCGGGGAGCCATTTATCCGTACGGCCTGTTTGAAAATGTGGGAAGTGTCGCAGTCGGAAGCACGGAGCGTGTTCTGATGGAAGTGAAATACACCGGCTTTCTGCCGGATAAGATTGCAGAGCTTCTGGCGAATGCCGATGAGCTGCCGCAAAATCACAGCAAATATTCCAGGGCAAGGATGATGAACGGGGGAAATGAACGATGAGAGAGTTTATTGTGGAAAATCTGACCAACACCGAAGCACTGAGTGTGACGGTGATCCTGATGAACAATGTGATCGCGCTGATTGCCGCATTTTTTATTATGTTCACCTACAAAATATCTTATACGGGACCTGCATACAGCCGGAAGTTCAATATTTCCATTGGCTCCATTACGATCATCACGGCAATGATCATGAGCATCATCAGCAACAACATAGCGCTTTCCCTTGGCATGGTGGGTGCGCTTTCCATCATCCGCTTCCGCACTGCGGTGAAGGATGTGAGAGATGCAACGTATATTTTCTGGGCGATTGCGGCAGGAATCGGCTGCGGGGTTTCCCAGTACGCGCTGATCGTGATCGGATCTGCATTTCTGCTCCTGTTCCTGGTGCTTACCAGAAAGGGCTTTGTGACCTGCAGCAAGCTGATGGTGGTTCAGGCGGAGGCAGGAAGTCTTCATAAGGTGGAGGCGGCAGTGGATACCTTCTTTTCCGGAAAGGTGCATGCTTCCATGCGGAATGTCACAGAGACGAGCTGTGAGCTTGTCTACACCATCGGAGAAGGTCTTCTGGAAAAGGCGGCCAAAGACAACCAGATGGATATTTCCGAGAAGCTGATCAAAATCGATGGCGTGAAGCGGGTCAATGTGGTGGATCAGAAGGATGAGCTCTCGCAGTAACGGGTACATGTAAACGAGGTGCTGCCATGAAGGCAATGAAACGGATTCTGCTATGCATTCTGATGATCGTAGTTCTGGGGGGAGTCTCCATAGCCGGAAACTCGGTTGTGAAATCAGAAACAACAACCAGGGAAAACCAGAGAACCTCGCTCACAAAGGAGGAACGGAAGGAGTGGGATGCACCGGATCCGGAGGTCCTGGACTACTACGGACTCGGGGAGTTTCGGACGACGCTTCCTGTGCTTTATCTGAATACCAAAGGTCAGCAGGTCCTGAAGGAAAATATGATTATGGGGAACCTGGCAGTCCTGGAAGCAAACGGGAAAGACCAGTCCATCTACTCGGTGCCGAATTCGCTGCACCGCGTCGCAATCAAATACCGTGGAGCCTCCTCCTATACCCAGTTTGACAAAAAGCAGTATCGAATCAAATTCTTCAAGGATCAGAAGGAGAAAGCCAAGGACGTTTCCCTGGTCGGAATGGGAGCAAACAGCGAATGGGTTCTGAATGGTCCTTATCTGGATAAGACGTTAATCCGGAACAAGCTGGTTTATGATCTTGCCAGAGAGCTGAACGGCTGGGCCCCGGATTCCAGGTTTGTAGAGCTGTTTACGGATGGAAAGTATCAGGGCGTATATCTGGCGGTTGAGCCTGTGACGAACGGAGCAAGCAGGCTGCGACTTGGCAAATTCGGTCTGCTTTCCGGAGAAACGGCCTATATCGTGGACCGGGACCGCGACGATACGGAAGAGGAGGAGCTTCTGACCTACGGGAAGACGGCAGGGTTTACGAAAAACTCCATGTATCTGAGCTATCCTTCGAGGAAAAAGGTGACGGAGAAGCAGAAGGAGTACGTTCGGCAGGACCTTTCGGCGTTTGAACAGGCACTTTACGGAGAAGATTTTCTGGACCCGTACACAGGCTACGCCGCATACATTGACTGGGACAACTGGGTGGATTATTTCATCATCAATGAATTTGCCATGAACTATGATGCCGGGAATCTGTCCACCTATGTATACAAGGAGCTCGGCGGAAAGCTTCAGCTTGCTGTGTGGGATTTTAACAATGCCTTTGACAATTATCAGGGATTCCGGACAAAAACCGATGCGCTGCAGACAGCGGACAATTCCTGGTTTGAGAGACTGTGGCAGGATCCTTCGTTTCGGGAAAGCGTCTGCAGGAGATATCAGGAGCTTCGGGAAAGCACGCTCTCCGAGGAGCATATCTTTGCGAGAATTGCCGCATATGAACAGGAGCTGGAAGGAGCAGCGGAGAGAAACTTCGCCGTGTGGGGGTATTCGTTTGAGGAAAGTCTTCTGGTCGGCAGCGGTCCGGACGGAGGTTCAAGAAATTTGAACAGCTATGAGGAAGCAAAGGAGCAGCTGAAGAATACGATCCGGGAACGGCTGAAATTCCTGGATGCAGAGCTGGGAGGGGATTCGGAATGAGAAAGGTAATGATGGTATTCGGAACAAGACCGGAAGCGATTAAGATGTGTCCTCTTGTCCTGGAGCTTCGGAAAAGTCAGAAGCTGGAGACGATCGTCTGTGTCTCCGGACAGCACCGGGAAATGCTGAAGCAGGTGCTTGATATCTTCGGCGTCGTTCCGGATTACGACCTGGATATTATGAAGCAGGGACAGGATCTGACCGATGTAACAACAGCAATTCTTATGGGAATGCGCGAAATTCTCCGGGTAGAGCAACCGGATATCATACTGGTGCACGGAGATACCACAACGGCCTTTGCCGCGGGGCTCGCCGCATTCTATCAGCAGATTCCGATCGGTCATGTGGAGGCGGGACTTCGGACCTATCAGATGAATTCTCCTTATCCGGAGGAATTCAACCGGCAGGCGGTCGGTCTGATCGCGCAGCTTCACTTTGCTCCGACGAAGAAGGCGGCGGAGGCGCTGCATCGGGAGGGAAAGGATCCGGAAAACGTTTTCGTTACCGGAAACACAGGGATTGATGCACTGCAGTATACGGTGCGCGCGGATTTCACCAGTCCGG
>HF986559.1:0-5015 GCA_000431495.1 Firmicutes bacterium CAG:791 | reverse complement strand
AAAGCGTTCTTGTTGCGGTGACCGCACCCCGGCGAGAGAATCTCGGAGAGCCGATGCGCGAGATGTTCCGTGCGATCCGGAGAATCGCAGAGGAATTTCCGGATGTCAAGGTCATCTATCCGGTTCACATGAATCCGAAGGTTCGCCTTCTTGCCGAAGAGGAGCTTGGCGGGTGTGACCGGATCCGCCTGATCAAGCCGCTGGATGTGGTGGAATTCCATAACGTGATGAAGGCGAGCTATCTGATCATGACAGACAGCGGCGGAATTCAGGAGGAGGCACCGGCACTCGGAAAGCCTGTTCTTGTTATGCGCGATACCACGGAGCGTCCGGAGGGAGTCGAGGCGGGAACTCTGAAGCTGACGGGAACCGGAACGGAAGCAATCTACCGGGAATGCAGACGCCTTCTGACGGATCAGGAGCTGTACCGGAAGATAAGCGAAGCGAAGAATCCTTACGGCGACGGAACAGCCAGCAGGCAAATTCGGAAAATTTTAGAAAAAAGAAAATTTATGGAATTTTAGATCATTGTTGACAGAATAATGAGAAACCGGTATCATAGCGCTTGCTGATTTTTGCAGGACACCGGTGAAAAGTGATTTCCGCAGATAGAAGAGGAGCTGCAGTGTTTTGAGGCACGCAGCTCTTATTTTATGCAGAATAACGAAAATAACAGTGGACAAACCGCCAAACTGCTGTTAAGGTGTATATGGATTGATAAAATTTTGCTAAGGTTTTGATGCAAAATGCGATGCCGGTCACCTGTGAAACAGCACAGAAGAAGCATCGATCATACAGACAGATTGTGAGGAGGGGAACACCAGATGAAGGAATTTACGTACGTCATCAAGGATGAAATCGGACTGCACGCAAGACCGGCAGGCCTGCTGGTGAAGGAAGCGAAGAAGTTTGAGAGCACGGTGACACTGGAGTGCAAGGGCAAGACCGCAGCGGCAACGAAGCTGATTGCGATCATGGGCATGGGCGTGAAGCAGAACGATGAGGTTCACGTGCAGGCAGAGGGACCCGATGAGGATGCTGCAGCAGAAGCGCTGGAGAAATTCTTCCAGGAGAATCTCTGATTCCCGGTGAATGCAGGTGTCTGAGAATTCAGGGGGATTTTCAGGATCGCTGATTGACCGGATTTCCGCAGAGAGGCTGCGGAAGAAAAGGGGAACATGGAACAGTTTGCTGGAAAGTCCGTGTATAAAGGCACGGCAATCGGTCCGATCAATGTTTTGAAGAAGAAGGACGGTCTCGTCAAGAGAACGCATATCACGCAGGCGGAGGAAGAACTGAAACGCCTGGAAGCCGCAAAGGAACTTACGCTCGAGCAGCTCGGCAGGCTTTATGAGAAAGCCCTGCAGGAGGTCGGCGAGGTGAATGCGGCTATTTTTGAGGTTCATCAGATGATGCTCGAGGACGATGACTATCAGGAAGCCATTCAGTCCATGATTCAGAACGAGCAGGTGAACGCAGAGTATGCTGTGGCTGTGACCGGCGATAATTTCGCCGAGATGTTTGCAGGCATGGATGATGAGTACATGCAGGCAAGATCCGCGGATGTGAAGGATATTTCCAATCGCCTGATCCGGAATCTGAGCGGCGAAGAGCAGTTCGACTGGGACAGCATGGAGCCATCCATTATCGTTGCGGATGATCTGACACCGAGTGAGACCGTGCAGATGGATAAGAGCAAGATTCTGGCCTTTGTCACGGTACATGGCTCAACGAATTCGCACACGGCAATTCTTGCCAGAATGATGAACATTCCGGCACTGATCGGCGTGCAGCTTGATCTGGAGACACTCCGAAACGGAACGACTGCCATTGTAGACGGCAGAAATGCTGCATTCTATGTGGATCCGGATGAGAGTCAGCTGAATGCTGCAAAGGAAATGCAGCAGAAGGAGCTGGAGCAGAGAGAGCTTCTTGCGAGCTACAAGGGCCGCGAGTCGGTGACAAAGAGCGGGAAGAAGATTCATGTCTATGCGAACATCGGCAGTGTGTCCGATGTGGCATATGCGGTTGAGAACGATGCGGAGGGCATCGGACTGTTCCGCAGTGAGTTCCTGTACATCGGCAGAGATGCACTTCCGGATGAGACGGAGCAGTTCAATGCCTACCGGCAGGTGCTTCAGACCATGGCTGGTAAGAAGGTGGTCATCCGCACTCTTGATATCGGAGCGGACAAGAACGCAGATTATCTTGAGCTTGGAGAGGAAGCAAATCCTGCAATGGGATATCGTGCAATCCGGATCTGCCTGAAGCAGCCGGACATTTTCAGGACGCAGCTGAGAGCGCTTCTTCGCGCTGCGAAATATGGCAATCTCTCCGTCATGTATCCCATGATCATTTCCGTAGAGGAAGTGAAGAAGATCCGGGAAATTGTGGATGAGGTGGCAAGGGAGCTGGAGCACGAGGGAATCCCGTATGCGATTCCGGAGCAGGGAATTATGGTGGAGACACCGGCAGCGGTCATGATGAGCGAGGAGCTTGCAGAGCTGGTGGATTTCTTCAGCATTGGAACCAACGATCTGACGCAGTACACGCTCGCAATCGACCGGCAGAACGAGAGGCTGGATGATTTCTACAATCCGCATCACGAAGCTGTTCTGCGGATGATTCAGATGACAATTGACGGAGCACACAAGGCCGGCAAGTGGGTCGGCATCTGCGGAGAACTGGGGGCAGATCCGGAGCTTACGGAACGCTTTGTCCGGATGGGAATTGATGAGCTCAGTGTTGCACCGTCGATGGTGCTCGGAACCCGCAGCAGAATCTGCGGGATGGAGTAATCCGGCAAAAGGAGATGGCCGGATACACTGCAAGGGGAATTCGTCTTAAATAAATGCCGCAAGGGGGCGGCAGAAGGGGGAAGCAATGAGAATATACAAGGGAAAAGATTACGCAGATATGAGCCGGAAAGCGGCGAATATCATTTCTGCACAGGTGATTATGAAGCCGGACTGCGTGCTGGGACTGGCAACAGGCTCCACGCCGATCGGCCTTTACCAGCAGCTTGTTGAGTGGTACGAAAAGGGCGATCTTGACTTCTCGGAGGTCCGGACGGTGAATCTGGATGAGTACAAGGGACTCAGCCGCGAGAACGATCAGAGCTATTATTATTTCATGCATCACAATCTGTTTGATCATGTCAATCTTCCGGCTGAGAATTCACATCTTCCGAACGGAATGGAGCCGGATTCGGACAAGGAATGCAGAAGATATTCCGAGCTGATCCGCTCCATGGGCGGAGTGGATCTTCAGCTTCTCGGAATCGGACATAATGGTCATATCGGCTTCAATGAACCCGGGGATGCGTTCGACAACGACGTTCACTGCGTGGATCTGACACAGTCCACCATTGAAGCGAACAAGAGATTTTTCGCTTCTGCGGACGATGTTCCGAAGCAGGCCTATACCATGGGAATCAAGACCATCATGCAGGCGAAGAAGATCCTGATCGTAGCAAGCGGAGAGGACAAGGCCGCCATCGTAAGAGACGCCTTCTTCGGTCCGATTACACCGAAGGTTCCCGCATCTGTTCTGCAGCTGCACAATGATGTCACTCTGGTCGCGGATGAGGCGGCACTGAGCAAGATTTAAGGACAGAAATCATGATCATTAAGAATGCAAATATTTTTACAGCAGAACACAGATTCGCAAAGGGGGATGCTGCAGTTGCGGACGGCAGATTTGCAGACCCTGCAGATTGGAAGGAAGAGAACGGAAAGGTTCTGGATGCAGAAGGCCTGTATATGATCCCGGGGCTTGTGGACATTCATTTCCACGGCTGTATGGGTGCAGACATGTGCGACGGAACCAAAGAGGCTCTTGATGTCATCACGAAGTATGAAGCCTCCATCGGTGTGACCTCGGTCTGCCCGGCTACGATGACGATTGCCAAAGAGGAGCTCCGGAGGGTCATGAAGAACGCCGGAGATTACGAATACAACGGCGGCTCGCATCTTGTCGGCATCAATATGGAGGGACCCTTCATCAGCCCTGCGAAGAAGGGGGCACAGGCAGCAGAGAACATTCTGCACTGTGACTATGATTTCTTCCGTGAGCTGCAGAGTGCGGCAAAGGGCCTGATCAAGCTTGTGGATCTTGCGCCGGAAGAGCCGGGAGCCATGGAGTTTATTGAGAAAGCCAAGGACGAAACGGTAATTTCCATTGCGCATACCGCTGCCGACTATGATACGGCAAAGGAAGCCATTGAGCGCGGCGCTTCTCATGCAACGCATCTGTATAACGCCATGCCGCCTTTTTCCCACAGAAATCCGGGCGTGATCGGAGCGGTCAGAGATTCTGATAAATGTCATGCGGAGCTGATCTGCGATGGTGTGCATATCCATCCGTCGGTGATTCGTGCGACATTCGCAATGTTCGGAGCAGAGCGCATGATTCTGATCAGTGACAGCATGCGGGCAACCGGACTGGAGGACGGAGAGTATACACTTGGCGGACAGCCGGTAACGGTAAAGGGAAATCTTGCAACGCTGCATGACGGTACCATTGCCGGATCTGCAACCAATCTGATGGATTGTGTACGCTTTGTGGTCCGCGAAGCGGGCATCTCTCTGGAGGATGCCGTGATGTGTGCAACGGAGAATCCCGCAAAGGAAATCGGCATCTTTGAGGAAGCAGGAAGCATCACGGTGGGAAAGAGAGCAGATTTCGTGCTTCTGGATAAGGATCTCAACATTGTGAGCGTCTACATCGATGGAAGGGAGATAGTATGTTAGGACTTTTCAAGGGAAAGACAAAAGGTAATTTTATCTACGCACCCTGTAAGGGAGAGGTGGTTGCTCTGGAGGATGTTCCGGATCCGGCTTTCTCCGAAAAGGTACTGGGCGACGGCTTTGCGGTGATCCCTGCCGAGGGAAAGATCTATGCCCCGGCAGACGGAGAGGTGACGATGGTTTTCGATGCCTCATCAGCCAGAGCATTGAATTTACGTCAACCCTGAGATTGTCGTGTATCTCTGCTCTACCTTCGGACGTATATGG
>HF986558.1 GCA_000431495.1 Firmicutes bacterium CAG:791 | reverse complement strand
CTCAGGGATGATTCTTCTCTGCTGATTTCATCGCATTTTATTCATGACATTTGTAAGAAACAGCAAGTGTTTTCATATTTCAACGTCCAATCTGCTTGCTTACCATTGCACACCTGTATTGTACGTAATTTATATACAGAATGTATCATCCATCGTATCACATTCCGGCCTAGTCCACTCCCCCCTACGGTGGCAGTATTCCTGATAACGAAAAAAGAGTCAGGCATGTGCCCGACTCTCATAATCCCGTGAATTCTTTATTTAAGAAGTAAATTGTACCATTTCTGCTCTTTTCTGTCCGGTCCGTTCTTCAGATTCCCTGAATCTGGCAGGAACGCATGGTTTCCAGTGCTGCCTCATGCTTCTCCGGTGTCACACCAGCGCAGCACTTCGGATCCACAGAGATCGATACCTCCGGCAGCCAGGCCTTCAGAAGCAGTGCGTTGGAGACGACACAGATGTCTGTACAAAGTCCGACGAGTTCAATCTCCAGCTCTTCCTTCTCCGTCATCTCTGCAATCTTGGATACCAGCTCCACAGATCCGAAGGTCGGTTTATCTACGACATGACTCTCCGGAATCAGCTCAGCAATCTCTTTGCAAAGCTGCCATCCATCGGTTCCCTGAATGCAATGCCTTACCGGAAGATACTTCCCCTCCTGCGTTTCCAGATAGTCCTCCGGATGCGTATCTCTGGTCGCGTAGATATTCTCGGCCGGATAGGATTTGATTTTCTCAATAACGTTCGGCACGATTGTCACTGCCTCGCTGGTTCCCAGGGCTCCATCAATAAAATCATTCTGCATGTCTATAACGATCAAAATCTTACGCATTCATTCTTCCCTTCTCTGCAAGACAACAACACCTTATTTACCGCTTTCTTTCAAAAGCTGCTTCAGCCGGGCGATTTCCTGATCTTTTTCGGAAATCGTCTTGTCCTTCTCGGAAATTGCCTTGTCCTTCTCAGAAATTGCCTTGTCCTTCTCGGACAGGATATTGCCATATTTTTCTTCAAGTCTTTCCGTTGTCTCTTCAACAATACCTTCGCTTAGATTACACATACTCTGTACCTCCTCATCGATCGCACGTGTCATCGGAATGCCATACTGTTCCTCAAGAATTCTCTTTTTCTCATTTGCGCCGAGTACTCTTGATAATAATGCTGACAGCATTCCAATCAGTTTGTCATCCGTCTCATTCCTGTCTGATACCAGATTTATGAATATTGTCGAGAAGAGATCATATCTGCCAGTTCATGGCTAATTAGTTGGAACAAAAAACGAAAGGAAAAGCACAATCCAGACGGTATCAGCGGCAGGCTACAAGAATAA
>HF986557.1:60715-73324 GCA_000431495.1 Firmicutes bacterium CAG:791 | reverse complement strand
GAGCAGCAGGGGAAGCTGAAGGCAGTGATCACGCAGAACATAGACGGACTTCATCAGGCGGCAGGAAGCGAAAATGTGCTGGAGCTTCATGGAAGCGTCCTGAGGAATTACTGTGAGGACTGCGGAGCATTCTACGATGTTGATTTCATGCTGAAGGAGTGCGGAGCCGGTTCGATTCCCGTCTGTCCAAAGTGCGGAGGAAGGGTCAAGCCGGACGTGGTTTTATATGAAGAGGGGCTGAATTCGGAAATTCTGAATCGCTCGGTGGAGGCCATCCTGCATGCTGATGTACTGATCATCGGAGGAACGAGCCTTGTCGTCTATCCGGCGGCCGGTCTGATTGATTATTACCGCGGGAATAAGCTGGTGCTTGTCAACAAGAGTGCAACATCCCGGGATGCCGAGGCGGATCTTGTGATCAGTGCACCGATCGGAGAGGTATTCGGGGGCCTGGACTAGGAAAAAGTGCTTGCAATCCTTTTGCAAAGCATGCTATTATTACAGTCCGTGGGAATTCATCCCAGCCCGTATTCTGCCTTCAGGCAGGAGGCGGACAGCAGCTATTATCAATCCTTGTTCTTACCGGAAAGGTAAGGGCCGGAGACCAGAAGGAGGTACAGCACATGAGCAAATACGAGTTAGCCGTTGTTGTGAATGCGCAGATTGATGATGAGGCGAGAACTGCAGTTCTTGATAACTGCAAGGCACTTGTCGAGAAGTTCGGCGGCACGATTACCAATGTCGACGACTGGGGCAAGAAGAAACTGGCTTATGAGATCCAGAAGATGAACGAGGGATATTACACCTTCATTCAGTTCGATGCCGAGGGTTCCGCTATCGCAGAGATCGAGCAGCGTATGCGCATTATGGACAATGTCATCAGATATCTGTGCGTTAAACAGAACGAAGCTTAACAGAAAGCAGAGGCAGTATGAACAGAGTTGTTCTTATGGGACGTTTGACGAGAGATCCTGATGTGCGCTATGCACAGGGGGATCAGTCCATGGCAATCGCAAGATACACGATCGCGGTGGACAGAAGACGCGGACGCAGCAATCAGGGCGGCGACCAGCAGACGGCGGATTTTATTTCCTGTGTGGCATTTGGCAAGGCAGGAGAGTTCGCGGAGAAATATCTGCACAAGGGAACCAAGATCTGTGTGTCCGGACGGATTCAGACCGGAAGCTACACCAGACAGGATGGCACCAAGGTTTACACGACAGACGTAGTCGTAGAGGATCAGGAATTTGCCGAGAGCAGAAATGCTCAGACCTCCGGACCCGATTACAGCGGTTATGCAGGCGCGGACAATGGGAACACCCCTGCAGCAGCACATGGAAATGATGCAGCTCCTGCATCCAGTGCCATCGACGGATTTATGAATATTCCGGACGGCATTGACGAAGAGCTTCCGTTTAACTGATTCAATCCATTCGAACGAGTCGTCATGGCTATGGTGAATCCGGTGTAAGATCCGGATGAGAATTGGAGGATATTATGGCTTTTACTAAGACTGCAGGCAGCAAGCCTTTTAAGCGCAAAGGGACATTCCATAGAAAGAAAAAGGTCTGCGTATTCTGCGGAAAAGATAATACGATTGATTACAAGGATGCAGCAAAGCTGCGCAAGTACATCTCTGAGGGCGGAAAGATCCTTCCCAGAAGAATTACCGGTACCTGCGCAACTCATCAGCGTGAGCTGACCGTTGCCATCAAGAGAGCACGTCACCTTGCAATCCTTCCTTACGTCGAGAAGTAATTCTGAACGGACCTGAAGGATATGGGCTCCTGTCCGAAAGGACAGGAGCTTTTTATATATGAAAATTGGGAAAATAAGATGAAGAACCGTTTTGATTGGAAGGCTTATGCAAATATCGCGAGGAGAGCGGCGGCGGAGAGCTGTGTGCTTCTTCGAAACGAAAACGAGACACTTCCTCTGAAGCAGGAAGAGAAGATTGCGGTGTTCGGACGCAGCCAGTTCAATTACTACAAGAGCGGAACGGGCTCAGGCGGAATGGTGAATACGGCGTATGTCACAGATATTCTGAGTGCACTGAAGAACGAGGAGTCGCTGACGCTGGATGAAGAGGTTCTGGAGGCCTATGAGAGCTGGCTGAAGGATCATCCCTTCGACACCGGAGCTGGCTGGGCACAGGAGCCCTGGTATCAGGAGGAGATGGAGCTGCCGGAGAGTTTTGCAGTGGAGGCGGCAAAAAGGAATGATGCTGCACTGATTGTGATCGGACGAACTTCAGGCGAGGACAAGGACAACAGCGAGACGGAAGGGAGCTGGTTTCTGACGCAGACAGAGCGCGACCTTCTGCGGAAGGTTTGCGCGGCGTTTTCGCGCACAATTGTACTGCTTAATGTCGGCAACATCATAGACATGAAGTGGGTGGATGAATTTCAACCGTCTGCGGTGATGTATGTGTGGCAGGGAGGCCAGGAGGGCGGAAATGGGGTTGCCGATGTCCTGATGGGAAGAATTTCCCCCTGCGGCAAGCTTCCGGATACGATTGCGGATTCGATCAGCGATTATCCGTCGTCGGCAAACTATGGGAACGACAGGCAGAACCGGTACGAAGAAGATATTTATGTCGGATATCGCTATTTTGAAACCTTTTCCAGGGACTGCGTGAAGTATCCGTTTGGCTTCGGGCTTTCTTACACAGACTTCGCCCTGCGCATCGGTCTGAAGGCAGCAGAACGGGAGATTCTGGCTTCTGCTCTTGTGATCAATACCGGAAATCACAGCGGGAAAGAGGTTGTGCAGATTTATCTGGAGAAGCCACAGGGGAAGCTTGGACAGCCTGCAAGACAGCTTGTTGCGTTTGCAAAGACAAAAACGCTCCGGCCTGATGAAGACGAAAAGCTGCTGATTCATATTCCGCTTGAGAGTCTTGCCTCCTTTGATGACAGCGGGATTACCGGTCACCCGAATGCGTGGGTGATGGAGGAAGGGGAGTATACCTTCTATGCCGGAACCGATGTACGCAGTGCAGGACGCGCCGGGGCGCTCCGGATTGCGGAAACGTTTGTGGTGCAGCAGTGCGAGGAAGCGCTGGCTCCGGAAATTTCATTTCAGAGAATTCGCCCGGTGATGGAGGTGAAGATCACAGAGCCCGGACCTTTCGATGAACAGCCTCTGAAAGAGGAAATCTTTACAAGATCAGAAGAGATGGTGCCGACGCGAACGGTGGCGCCTGCGGACAGACGTGCGGAGAGAATTCCGGAAGAGCTTCCGTATACCGGAGACACAGGAATCCGTCTTACGGATGTTGCAAAGGGAGAGGCTCTTCTTCCTGATTTTATCGCGCAGCTCTCTGATGAAGATCTGTGCGCGATTGTGCGGGGAGAAGGAATGTGCTCTCCGAAGGTGACGCCCGGAACGGCAGGTGCCTTCGGTGGAGTGACGAAGCATCTGGAGGAAATGGGAGTTCCTGTCGGCTGCTGCTCGGACGGACCGAGCGGGATCCGGATGGACAGCGGGGCAATCGCCTTTGCCATGCCGAGCGGGACGGCCCTGGCTTCTACGTTTGACACAGCACTGATGGAAGAGCTGTATGTTTTTGAGGGTATGGAGCTTCGAAGGGACCGGATTGAAACGCTTCTGGGGCCTGGCATGAATCTTCACCGGCATCCTTTGAATGGGCGGAACTTCGAGTATTTTTCCGAGGATCCGCTCCTTACCGGCAAAATGGCAAGCGCACAGCTGAAGGGGATGGCGCGCTATGGAACCACCGGAACCATCAAGCATTTTGCCTGCAACAATCAGGAGAAAAACCGCAAGGATATTGAGGCGCTGGTGTCTGCGAGAGCTCTGCGTGAGATTTACCTGAAGGGCTTTGAAATCGCGGTGAAGGAGGGCGGAGCCCGCTCAATTATGACCACCTACAATCCGCTGAACGGAGAACGCAATGCCAGCAGCTATGATCTTCTGACCACCATTCTCCGGAAGGAGTGGGGCTTTGAAGGCATTGTGATGACAGACTGGTGGGCGAAGGTCGGCCCGATGGAGGAGGATTCCAGACAGGATACGGCGGCGATGATATGCGCACAGAATGACCTGTACATGGTGACATCGGATGCCGGAAGCAATGCTATGGGGGACAATTCCATGGAGGCACTTCGGGATGGGCGCCTGACCAGAGCAGAGCTGCAAAGAAGCGCTGCGAACATCTGCCGGTTTCTTCTTAATACTCCGGCGATGCTGAGAAAACGCGGGATTCTGACCGTTCTTGATTATGAGCTGGAACAGAGTCTGGAGGCGGCGGATCTTGCGGGAATGGCAGGTCATGCCGTTCCGGTTCCGGAGAGTGGAGAGCTGGATCCCTCGCAGGTGGATACTTCAAGAGGAAGCATCTGTGTATTTGAGGTGAGCGTCAGCAGCTGCAGGGGATCGGAGTTCTTCCGGCCGTCGGACAACAGGCACTACCATCTTCTGATGAAGGTTCGCGCGGCAAAGGGGACACCGGAGCTCGCGCAGATCCCTGTGACGGTTTATAAGGACCGCGATATTGCCGGCACGATTTCTCTTTCCGGCCGTGATCTTGAATGGAAGGATGTGGATATTCAGCTTCCGGATTCCGTAGTGGTAAATGCTTTTCAGGTGAAGCTCTTCTTTGGCGATGGCGGAATGGAAATCGGAGAAATCGCGATTCGGCAGATGGAAGGAAGCATGGTATAATTTCTAGTATCTGCCTGTCCTGTCCAGGATTACACAATGACAGGAGGCAGCATGTTCTTGACAAACGTCACGCGCGGATCCTTCCGCAGGCAGGAGCTTACGAATGGGCAATCAGATGAAATTTAAGAAGCGGGTATCCGGATATTTTGAAGCTCCGATGAGACTTGGCTTTTTTCTGCTTCTCATCAACATTCTGATTTTATTTATGCATTGGCCGTCAGGTCTGGTGCTGCTTGTTTTTACCATTTGTTATTTTGTGGTGGTTATTGCGCTGCGCATGCACAGCAGGGCTCTGGTCATCAATGAAATGGTCAGTTTTGCGACGGAATACGGGCAGGTTCAGAAAAGACTTTTGAAGAATCTGGAGCTTCCGTACTGCGTTCTGGATGATACAGGACGGATTATCTGGACCAACTACGAATTTGACCGTGTTGTGCACGAGGAAAAGACAACGCGCAGGCAGATCAGCTCCTTTTTCCCTCCTCTGACGAAGGATACTCTTCCTACCGGGGAGGACGGGATCAGTCTCAAGATTGCCTATGAGGGAAGCAGCTTTCGCGTAGAGATGCGGCGGATCCCGATGGACTCGATGGTGCAGGATTCGGATATTATAGCGGACAGCGGCTACGGCGGAGCGCTGATTGCACTGTATCTGTTTGATGAGACTGCAGAGCGGCTGGCCATCCAGGAAGTGGACAACCAGAGCGTTGTCGTAGGTTTTATCTATATCGATAACTACGATGAGGCTCTGGATGGGCTGGAGGATGTTCGTAAATCCATTCTGATTGCGCTGATTGACCGTCAGGTCAACAAATACATCGCATCCGTTGACGGAATCTGCAGTAAGGTGGAGAAGGATCGTTACCTGATTGTTCTCCGCAAGAAAGCACTGGCGCAGCTGCAGGAGGCGCATTTTGCCCTTCTTGCCGAAGCGAAAACGGTAAACATCGGCAATGAGATGGCCATTACGCTGAGCATCGGTTTTGGCGTGGACGGCCTGTCTTACGCACAGAATTATGAGTTTGCAAGAAACGCGATCGATCTGGCTCTTGGACGGGGCGGTGATCAGGCGGTTGTGAAGATGCCCGGAAATATTGTGTATTACGGCGGCAAGACACAGCAGGTGGAGAAGACAACCCGCGTGAAGGCAAGGGTAAAGGCGGAGGCGTTGAAGGAGATCATCACCTCCCGGGACAAGGTCTTTATCATGGGACACAGACTTGGGGATATTGACTGTGTCGGAGCAGGAATCGGTGTATACCGGATTTGCCAGACGCTCGGTAAGGAAGCTCACATTGTGCTGAATCAGGTATCGACCTCACTCCGGCCGATTGTGGATTTGTTTGCGAGAAATACGGACTATCCGGATGATCTGTTTCTTTCCAGTGAGCAGGCGATGCAGAGGGTGACAGAGGATTCCGCACTGGTTGTGGTCGATGTGAACAAGCCAAGTATCACGGAGTGCCCGGAGCTTCTTCGAATGTGTAAATCGATTGTGGTTCTCGATCATCACAGGAAGGGGAGCGAGTCCATTGAAAATGCAACGCTTTCGTACATCGAGGCGTATGCCTCCAGTGCCTGCGAGATGGTTTCCGAAATTCTGCAGTACGTGGATGAAAATCTGAAGCTGACCCAGGAAGAGGCAGATTCTCTGTATGCGGGCATGGTGGTCGACACCGACAATTTCCAGAGCAAGACCGGTGTCCGGACTTTTGAGGCGGCCGCGTTCCTTCGCAGAAACGGAACCGATGTGACCAGGGTGCGCAAGCTTTTTCGTGAAAATGCAGGTGAGTATAAGGCGAAGGCAGATGCTGTTTCGCAGGCGGAGATTTATCGTGAAGAGTATGCGATTTCGACCTGTCCGGCTGAAGGCCTGGAGAGTCCGACCATTGTCGGAGCACAGGCGGCGAATGAGCTCCTGAACATCAAGGGGGTCAAGGCAAGCTTTGTCCTCACGCAGTATCAGGGAAAGATTTATGTCAGTGCAAGATCCATTGATGAAGTGAACGTGCAAATCATCATGGAGCATATGGGCGGCGGCGGACATATGAACATTGCCGGTGCCCAGATGGAAGACAAGACCGTGGAAGAAGTCGAGGATATGCTCCGGCATACGATTGATTCCATGATTGAAGACGGTGAGTTATAAATTACAGACAGGAGGAAATATCATGAAGGTAATTCTGTTGGAGGATGTGAAATCCCTTGGCAAAAAGGGAGATATTGTCAATGTCAGCGATGGCTATGCAAGAAACTTTGTTCTCCCGAAGCATGTTGGCGTAGAGGCAACGGAGAAGAATAAGAATGAGCTTAAGCTTCAGAAGCAGCATGAGGACAAGCTTGCGGCGGAACGCCTTGCAGAGGCCAAGGCGCTGGCACAGAAGCTGGAGGGCCTGAAGATTGAGGTTACCATGAAGGCCGGAGAGAATGGCAAGGTCTTTGGTTCCGTTGCGTCGAAGGAGATTGCGGAGCAGGCGAAGAAGCAGCATGGTCTTGAGCTGGACAAGAAAAAGATCGTTCTTGCAGAGCCGATCAAATCCTTCGGTATGCATGAGGTGGGAATCAAGCTCCATCCCGAAGTGACAGGAAAGCTGTATGTTCTGGTGAAGGAAGCCTGATCAGGGAGATGCCTGCAGACCTGCAGGCAGAGGAAGAAAATGCCCGAAGAAGATGTGGTAAAAAGAATAATGCCCCATAATCTGGAGGCGGAGATGTCGGTTGTCGGCGCCATGCTGATGGATCAGCAGGCGATCGGAAGCGTCATGGAGCTTCTGACTCCGGACGACTTCTATTCCAGACAGTACGGGCTTATGTACGAGTCCATTCTGGAGCTGGAGCAAAGCGGAATGGCGGTCGATCCGGTTACACTTCAGGAGAAGCTGAAGGAGAAAAATCTGCCTCCGGAGATGTACGATGCCAGAACTCTTGGTACACTGATTGCACAGGTGCCGACCTCTGCCAATGTGGCCAGCTATGCCCGTATCGTGGCAGAGAAGGCGGTGATGAGAAGGACCATCCGTGTCTGCGAGGATGTCGCCAACGAGGCTTATGCGGGCACAGGAGACGCACAGACGGTCATGACAAAGGCGGAGGAGGAGATCTTTCGGCTGTCACAAGGGAATAAGGGGTCAGAATATCAGGATATCCGGCAGATTGTTTCCAATGCGATGCGCAAGATTGTCATGGCATCCAAGATCAGCGGCAACATTACCGGTATTCCGACCGGCTTCACGGACCTGGACAGCAAGACAGCAGGACTTCAGCCTGCGGATCTGATCCTGATTGCAGCCAGACCTTCCATGGGAAAAACGGCCTTTGTCCTGAACATCGCGGAGAACTGCGGAGTGCGTCAGGGGAAGCATGTTGCAATCTTCTCACTGGAAATGTCGAAGGAACAGCTGATCAACCGTATGTTTTCGCTGGAAAGCCATGTGGATGCGCAGAAAATCCGTACCGGTGATCTGTCTGAAGGCGAATGGGCGGATCTGATTGAGGGAGCCGAGACGATCGGTGAATCTAATCTGATGATTGATGATACTCCTGCGATTACCGTGGGAGCGCTACGCTCGAAGTGCATGAAGTTTAAGATGGAGCATGGTCTGGACATGATCATCATCGACTATCTGCAGCTGATGAGCGGAAGCGGGGCAAGGAATTCGGATTCGCGTCAGCAGGAAATTTCAGAGATTTCAAGATCTCTGAAAGCAGTGGCCAGAGAACTGAATGTGCCGGTAATTGCACTGTCACAGCTGTCCCGTGCGGTGGAATCCCGTACCGACAAAAGACCGATGCTATCCGACCTTCGTGAGTCCGGCGCAATCGAGCAGGATGCGGATATTGTAATGTTCATATATCGCGATGAATATTATCATGAGGATTCTCCGGACAAGGGAATTGCGGAGATCATCATTGCGAAGCAGAGAAACGGTCCCATTGGTACCGTGCAGCTTAAATGGCTGCCTGAGCTGACCAAGTTTGCAAACCTGGCTGGTGCGGGCGGCAGGGAAGGATAATATGTCAGATATGATCTTGACCGGAAAAGGGAAAAAGCACAGCAGGCAGGATCGGGAAAAACAATTGTTTTTCCTGATCCTTATTCTTTCCTTTTTTGCAATTCTTGTATTTAATGTGCTGACCCCGATGCTCTCGGACGATTATGCATATGCGATGGAGGTGCAGAAGGCCGGTTCCCTTGCGGATCTTTTCCGACAGGAATATCACCAGTATATGACCTGGAATGGAAGGAGCGTGGTCCATTTTATTCTTCGCGTTTTTCTGTTTCTTCCGTCGTGGGTGTTTAAGCTGGCGAACAGTGCGGCTTTTGTTGCGGTTTCTCTTCTGATGTGGAAGCTGACGGAACCGGACCGGGAATATGATTGCTATACACTTCTGATGGTTCAGCTCGGGCTGTGGCTGTATGCGGTTGATTTTTCGGAGACGATTCTATGGGAGGACGGCGCATGCAATTACCTTTGGGGTGCCCTGTTGATTCTGCTGTTTATGGTCATGGAGCGGAGGATTCTGGTAAGGAAGGCCTGCCTTCATCTGCCTGCAGTGCTGGGAATGCTGCTCCTTGGCATCGCAGCAGGATGGTGCAACGAGAATACGTCAGGAGGCTGCCTTCTGTATCTTCTCATCCTTGCAGCGGAAGAAATTCGAAAGAATACGAAAAGCCGTAAGGGAAGAGGCGAGGAAAACAGCCGTAAGAAGCGATCAGAAGGTGTGATTCCTGCAGCCTATCTGGCCGGGCTTTGCGGAAATATTCTTGGTCTTTCAATGATGGTGCTTTCTCCGGGCGGAAGGCTTCGTGCGTCTTATACAGAGGAGGAAAACTATCAGGGGATTCTTGGACTTCTTGCCAGAGTGCAGAAGATTACATTGACGATTCACGAGTATTTCGGCCTCCTTCTTGCGGTGTTTGCTGTCTGTCTGGTCCTTCTGATTCTTCAGAAGAATCGCATGGCATACAGAAGGATGCTGCTCTATCTGGTCCTGTTTCTGGCAACCTCCTATGCGTTGGCGGCCACCAGACAGACGCAGCCGAGGGCTTTCTTCGGAGCCGGTCTGTTCCTGATGATCGGACTGATCTGCGGACTTCGGGAAATGATGAAAGAGAAAGAACGTGAAAATCGACTCCTCCTTCAGGCAGCAGGCTATGGGATTCTGGCGGTGCTCCTTCTTCGGTTCTTTTTCGTGTATGTGGAGGAGGGGACAAATCTGGCAAGAATTTACAGGGATGAGACAAACCGGATCGCTTACATCGAAGAGCAGAGAAATCTTGGAAAAGAAGAGATTGTTGTACCGCTTGTGCATACTGACTTTTATAATCCATATTCTGCCATCGAGAAGATGGAGATGACAGATGATCCTGGGTACTGGATCAATATCTTTTACGAGGAGTATTACGGAGTGCCGTCAATCCGGGCAATTCCGTATGACGACTGGGTCGAAGCAAACGGTTCGTGAAAAAGAACTGTGCGTTTGAAAGTGTTTCCATGTGTTCAAAAATAAAAAACGGGAAGGTTTTCAGATGAAAACCTTCCCGTTTTTATTTCGCATTCTTGCCTGCGTCTATACCAAGGGAATCGATCAGCCCTCGGAGATAGCGCCTACAGGACACTGAGCCTCGCAAGCTCCGCAATCGATGCAGGTATCTGCATTGATCTCGTAGTGTGCATCACCCTGAGCAATAGCCTGAACAGGGCACTGAGCAGCGCAGGAACCGCAGCTGATGCAAGCATCACTGATAACACGTGCCATAGTAGTAACCTCCTTCAATATTCGCATATATCATGCATAGGATACGTTTTCTGAAGAAAGGACAGACATCCAAGGATGCCTGTCCTTTGATCTTGTACAATCTTACAACCAGCTATATCGGTTAGACAATGCTAAGTTTGCATAGCCCGTCTTATCCGAAATTCAGCAGATTAGTTGTTGTAAAGAGCGCCAAGCTTCTCAAGATAAGCGTAGTGTGCCTTTGCGTGAGCTTCCGCCTCTGCAAAGAGCTTTGCAGCTCTCTCAGGGTTCTTACGCTGCAGGGAGGTGTAACGAACCTCTCCGCCAAGGAACTCGCTGTACTCCTTGGTTGCAGGCTTGGAGTCCAGAGTGAACTTCTTGTCGCCGCCAGCCGGGTTGAAACGGAACAGGTTGTAGTAGCCGGTCTCAACAGCCAGCTTCTCTTCGTCCTGAGCCTTGTTCATACCCTTGCGGATACCATGGTTGATGCAAGGAGCGTAAGCAATGATCAGGGACGGTCCCGGATAAGCCTCAGCCTCTGCGATCGCCTTGATGCACTGGTTGCGGTCAGCACCCATGGAGATCTGAGCAACGTATACATAGCCGTAGCTCATTGCCATAGCTGCAAGATCCTTCTGAACGGTCTCCTTGCCGGCTGCTGCGAACTGAGCAACTGCGCCTTCCGGAGTAGCCTTGGAGGACTGTCCGCCGGTGTTGGAGTAAACCTCGGTGTTTACAACGAAGATGTTGACGTCCTTACCGGAAGCAAGTACGTGATCTACTCCGCCGTAGCCGATATCGAATGCCCATCCGTCACCACCGAAGATCCACTGGGACTTCTTAGCAAGGTAATCCTTCTCTTTCAGGATATCCTTAGCTGCATCGGAGCCATCTGCCTCAAGAGCTGCGATCAGCTTCTCGGTAGCAGTGCCGTTCTCAGCGCCCTTTGTGAAGGTGTCGAGATACTCCTGGCTGCCTTCGCCGCCCCATGCTTCAACCTTAGCCTTAAGCTGGGAACGAATTGCATCGTTGGCAAGGAACATACCATAACCAAACTCTGCAGCATCCTCAAACAGGGAGTTGGACCATGCCGGGCCGTGTCCCTTTGCATTTACGGTATAAGGAGTGGAAGGTGAAGAGTTGCCCCAGATCGAGGAGCATCCGGTTGCGTTTGCAACATACATTCTGTCACCAAACAGCTGAGTGATGAGCTTGATGTAAGGTGTCTCGCCGCAGCCTGCGCAGGCTCCGGAGAACTCAAGCAGAGGCTGCTTGAACTGAGATCCCTTTACGGTCGTCTCCTTGAACTTCTCAACAACGTCATTCTTGATCGGAAGCTTCACTGCATAATCAAAGGCGGTCTGCTGGTTCGGAAGAGCCTGAGCCTCATCCAGTCTGGTCATGGTCAGTGTAGCAGCCTTCATATTGCCAGGGCAAACGTTCGCGCAGGATCCGCAGCCTGTGCAGTCAAGGCTGGAAACAACGATTGCGAACTTGTATCCGGGCATGCCGGTCAGATCCTTGGTAACAGTGCCTGCAGGCGCGTTTGCAGCTTCCTCTTCGGTCATAGCGATCGGACGGATTGCTGCGTGAGGGCAGACATAAGAGCAGAAAGTACACTCGATGCAGCTCTCAGCATTCCATACAGGAACGTTAACCGCGATGCCGCGCTTCTCGAATGCAGAAGCACCGGAAGGAGTGGAGCCGTCCACGTAAGGAAGAACGTCGGAAACCTTCAGGCCATTGCCTTCCTGAGCGGAAACAGCAATCTGAATATTGTTGACGAATGCCTCAACGTCCTTGCGGTCAGAAGTAACCTTCTTGAAATCAAGACCCTCGTCTGCTGCGTTTGCCCAGCTCTCCGGAATCTCTACCTTGTGCCAGTTCTTAGCGCCGGCATCAATAGCAGCCCAGTTCTTCTCAACGACATCCTGACCCTTGCGGCCGTATGTCTTCTGAGCAGCATCCTTCATCAGCTGTACAGCATGCTCTTCCGGAATGATCTTGGTGATCGTGAAGAATGCAGACTGAAGGATCGTGTTGATACGGGTCGGGCCCATGCCGGTCTCGATACCAAGCTTTACACCGTCGATGGTGTAGAAGTTGATGTGGTGATCGTACATGAACTTCTTAACCTGTCCCGGGATATGCTCTTCCAGCTCAGCATCGCTCCAGGAGCAGTTC
>HF986557.1:39409-60687 GCA_000431495.1 Firmicutes bacterium CAG:791 | reverse complement strand
TTCAGCAGGAAGGATCCTCCGTCAACCAGCTCCTGTACCATGTTGAACTTACGCATGTATGCCGGGTTATGGCATGCAACGAAGTTTGCCTGATGGATCAGGTAGGTCGACTTGATCGGCTTCTTACCAAAACGAAGGTGGGACATGGTAACACCGCCGGACTTCTTGGAGTCGTAATCAAAATATGCCTGAGCATACATGTCGGTGTTGTCGCCGATGATCTTGATGGAGTTCTTGTTGGCACCTACAGTACCATCTGCACCAAGGCCCCAGAACTTGCAGCATACGGTTCCCTCGGGTGTGGTAACGATTTCCTTGCCGGTAGGCAGAGAAAGGTGGGTAACATCATCATCGATGCCGATGGTGAATCTCTTCTTGTCTTCGTTGTTGTAAACAGCGATGATCTGTGCAGGAGTGGTGTCCTTGGAGCCAAGACCGTATCTGCCGGTGAATACCGGAACCTGATCGAACTTGGAGCCCTTCAGAGCTGCAACAACATCCAGGAACAGAGGCTCGCCGATGGAGCCGGGCTCCTTGGTGCGGTCAAGAACAGAAATCTTCTTAACAGTATCCGGAATTGCCTCGATGAGCGCTTCTGCGGAGAAAGGTCTGTACAGACGAACCTTTACAAGACCAACCTTCTGGCCCTGAGCGTTCAGATAATCAATGGTCTCCTCGATGGTCTCGTTGACGGAGCCCATTGCGATGATAACCTGCTCTGCGTCTGCAGCGCCGTAGTAGTTGAACAGCTTGTAATCGGTGCCGAGCTTTGCATTGACCTTGTCCATGTACTTCTGAACAATTGCAGGCATCTCGTCGTAAGTGGTGTTGCAGGCCTCGCGGGTTGTGAAGAAGATGTCCGGGTTCTGCGCAGAGCCCATCTGGCGGGGATGATTCGGATTCAGAGCCTTGTCGCGGAACTCCTGAACCTTGTCCAGATCGATCAGATCCTTCAGATCATCGTAATCCCAAACCTGAATCTTCTGAATCTCGTGAGAGGTGCGGAAGCCGTCGAAGAAGTTGATGAAAGGAAGCTTTCCGTCAACTGCTGCGCAGTAAGCAACAGGTGTCAGATCCATAACCTCCTGAACGGAGCTCTCGCAGAGCATGGCAGCACCGGTCTGACGACATGCATATACGTCAGAATGGTCACCGAAGATGTTCAGTGCATGAGTAGCTACGCAGCGTGCAGAAACGTTGAATACGGCCGGAAGACCTTCGCCTGCAACCTTGTAGATGTTCGGGATCATCAGAAGAAGTCCCTGGGAAGCGGTAAAGGTAGAGGTCATGGCACCTGCTACGATGGAGCCGTGTGTTGCACCTGCAGCACCTGCCTCGGACTGCATCTCGGTTACGTGCACAACGTCTCCGAAGATATTCTTGCGTCCGGCAGTTGCCCATTCGTCAACGTGCTCAGGCATAACCGATGACGGTGTGATGGGGTAGATGGTAGCAACTTCTGTATACGCATACGCGGCGTGTGCAGCAGCTTCGTTACCATCCATGGTTAAGTACTTTCTTGCCATTTTGATTTCCTCCTATATGATTTGATGCATGACCGGGCAAAAGGCAAACTACGCCCGTTCATGCGGATCTATCGCTTAGAAGTCTATCATTTGGATTGTGAGAATGCAACGATTCCGGGCTTAAGAGAGGGGGAAATTTCGTTAAAAATAGCTAATATATATTAGTAAAAACTAATATATATTAGCTTGAGACAACAAAACGGTTTCAGATATAGAAGAAGACCTGCGCTCAGTCAGAAAAGCGCGCGAGCTGTCCGATTGCTCCGGACGGAATCAGAATATGACCGTGCTCTTCCAGATACTGTTCTCTGGCATAGGTAACAGGGAGCAGGACGGAATACTCCGATATGGCAGCAAGAATCGGCTGCATCTTTCGAACCTCTTCGATGTCCTTCATTTTGAGCAGAAGAAGATAGCTGCTGCCGCTCTTCAGAAGAATACTCTCACCGGTATAGGTACTGCGGATACGTGCTGCCGCCTTCAGCAGGCTGTCCATGCTGTCAAAGGAATACAGACGGTTGCATGCGGCATAAATACGAAATTTTTCAAGAGCATCCTTAACCTCCGCAGAAGGGGCGGGGGAGGAAGGTACAGCCTGTACGGTGTTCTCGTTTCCTCCGGGTCTGGAAGCGGTGATGGAATGCAGAAGCTGTTCAAAGGAACCCGGCAAAGAACCGGAAATTCCCTCGGAAGCGGTGAGAGAAGGAGCAAAACCGGAAAAGCGGGTATCCAGTTCCTCCGGATTCTCGACCTTGGTCACAACGAGGACGATGCTGCCTTCGCTCATGGGGATGGCTTCTATCATCAGAGGAATATTATCTGCCTCAAAGCCAACCTGGGAAGCCGCCTGCTGCATCATTTCACGGAAGAGATTCCGTGCCTTTTCTGTGCCGTAGGCCAGTTCACTCAGCTTGATCTGACGTGCGGCCAGATCTTCTCCGGTCAGTGTAAACCGGATTTGATTGTCACTGATCTTTTCTATTTTCAACAGAGGGACCTCCTTCCTTTATATTTGTCTAAACAGTGTAGCGGGAGAACCGTTTATCAGTCAATCATTCGCTGCGAAAGTTTAGAAAAGTTTCACTGCCTTGGAGGACAACAAAGAATTGTAAAAATAAACGAAAAATGCGAGATACGGAGTTTCATGATGTACAGAGAATGAAAATGAAAAGCGGATTCGATACGATGAATCTGCCGAAAGAGACGGGCAATCAGGCATCGTAAAGGAGGCGATGAACGTATCCCGTTCGAACAGTCTTATCTATATCAGCATTCTACGTATCACGATTTCAATGGGGTTTCCATTGTCTTTTGGACATTTTTTTGTCCATCGAAGATAATTTTTCCTGTTTTTTATGTAGAGAACAATTACATCAGGCTATGCACATGATGTTCGACGAGGGGGTTGCCGGCAGTTTCTGCGGGAACAATGGTTCACGGAGAACCGATTGCAGATATGAGCGGTACCATGCAGGAATATGCCGAAGCATAACAGAAAGCTAAAAAGCAGATGCGATCCGCTTTTTTTCGGAAGGAATACGGAAACCAGCCGGGATGATTCTCACGGAAAACCTTCTGGTTGACGGATTCCGAAGTCTATGTAGGAGTCTTATCCACGTAAGGCGCATGGAGTGTGCCAAACGGAAGCTGACAGGATTCTTATGTCTGATCCATATCATTCTCCATATCTGGGACCGATTCGGTCAGTCTTTGGGTGTGGCAGCAAATTCAGTTTTCCGGAGCCGCAGGAGCCTCCGGGCCCCCGCTTGGCGGGCCGCCGCGGCTGGAATCCGAATGCTGCCACACCATCTTGTGCGGATACCGTTTCCGGCCCTCTGTGCCCGCGAATCAACATGAAAGTCCCTGCCGGTTACAGAGAGTGGCAGCCGATACGCGGATAGAAGACAGTGCGGAAAATGTTTGCTATAATGAATTGATTTATGGTTACAGCTGTTAATAAAGGGGTACAGCAGATATGTCCCGGCGTAAGGCACACGCTGCAGGATGGGCGTTGGAGAAAATATGGGTTCCAGATACGACGATTTTCAGGATTACGGGGAAAATGACTTCGGACGTGATGGGTATGATGATGCGTACGATGCAGATTTTCGCGGTGGATATGATCATTATGACGATGAATATGGAAATGGAGTGTACGAGGATGACCGCTATGCGTATGCGGATGATGGTTATGCTTACGAAGAAACTCCTTATGAGGAGGAAGTGAGCCAGCCTGCTGCCCGCCGGACAGGAAAAGGGAAAAAGAACAGAAGAACAGGCTCTTCAGCCCGGAAAGCTTCTGCAGGAACGCGGAAAAAGACGGGGACAGGAAAACGATCCGCCTCTGCCGGAAGAAAGCAGGGGAAGAAGGGACGGAAACGGAAGAAAAAGTCTGCTTCGCCGGTGTTTGCAATTCTTCTTATGATTCTGGTGCTGGGAATGGCATTTGGTGCCAAGCTTTTTCTGGACCGATATTCCTATTCTACGGAGCAGGCGGATCTTTCGGAGCAGTTCAATGTACAGGGAGCTGATGACGTGCCGATTGTCTGGGGAAATGAGCTTTCGGAAATTCATGCGAAACGGATCGACGGCATCGATTACATGAAGCTTGATGATGTCAAAAGTCAGCTGAACAGCCGCTTCTATTATGGAAAGCAGAACGCGCAGGATGAAACCGGGATGATTCTGTATTGCTTCCCGACGGATAAACTGAAGACGGTCGTCGGAAGCACGGAAGTTTCGACGGAGCAGGGCGGCTCCCAGACTCTGGACTACGCACCTGCCGTAAATGTGGACGGAACCATTTATCTGGCTCTGAATTTTGTAAAGCAGTATACGAATTTCGGCATGACGGCCTATGAGAATCCAAGCCGCCTGCAGATCGACACAGCCTGGGGCGAAGAAACGGTTGCAACGATAAGCCGTAAGACGCAGATCCGTACGTCAGGAGGAATCAAGAGCCCTGTCATGGAGCAGCTTGAAAAAGGAGCGAAGGTAACGGTTCTGGAACAGATGGACACCTGGTCCAAGGTGAAATCAGAGGATTCCGTCATCGGCTACGTAGAGAATCGGCGTCTTTCGGACATTCAGACGCAGACAATGACGGCAGTTGCGGACTACACAGAGCCGGAGGTTACGCATCTTACCTTTGACGGAAAAATCAACATGGCCTTCCACAATGTCTGGGGATCACAGGGAAATGTAACCCTGACCTCGTACATGGCTCAGACCAAAACCGTGAATATCGTGGCACCGACCTGGTACTGGGTTAGCGATAACGATGGAAATGTGGAGAAGGCGGCAACACAGGAGTATGTAAACCAGGCACACAGCATGGGGTGTCAGGTGTGGGCTGTTGTGGACAACATCAATTCATCCTCTCTTCAGCAGCTTGATAATCACACATTCCTGACGACACTGGACGCCAGAACGAATTTGATCTCTCAGCTGACGGATGAAGCAAAAACCTATGGGTTTGATGGAATCAACGTGGACTTTGAGCTGATTCCGGAGGAAAACGGCGAAGATTATATAGAATTTATCAGAGAGCTTTCCATTGCCTGCAGGAATGCGGGAATCATACTTTCGGTGGATACCTATCCGAATTTCTCGTTCAATTCCCATTATCACCTGGACGAGCAGGGAGTCTTTGCAGATTACATTGTAATTATGGGATATGACGAGCATTATGCCGGCAGTCAGGAAGCAGGAAGCGTCGCATCGATTTCCTACGTGACACAGGGCATTCAGATGGCCCTGAACGATGGAATTGCCAAAGACCGACTGATCAATGCGATTCCCTTCTACAGCAGAGTCTGGGAGACAGATGGCGGTCAGGTTAGCTCAAAAGCTCTTGGCATGCAGGACATACAGGATTACATTCAGGCTCATGGAATGTCTGTGAACTGGAGTGCCGACGCCGGACAGAACTATGCGGAAACGACCGAAGACGGCAGGAAGATCCAGATCTGGGTGGAGGATGCACAGTCCATTCAGCAGAAGCTGGATGTGATGCAAAGCTTTGGCATAAAAGGTGTTGCGGAATGGCGCCTGCAGTAAAAGTGTGGGGGGAATGGCCCCTTGCTTTTTAAACCCGCCGACGTCTGGGATACCATCAGTAACTATATGAACCAATAATTCAGAACGGCAGCCCATCTCGGAAAAGGCTTTCGCAAGCTCGCTTGCAGAAAGCCTTTTCCGAGATGGGCTATCGGATGAATATCCGACATCGAGAGTTTTCGAGCGAAGCGAGAAAATTCGAGATGCCGTTTTGAAGGAATGAGAAGGTGATTTTGAAGTGATTACGCAGTATGTTTCCATGACAGAGGAAGAAATTGACGAGGCCGCAATTGAGCGGGCAGGTCAGATTTTGAAGGACGGAGGTCTGGTGGCGTTTCCGACAGAGACCGTGTACGGACTTGGCGGAGATGCACTGAATCCGGAATCCTCCCGCAAGATTTATGCAGCAAAGGGAAGACCCTCGGACAATCCCCTGATCGTACATGTATGCCGGCTGGAGGATATCCCGCCTATCGTGAAGGAAATGCCGGAAGCGGCAATCAAGCTTGCAAAGGCATTCTGGCCGGGACCTCTGACAATGATTTTCCGCAAGAATGAAAAGGTTCCCTATGCAACAACCGGAGGCCTGGATACGGTAGCAATTCGTTTTCCGAGCAACCGGATTGCACAGGCTCTGATTGACGCAGAGGGCGGATATATTGCTGCTCCTTCGGCCAATAAGTCCGGAAGACCTTCCCCTACAATTGCGTTATACTGTAAGGAGGATCTGGATGGCCGCGTGGATATGATCATTGATGGCGGCGAGGTGGGAATCGGCCTGGAATCCACAATTATCGATCTTACGGAGAAGGAGCCTACGATTCTGAGACCCGGCTATATCACGCAGAACATGCTCTCCGAGGTGCTTGGAAGCGTGGAGGTGGATCGGACCATTCTGTCAGCGGATTCCAAGGAAAAGCCAAAGGCTCCCGGAATGAAATATCGTCACTATGCGCCGAAGGGAGATCTGACGATTGTTGAGGGAGAACCGGAAAAGGTTGCAGCATATATCAACGGCAAACTGGAAGAGGCCAAGGAAGCAGGGGAGCGCACAGGAGTCATCTGCACAGATGAGACAAGGGGATTGTATCGTGCAGACTGTGTCAAAAGCGCAGGAAGCCGGCGGGATGAAGACGAGATTGCGAGAGAGCTTTTCCGGATTCTGCGGGAATTTGATGATGAGAAATGCACGGTAATGTATTCAGAGTCCTTCCGGGATCAGGAAATCGGAGACGTTTCCGGAAAGACAGCTGCGCAGGGCGGCTTTGGCATGGCAATTATGAACCGCCTGATGAAGGCTGCCGGGCAGAAGATCATTCAGGTATAAGGCGGATACAGATTCCGGTGTATTACGAAATGCAAGGTGCCGCGAAAAGCGGAAGAAAAGGGGGAACAGAAAATGATCATAGCAATTGCAAGCGATCACGGGGGTCTGGATCTGAAGACCGCTGTCATTCGCCATCTGGAAGACAAGGGATATGAAGTCAGGGATTTTGGAACCAGGGACAAGGCATCCTGCGACTATCCTGATTTTGCAGGCCCTGCGGCCAAGGCCGTCGCTTCGGGGGAAGCGGAGAAGGGAATTGTGATCTGCACGACCGGAATCGGCGTTTCCATTACAGCAAATAAGATTTCCGGAATCCGGTGCGCACTCTGTCATGATGTTACAACGGCGCGTCTTACAAGACTTCATAATGATGCCAATGTGCTTGCCATCGGTGCGGGCGTCATCGGAGAAAATGTGGCCATGGATGTGGTCGATACGTTCCTTTCCACGGCTTTTTCCAGAGAAGAACGGCATGCAAGACGCATCGCAAAGATTGCAGAATATGAGGAAAAGCAGTAAAAACAAAGCATGTACATGCCGCTTTGCGGCTGCATTAAACGCGCAAGGGCGCAGAATCGAGGAGAAAAATGGCAAAAGTAGTAGTAATGGATCACCCGCTGATTCAGCACAAGATCGGATTTATCCGCAGAAGAACAACAGGAACCAAGGCATTTCGTGAGACCGTAGGCGAGATTGCAATGCTGATCTGCTATGAGGCAACCCGCGACCTGGAGCTGGAGGATGTGGAAATTGATACCCCCGTAGCACACTGCACGGCCAAGCAGCTGAAGGGTAAGAAGCTGGCGGTTGTTCCGATTCTTCGCGCGGGTCTTGGCATGGTGGACGGAATGCTGAAGATGATTCCTGCAGCAAAGGTCGGACACATCGGCATGTATCGTGATCCTGAGACTTTGAAGCCGGTAGAGTATTACTGCAAGCTTCCGGCAGATTGTGCGGATCGTGAGGTTTTCGTCGTAGATCCCATGCTGGCAACGGGCGGCTCTTCGATTGATGCGGTAACCCAGCTGAAGAAGCACGGATGCACAAAAATTCATTTCCTCTGCATCATCGCAGCTCCGGAAGGCGTAAAGGCCTTTACAGAAGCTCATCCTGATGTAGATCTCTACATCGGTGCAATGGATGATCATCTGAACGAGCACTGCTATATTGTTCCCGGCCTCGGCGATGCAGGCGATCGTATTTTCGGCACGAAATAAAAACGGAGAGGTTCGTATGTCATCAAAGAGAGCGGACTATATTTCCTGGGATGAGTATTTTATGGGAGTAGCGGATCTTGCGGGCATGAGGTCCAAGGATCCGAACACACAGGTTGGCTCCTGCATTGTGAGCAGAGAACACAAGATTCTCTCCATCGGCTACAATGGCATGCCGTCCGGCTGCGATGATGACCAGTTTCCCTGGGATCGTGACGGAGCAGTGCTGATGACGAAGTATCCGTATGTGACACATAGCGAACTGAACGCCATCCTGAATTATCGCGGCGGTTCACTGGAGAATTCCACACTGTATGTATCCCTGTTTCCCTGCAATGAATGTGCCAAGGCCATCATTCAGGCAGGGATCCGTAAGGTTATTTACAAGAGCGATAAGTATGCCGGCACAGACTCCAATATTGCCAGCAAGCGCATGTTTGATGCTGCCGGTGTGATCTATGAGCAGTATCAGGCAACCGGCCGCCGCATCGAACTGTCGGTGTGAGCATGGCGGCTGCAGCGGTCAGAATTCTGACCGATAATTTATGATCATTCACAAACAGCCAAACTCAAAATTCTGCTTCAGAAACTGCACAGAGCTATTCCGCAAATTTCTCCGGGGAGGTAGTGTCCTCTCTGGAGTACTTGTGGTGTCTGTCATGGCCGGTTCCCTGCAGGTGTATGCTACACAGGAAACCCAACAGGCATTGGATAAGGCAAGACAGGAGGCAAATGAGACCCGGCAGGCGATCGGTGAGAATAAGGATGCGCTGGATGCTCTGAATGATACGAAAAGCGATCTTTCCGAACAGTGGAGCAATCTGAATTCGCAGCTGAGCGGTATTACTTCAAATCTGGCGGAATTATCGGCAAAGATCAATGATAAGCAGGGAGAGATCTCGGCGAAGCAGGAGGAGATTTCACAGACTGAGAAAGAGCTGGAGGAAGCGGTTCAGACACAGGAAGAGCAGTATGCTGCGATGAAGAAGAGAATTCAGTTTCTGTATGAGCGCGGAAACCGCTTTTATCTGGAAATTCTGCTTCACTCCGGGTCCTATGGGGATCTGCTGAATAAAAGCAGCTACATTAAGCAGCTGAATGACTACGATACAAAGACTCTGGAAAAATATAAGGAAACCGCAAAGGAAATTCAGCAGCACAAGCAGGCGCTGGAGCAGGAGCAGGAAGCTCTTGAGAAGCAGCAGGATGAGCTGGAGGACCTCAGAAGCGAAGCAAACAATAAGGCTGGACAGGTGACAGGACTTCTGACGCAGACGGCCGGTTCTCTGAACTCCGCAAATGCGCAGATTTCCTCGGCCCAGGACGCGGTGGATGCGCTTCAGGATCAGCTGGATTCACAGAATGCAACCGTGTCTGCGCTGGAGAAGCAGCTTGCAGAGGAAAGACGCCTGCAGGAGCTGTCGAATGCATCGGTATGGCGCAATCTCTCCGATATCAGCTTTGCGGATCAGGACCGATATCTTCTTGCGAATCTGATCTACTGCGAGGCGGGCGGAGAGCCGTATGAGGGTCAGGTCGCGGTTGGCGCTGTTGTGTTGAACCGGGTAAAGTCAGGAGCCTTTCCGGGGACGGTATCGGAGGTCATTTACCAGAGATGGCAGTTTGAACCTGCCATGACCGGACGGCTTGCACTTGCGCTGTCGGAAAACCGGGCAACGGATTCCTGCTATCAGGCGGCAGATGCAGCCATGGCAGGACAGACAACGGTCGGCGACTGTCTGTTTTTCCGGACACCGATCCCGCAGATTGAACCGAAGTACAGAATCGGCGGACATATTTTTTACTGAGCACCATCATGTGAAAAGGATAATGAACCTGGAGAAAGCGGCGAAAACACGAAGTTTCGCTGCTTTTTTTCGTTTGCAGCTCAAACTGTGCAAAACGCTATGATTGAGGAAGGCCATTTCCTTTGGACTTGTCTATTTTTGCAATTTCTTTCATTGCACAGACAGAGAAATAAGTGTATCATCAGATTTAATTCGGAATAGTGACCTGTCAGTTTTGGATACTGTAACGAAAACGGTTTTGTCAAGTCAGATGCATCTGCAGGAGCAGAAGGGAAAAGGCTGGTACCATGAGGGATCTTTCAAGATTCATGAGGAACCTGTCCCTGATCGGGCAGTTCGGAGTTTCTCTTGTTACTCCGATTCTGATGTGTCTTGCAGGGTGTTATCTTCTGACCTCGAAACTTGGGCTTGGCAGTTGGGTTTATCTGCCGGGATTTGTTCTCGGACTTGGCTCGTCCTTTATGACTGCATATAAGGTTTATCTGTCTGCAGTGAAGAAGAGCGGGAAAGAAACCCATAAAACGGCCTTTAACCGGCATTATTAAGAAGTTCAGAAAAGGGAGACAGAAGAAGGAATGAAGTTATCCGCTGCGGTGCAGGAATCCACAAAGTTTGTCGCGAAAGGAACGGCAGCGGCTTCGGCTGTTATGCTTCTTGCTTTTCTGCTTCTGCATCTGGTGATTCCGCAGGTTCCGTTCGATGCAGGTGTCGTAATCAGCGGAGTACTTGGATGCGCTGTTGCGGCAGGAAACTTTTTTCTGATGGCACTGGTTGCCGAGAAAGCGGCAGCCGATGATAATTACGACAATGCAAAGCGCAGGATGACGCTGAGCTATCGCTACCGCACACTGGGACAGCTGCTGTTTGTGGTTCTGGTCATTGTGATTCCGGGGCTGAATTTCGTGGCAGGAATTCTTCCGCTGCTGATTCCGGGAGCACTGATTCGCGGGAAAGGCGTGGCTGATTACAAGAAGATGCGGGCGAAGGAAAAGGCTGCAGAAGAAGCAGATCCAACAGAAAAAGAGAGGTGATACGATTCTATGGAATTTTCGATTGAAGGCGCAAAAATCTTCGCGAGGATCCCCACGGGAATCCCGGTTCTCGGCGATTTTCTGATCAGTGAAACACTGGTTGTTTCCTGGGTCGTGATGGGAATCATATTGGCACTGTGCCTGTTCCTCACACATGATCTGAAGGTGGAGCATATTACGAAGCGACAGGCGGTGGCTGAATGGCTGGTGGAGCTGAGCACGAACTTTGTCCGCAACAATACGGGCGGCACGAAGTTTGATGCATTGATTCCGTTCATTGCGGCGTTGTTCTCTACGAGTATTATTTCCAACCTCATCTGTCTGGTGGGCGTCTGGAGCCCGACCGCCGATCTTTCTACGGAAGCAGCCTGGGCAGTTGTCGTATTCATTATGATTACCGCAACGAAGATTAAGACCAGCGGACTGGGCGGATATCTGAAGGGGTATACTCAGCCGATTGCGGTCATGACACCGTTTAACGTTCTTTCTGAGCTGGCAACTCCGGTTTCAATGGCCTGCCGTCATTTCGGCAATATTCTTTCCGGTGTGGTCATTGACGGACTGATTTACTGGGCACTGGCACTTGCATCTTCCGCTCTTCTCGGACTGATTCCGGGAGCGGTCGGGAAGGTACTTTCCCAGATCCCGATTCTGTCTGTCGGTATTCCGGCCATCTCATCCTTGTATTTTGACTGGTTTACCGGATTCATGCAGGCATTTATTTTCTGCATGCTGACGGTCATGTACATTGCAAATGCTGCGGAGGAATAAATCGCGGCGGGAAAACGGTAACACCCTGGGCTTTTGCTTTTGCAAAACCCGGTGAGCATAAAAATCTTTATCACCCTAAACTTATAAGTACAGGAGGTATAACATGGGAGATTTTCAGCTGTTGGCAAGAGGTATTGCACTGGCAGGATGCGGAATCGGAGCCGGATGTGCACTGATTGCAGGTATCGGACCTGGTATCGGTGAAGGAAATGCGGTTGCAAAGGCGCTGGAGGCGATCGGAAATGCGGTGGCAAAGGCGCGGGAGGGGTTCGGAAGACAGCCGGAGTGCAAGAGTGATGTCACCAGTACAATGCTGCTTGGCTGCGCAATTGCCGAGACCACCGGTATCTACGGATTCGTAACCGGCCTTCTTCTGATCTTTGTGGCGCCCGGAATGTTCATGAACTATCTGAAGTAATCGGCGGCGAAAGGAGCGGTTATGGAAACACAAAGTCTCGTTACGATTGTTCCATGGACTTTTATCGCAACGATCCTGAACCTGTTTCTGACCATGCTGCTGGTGAAAAAGTTTCTGTTTAAACCGATCAACAGGATTCTTGAGCAACGGCAGGCCCTGTCAGAAAAGGAACTGACGCAGGCACGGGCAGCGCGGGAAGAGGCAGACGGCCTGAAAACAGAGTATGAGAGCAGTCTTGCCGAGGCAAGGAGCGAGGCTGCCGTCATTCTGCAGAATGCGCAGAAGGAGGCACAGGCCAAGGCAGATCAGACCATCCGGAATGCAGAGCAGCAGGCTGCAGGAATCCGGTCCCGTGCGGAAGCAGATATCGCACAGGAAAAGAAAAAAGCCATCAACGAAGCCAAGGATGAGATCGGCGGACTTGCCATGGACATCGCAGGAAAGGTCGTTGAAAAGGAGATCCGGGAAGAGGATCATCAGAAGCTGATCGATGAATTCCTGGATAAGGTAGGAGAGGCAACATGACGAACACCGGGAGTCTATACGGAAAAAGCCTGTATGACCTCGCTGCTTCCGAAGATCTGTCGGAAATGATCATGGAGGAAATGGAAGCGGTACAGGGGCTTTTCACGGAAAATCCGGATTATATCCGGCTGCTTCTGGAGCCTTCCATCCCAAAGAAAGAGCGTCTGGGACTTCTGGACCAGGCCTTTGGAGATGCGGTGCACCCGTATCTGCTGAGTTTTCTTAAGATCCTGACGGAACGGGGACTTCTCCGCGATTTCCGTGCCTGTGAAAAGTGCTACCGCGGGCTTTACAACGAGGCGCATGGAATCACGGAAGCAAGCGTTGTCAGTGCTGTGGATCTGGATCCGCAGAGACAGGAGAAGCTGAGAAAACGTCTGGAAGAAATGAGCGGAAAGAAGGTAATTCTGAACGTTCGGACGAATCCGCAGATTCTTGGCGGCATACGCGTAGAGATGGAAGGAAAACTGTACGACGGAACGGTCAGGGGACGGCTTTCTGATCTGAGAAGAAGGCTGGACGAAACCGTACTGTGACATTCCTGAAAGCGGAGCAGACGACAAGCAGAGTAAAAACAAAAAGGATGTGGTTTGAATGGAACTGAAACCTGAAAAAATATCCGAGGTGATTCGCAGTCAGATCAAGTACTATCAGAATGCGATCATTCAGAATGAAACCGGTACGGTTCTGACGGTTGGAGACGGAATTTCCCGTGTCAGCGGTCTGGTGAACTGTGTATCCGGCGAATTGCTGGAATTTGAGAACGGCACCTACGGAATGGCGCAGAACCTCGAAGAGACCAGCGTATCTACGGTTCTGTTCGGTGACGATGTCGGAATCAGTGAGGGACAGACAGTCAAGAGAACCGGACGTGTTGTATCGGTTCCTGTGGGCGATGCCATGATTGGCCGTGTCGTGAACGCAATCGGTCAGCCGATTGACGGTGCAGGCCCGATTGAAAGCAGTGAATTTCGTCCGGTAGAGTCTCCGGCCCCCGGCATTCTGGACAGACAGCCGGTTAAGGAGCCGCTTCAGACCGGAATCAAGGCAATTGATTCGATGATTCCGATCGGAAGAGGACAGCGTGAGCTGATCATCGGAGACCGCCAGACCGGTAAGACAACGATCGCAATGGATACGATCATCAACCAGAAGGGAAAGGATGTCATCTGCATCTATGTTGCCATCGGTCAGAAGAGATCGACGGTAACCAATCTGGTAGAGCAGCTGAAAAAGAGCGGAGCAATGGAGTATTCCATTGTTGTTGCAGCGACTGCATCAGAGCCGTCTCCGCTGCAGTATATTGCACCCTATGCAGGCTGTGCTATGGGTGAGTATTTCATGAACAAGGGGAAGCATGTTCTGATCGTATATGACGATCTGTCCAAGCATGCGGTTGCATATCGTGCACTTTCCCTTCTGATCCGGCGCCCGCCGGGACGTGAGGCTTATCCGGGAGATGTTTTCTATCTTCATTCAAGACTTCTTGAGCGTGCAGCCAAGCTTTCCGCGGAAAAGGGAGGCGGATCGCTTACGGCCCTGCCGATCATTGAGACTCAGGCAGGCGATGTTTCGGCTTACATTCCGACGAATGTCATTTCGATTACGGATGGTCAGATCTTCCTGGAGACCGAGCTTTTCCACTCCGGAATCATGCCGGCGGTAAACCCGGGTATTTCGGTTTCCCGAGTCGGAGGAAATGCGCAGATTAAGGCCATGAAGAAGGTGGCAGGTACTTTGAAGCTGGTGTACTCGCAGTATCGTGAGCTTCAGAGCTTTGCCCAGTTCGGCTCGGATCTGGATAAGGATACCAAGGATCGACTGGATCAGGGTGCCCGCATTGTTGAAGTGCTGAAGCAGAAGAATTCTTCGCCGGTTCCGGTAGAGAAGCAGGTTGCAATTCTCTATGCCGTTACCAAGAATGTCCTGAGTGAGGTTCCGGTTGCGGATGTTGCGGAATATGAAAAGGGGCTGTATCTTCGTCTGGATCAGGACGCTGACGGAATTGCAGCAATGGATGCCATCCGAAGCACCGGGAAGCTGGAGGCAGATACGGAGGAGCATCTTAAGAAGGCACTGGAGGTCTATACCAGGGATTTCCTCTCTGCAAAGGTTACAGCCTGAGCAGCATTGGGAGATAAGGAAACAGGCCGCGGGTCCGAAAAGGCCCGCGGATGAATGAAAGGTGAACATATGGCTGCTGCGAATATGAAAGCCGTGAAGCTGCGGATCAAGAGCGTTCAGAACACCATGCAGATCACCAAGGCAATGCAGCTGGTGGCGGCATCCAAGCTTCGCAAAGCAAAACAGAAGGCAGATCAGAGTAAGCCATACTTTGAAGCACTGCACGGAACACTGACGGATATTGCATGGAGCAATACGGAATTCCAGTCGCGTTATACCAAAGCCGGCAAGAATGACAAGTGGCTGTACATTGTCATTGCGGGAGACCGCGGTCTGGCCGGCGGCTATAATGCAAACCTCTTCAAATTTATGGAGGAGGAGACAAAGGGACAGGATTTTTATGGTGGAGGAGACAAAGGGACAGGATTATACGGTTCTTCCGATCGGAAAGAAGTCAGTGGATTATTTTCATCATAAGAAGACGCCGATTTTAACCGAGGCCTTTGCGGAAGTGGCTTCGATCGGGGCGTCTGACTGCTTCGAAATTTCGAGACTGATCTGCGAGGAATACGCAAAGGGAACATTCGGGCACATCAGTATGTGCTACACGGATTTTGTTTCCATGATGACGCAGACTCCGGGGGTAACTTCGATGCTCCCGCTTTCGGACTTTACAAAGCCGGAAGGAAACCGTCTGGCGGAAACCGGAAAGAGCCCTTCCGGTGCGTCAGGTGCAGAGAAGAAGGCTGAAGATGCAGGAAAACCGGAAGGCTCGAAAAATCTGATTTTATATGAGCCGGACTCGGAGACCGTATTTGATGCGATTGTGCCGGATTATCTGGCAGGACTCCTGTATTCCAGCATTAATGTTTCCGTTGCCAGTGAGCTGGCGGCTCGCAGAACCGCAATGGAAGCGGCAACAGACAATGCGGAAGAAATGATTGATACGCTTAGCCTGAATTACAACCGGGCTCGGCAGGCAAGCATTACGCAGGAAATCACGGAGATCGTTGCCGGTGCTGAGGGAGCATAGCAGACAGACGGACATTTTCTGACTGGGAAAGGATAACAGGAAATGAGTGAACAACACAAAGGAAAGGTGATACAGGTCACGGGCCCTGTTCTGGATATCCGGTTCGCGGAAGGCGAGCTGCCGGAGCTGAACAATGCCATTGAGCTTTCTGTCGGGGAACGGAAACTGGTCGCCGAGGTGGCGCAGCAGATCGGAGATGATGTCGTTCGCTGCATTGCCATGAGTTCGACGGACGGACTGGCAAGAGGTGCAGAGGCTGTGGATACCGGAGCACCGATTTCGGTCCCGGTTGGTGATGGATGCCTTGGCCGCGTCTTTAACCTTCTGGGAGAGCCGGTTGACAACATGCCGGAACCGGAGACGCAGGAGAGATGGTCGATCCATCGTCCCGCGCCCTCCTTTGAGGAACAGGTTCCTGCACAGGAGATTTTTGAGACAGGAATTAAGGTCGTTGATCTGATCTGCCCCTATGCAAAGGGCGGTAAAATCGGATTGTTCGGCGGTGCAGGTGTAGGAAAAACCGTCCTTATTATGGAGCTGATCCATAATGTAGCAACGGCACATGGCGGTATTTCCGTCTTCACCGGTGTTGGTGAAAGAACCCGTGAGGGAAATGACCTGTATGGTGAAATGAAGGAATCCGGCGTTCTGGATAAGACCGCATTGGTTTACGGTCAGATGAATGAGCCGCCGGGAGCAAGAATGCGTGTCGGTCTTTCGGGACTGACCATGGCAGAGTATTTCCGCGATGTGAAGAATCAGGACGTGCTTCTGTTCATCGATAACATCTTCCGTTTTACACAGGCGGGCTCCGAGGTATCGGCACTGCTTGGCCGTATGCCCTCCGCCGTTGGTTACCAGCCGACGCTGGCAACGGAGATGGGCGCTCTTCAGGAGAGAATCACATCGACCAAGAAGGGCTCCATCACATCGGTTCAGGCTGTTTACGTCCCTGCAGATGACCTTACAGACCCGGCTCCTGCAACAACCTTCACACATCTGGATGCAACGACTGTTTTGTCGCGTGAGATTGCCAGCCGCGGTATTTATCCCGCAGTGGATCCGCTGGATTCCACGAGCCGGATTCTTTCTCCCGAGATTGTCGGAGAAGAGCATTATGCTGTGGCAAGAGGCGTACAGCAGGTACTGCAGCGTTACCGCGAGCTTCAGGATATCATTGCAATCATGGGTATGGATGAGCTTTCGGATGAAGACAAGAAGGCAGTTTACCGTGCCCGTAAGATTCAGAACTTCCTGTCGCAGAGCTTCTCTGTTGCAGAACAGTTCACCGGCATTCCGGGAACGTATGTGCCGTTGAAAGAAACGATCCGTGGGTTTAAGATGATTCTTGACGGCGAATGTGATGATCTTCCTGAGAGTGCATTCCTGATGGCCGGAACGATTGATGATGTATTCCAGAAGGCTAAGCAGGCATAAGATGCAGATCTTTGCTCGGGATCGCAGCTCACGGACTGTCATAACCTGAAGAAAGGATAAAATATGTCAACCTTCCCTATGCAGGTCGTCTCTCTGGACGGTCTGGAATATGACGGAGAAGTGCAGAGGATCAAGCTGCGCACGATTGATGGCGATGTGGCGATCCTTGCCAGACATACAAATTACTGCACCGCAATCGGTATGGGAACGGCCGAGATTACGATGGAGGATAACTCCAAACGCTCGGCGGCCTGTATCGGCGGAATGATTTCCATGATGAATGGCTCCTGCCGCGTTCTTCCGACAACCTGGGAGTGGGAAGATGAGATCGACGTAGACAGAGCAAGCCGTGCACGGGAACGCGCAGAAGAGAAGCTGAAGGATGCCAATCTTTCCAAACAGGAACGGGTTCGCATGGAAGCCAAGCTTTATCGTGCGCTGATCCGCCTCGATGCAGCGAAAAAGTAATTTATGCGCAATACCATTTATAGAATCATATATGCTTTTGTTCTATTCTGTGTTTCCTTTGTTCTGATGGAAGTCTTTTCCAAAGGAAGCAGTACACAGACTACGACCAAGATGTCTGGTGCAGTACTGCCGGTAGTATCGATGGATACCGGCAGTACTGTTTTTAATGCCCTTTACGGAATGACCGGAGATCAGGATCCCGGGAAAATGCGGCCGGTGTTAACACCAATTGCCTCTGACAGGACCATCCGAATCCGAATCAGCCGTTATGATACAGAGCTCCTCTCGGTTTCAGCAGAGGTCAGAGATGTTACCGGACAGCGCCTGATTGAGAAGCAGGATGTGGAAATTCAGGATGCAGGCGAAGGAACCTCGACGGGGGTGCTGTCGTTTACCAATCTGGTTCAGCCGGATACGGAATATATGCTGGTGCTCCTTCTTTCCACGGAAGATGCGGAAAACATACGGTATTATACGCGCTTTTATTACTCGGCAGATTCCGGGGATCAGGAGGAGGCAGAAGCTGCCATCGCATTTGCGGAGACCTTTCATGAGAAAACCTTTGATAAGACCGCGGATGATTTTCTTCTGACCTATCTGGAGCCGGATGACAGCGTATCGGGAAGCTCGCTGTCAAAGGTTACACTTTACAGCAGTGCTGATCAGGTGACATGGGGAGATTTGTCACCCTCTGAAGTGACGAAGCCGGTATTTTCACTGACGGACTATCAGTCGGGAATTTACGGAATCCGGGGAACCTATTATGTGGCTTCACAGACGGAAGAGGGAAAGCAGAAGCTGTATCGCTGTGAAGAATATTATGAGCTTCGCATGGGAACCGACCGGTTCTATCTGATGGATTTTGAACGGACAGTTTCCGAGGATTTTGACCCGCAGAATCCGGAAGGAGAGGACGGATATCTGCAGCTTGGGATTGCGGATAAGAATACAGACGTCACGCAGAGCAAAAAGAGAAGCGTTACCGCCTTTGTTCATGACGGCCGGTTATACGAGGTCTCACTTTCCGAGGACCTTCTGGTTTATATCTTTGGCTTCGATGAAGCCGGAGATACCGGAGAGCGGGAAACGCGTGCGGATCATGGAATCCGGATTCTGGATGTCATGGAAGATGGAAGTGTCGATTTTCTGGTTTACGGTTATATGAACTGTGGGCGGCACGAAGGAAAGATGGGAGTTTCCTTTTATCATTACAGCGGGGAATATCATACGCTGGAAGAAAAGGTTTTTGTGCCCTATGACGGCTCGTGGGATCTCCTGAACAATCTGGTCGGAAAACTGTCTTATTATGACAGGGACAAGGGAAGCCTTTATCTGTTTCTTTACGACACACTGTATGAAGTGAATGTTAATTCCTGCAGTATCCGGAAGCTGGAATCGAATCTGGCAAGCAGGCGATTTGTGATCTCAAAGAGCGGAGAAATGATTGCCATGGAGGAAATGACGGAAGGAGAGCCAAGCGGCGCCATTCTTCTGGTGAATCTGAACGGGCAGGTACAGAGCAGGCTCGAAGCGCCCTCCGGAAAACGTGCGATACCGCTTGGCTTTCTTGGAGAAGATCTTGTGTATGGAACTGCAGCATCCAGGGATCTTATCACCGATGCTTCCGGAATTACGGTAGAACCGATGGATCACATTTACATTGTGGACCCGGAGCAAAATGTACTGGAGGATTACCATCAGGACGGCTATTATGTCCTTTCCTGTGAGGTGCGTGAAAGCCAGCTGGTTCTGACACGGGTGCAGAAGGCACAGGATGGGGAAGCATCTTATGTTCCTGCACCGGATGATGAAATCCTGAGCGGTGCAACCGAAGACAAGACAGCGCTGGTTCGGACAAAGAGCAGTGCCGCATCTGGTATGGTGGTTCAGATTCAGACGGGGGAGAGCGACTGGGAATCCTGCCATTATATCCGGCCGCAGGAAATTCTGTACGAAGGATCACGGGAGCTGTTGCCGCGAGGTACCGCAGAGGAGAAGGATGCGGATTCCGGAATCCAATCGACACATTGTTATTATGTATACAGCAGTAAAGAGTTCCTGGGCTGTGAATATGATCTGACGTCAGCCATCGAAACAGCCGGTGCTGAACGAAGCGGCGTGGTTGTGAATGAACAGGGAAGGTATCTTTGGAGAAAGCGGCGTCCGGAACGAAGTGAAATTGATGCGCTGACATCCATGGAGGAGGGTACTGCCCTTTTGGACAGCAGGGAAATGTGCCTGAAGGCGATTCTGTCAGCAGAAAATATTTCCGCAGATGTAGCAGGACTCCTGGACCAGGGAAAGACATCATTGGAGATTCTGCAGGAAGAACTGAAGGATTACGAGGTACTGAACCTCTTCGGCTGCAGTCTGGATGAGGTACTCTATTATGTGGGAATGCATCAGGCGGTTTATGCAGAAACGGATGGCGGAGAAACCATACTGATCATAGGATATGGACCGGAAAATATCGAAATCTATGACCCTGCGGCGGGAAGTGTTCATCTGATGGATCTGGAAACGGCAAGAGAGAATTTTGCAGCAGCCGGAAACCGGTTTCTGAGTTATATTCCGGCAGGCTGACCGAAGCAAATGTGATCGAAGGCGCTGACAGAAGCAGAATAAGAAGCAAAAAGACCTCCGGAAAATCCGGGGGTCTTTTTGCACGTCGTGCCTTGCAACACACGTTTCGTCTTACAGCATTGTATTATTCGTTGATATGCAGACCGTTCTCGTTGTAGCGATTTACAATCTTCTGAATTCTTGCGGAGGGATCCAGGAGATCCGAGATGGAGCTGTCATGATTGAGCGTATCAATGATGTAGGCAATGTATTTGCTCATGCTGCAGCTGATGTACCAGGGGCACTCCAGAAGCTCGGGAGACTGATAAATCAGGTTTGTAGTCAGAACCCGGTCGATCAGTCCATCGCGGTAAGCCTGATTAAATTTTTCAAGACCGCTGGTAAACAGACCGAAGGTCGAGAATACAAAAATACGTCCGGCTTTGCGTTCCTTCAAACCTCTTGCGACCTCGAGCACACTCTCACCGGAGGAAATCATGTCATCGATGATGATCATGTCCTTGCCCTCAACGGAGGAGCCAAGGAATTCGTGGGCCAGAATCGGATTGCGGCCGTCCACTACTCTTGTATAGTCTCTTCTCTTGTAGAACATACCCATGTCGAGGCCTAATACGTTGGCGATGTATACGGCACGCTTCATGCCGCCTTCATCCGGGCTGATGACCATCATATGGCGGGCATCGATGTGAAGTCCGTCCACATGGCGGAGGAGTCCTTTGATAAACTGGTAAGCAGGCTGCACGGTGTCGAAGCCGGATAACGGGATTGCATTCTGTACGCGGGGGTCGTGGGCATCGAAGGTAATGATGTTATCCACACCCATGTGAACCAGCTCCTGAAGAGCAAGCGCACAGTCGAGGGATTCGCGCATGGAACGCTTATGCTGGCGGCCCTCATACAGATAGGGCATGATGACCGTGATGCGGCGGGCCTTGCCGGCGAGGGCGTGAAAGG
>HF986557.1:25912-39371 GCA_000431495.1 Firmicutes bacterium CAG:791 | reverse complement strand
GCATAGTGGTCATCGGGAGACATGTGATTCGTTTCACCGAACATGCGGTAGGTCTTGCTGTAATTTACGACATCTACGAGAAGGTAGAGATCCATGCCGCGGACGGACTGCTTCATGACACCCTTTCCTTCGCCGGTGCCGAAGCGGGGAAGATCCACGTTCACGATATAGGTGGGACGCTGATAACCTGCAAAGGCAAGACTGTTCTTGTGCTCGCTTTCGCGTTCTGCGCGCCACTGTGTCAGGAAATAATCAATTTCCTTTCCCATATCCTCACAGCCGGTTACGGGAACCAGGCCCAGAGAACCTACCGGAATAGATTCCAGATTTCTCTTGTCATGCTTTTTAATCTGCTCCATTTTACCCTTTCCGCCGCAGAATCCATGCGGTCTTCCTTACACTTTTCTCATTTTTCTGGCGACACGAATGTCAGGCCCCGTCAGCTTCAGAATGGTGTAGCTGCTTGTGATTCGGGAAAAAATTCGATCGGAATAACGGTCTCGAAGCTCCGGAAGCGAGAGATTGGTGGAAATGATGGTAGCCCTTCTGCGAAGGTCCCGCTCATTCAGGAGGGAGAACAGTTGTGCCGCAACAAAATTATTGGTCATCTCTGTGCCGAGATCATCTATGACAAGAACTTCACAGCCATACAGATCCTCCAGAAAGCTGTGATATTCTGCCTTATTATCCTGTCGGAATATGCAGGACGAGATGGTATCAAATAATGACGAGGAGCTGAAATAAAGCACGGAATGCCCTTCTTTCAGCAGTTCGCCGGCCGTACAAATGGACAGGAAGGATTTACCGGTACCGACTGTACCATAGAAAAAGAGATTTTCATAGTCGGAATTAAAATCTTTCAAAAACTTCCTGCAGGCCTGTACAGCCTTTTTGAAGCGCTCCAGGTCAGTTCCCTGATAATAGGAGGCCGACATGAGGTCAAAGCGATTGTCCTGCAGCAGGCGATCCAGGTGAGACTGCTGGTACAGGATACGGATCTCCTTCTGACGAAGACAATGGCATTTCCGGCTGTCGATATAGCCGGTGTCCCTGCAGTCGGGACAGTCATAATGCGGCTGCAGATAATCGGCAGGAAATCCCGCTTCCTTCAGAAGTCTTGCCTTTTCCGCAGCAATGGAAGAAAGTCTTTCCTTCAGAGAAAAAGAGGCCTCTTTTCCGGACAGCTTTTCCTCCAGAGCAGCATAGGAAAGGTCCGGAATCTGACGATCCAGCTCCTGATATTCCGGAATTCTGGCGTAGACTCTGGATTTTCGGAGAGAAAGCTCGCGACGGTGAGCATCGCGCTTTCCTGCGTACTCCATCATCAGTTTGTCATATTCTTCCTTGGAAAGAGACAAGGGATGCTCCTTTCTTCTCAGTTGCTCAGAAGGTGCTTCTCGAGCTCATCAAAATCGTAGGAGGTTTTCTCAAAGGCCTGGAACGAACGGGCTCCGGATTTCCCGCCCTTTTTGCTGCTGCGGCCGCCGGACAAAACAGCCTTCCGTGCCTGTGCGGCGGTGGAAATGCCGTCTTCCGCCCAGTTCAGGGCCACCTTTTCGATGTAGCGGAAATCCTTCTTGCCGAGGCCGACGCAGTATTCCACAAGATAGTCAATCAGCTCCTCCGAAAAATGAAGCTGCTCGGAAATAAAATAGATGGTTCTGGCTTCATTGGAAGAGAGCGGCTTTCCGATATACTGCTCCACAATCATAATCAGCTGTCGGCTGTCGGTTTTCTTCTGAAATTCATCCATCTGCTCTGCGGTGACATTCGAAGAAGATAAAGCAGGTCCGGCTGCTGCGGCAGAGATCATCGGGGTAATGGAAATGACCTGATGGTCATTCGCCGCCGGAACCGGCCGCGGCTCCCGGAGACAGATTCCGGTAAGATTTCCTGCAGAATCCGTCTGAAACGAAAGAAGGCCCTTGCGCTCCCAGAAGCGCAGCGAACGAACCACTTCCTTTTCCGTGTGGTTGAAGCGGTCGGCAATGTCTGTGATGCTGGTGGAAAGACCGGCAGACATCATGCGGACAAGATAGAGGTATACCTTCATCTGCGCATCGTTCGCATCCTTCATGTATTCATCGATAAAAAGATTCGAAATAACGGTCGAATCAGCCGCATGATCGTTATAAATGGCAAAAGCTCCCATCTTCTCCACCCCCGGTTGACAGTGCAGCAGTCATAGATTTTATAAAATTGATATCTTGGATACCGGAGAGTATAGCATCTGCTTCGAACAGTCAAAATGGTAAAACTAAACAGAAAAAATCGGGCCCGGACGAAGCAGAGGAAAGTGCATCATTTTGTGGAAATTGCGGACAACGGGGATAAGACAGACGGAAACCGAAATATCACGCCCCGTTATCCACAGGAGTTATACACTTCCAAATGTGGATAATGTGGATAACTCTCGATCATTTGTTCTGCAAAAGCAGAGAAGGCCCGATATCTGTCACATTTCCGGCCCCCATCGTTATCACCAAATCACCCTTTTGGCAATTTTTCCGGATAAAGTTTTCAATTTCTTCAAAGGAGGGGAAATAATATACCTCGTTGTGGCCAAGTGCACGGATTCTGTCTGCCAGTGTTGCGGAGCTGATGCCGAGGGTGTCGGTTTCGCGTGCCGCATAAATATCGGCCAGAACGACAACGTCACTCTGGGAAAGAGCCTCTGCAAATTCGTCCATCAGAGCTTTGGTTCTGGTATAGGTATGCGGCTGGAAGATGCAGAAGATTCTGTTGTGAGGAAGCTTTTCTGCAGCTTCCAGGGTTGCATGGATTTCCGTCGGATGATGTGCATAGTCATCAATGATGGTGACGCCGTTCATCTCTCCTTTGTATTCGAAGCGGCGATCGGTTCCCTCAAAGCTCAGAAGGGCTTTTCCGGTCAGCTCACGTTCTACGCCGAGCAGATCAGCGACGGCTACTGCAGCGATGGAATTATAGATATTGTGCAAGCCGGGAACCTGCAGGCGGATCAGCTGCGTATGGCCGCCCGTTGCTGTGCGGTGGCAGCAGGTATAGGTGGGGTGTGCAGCCTCGTCATAACGGATGTTAACGGGATAATATTCGCTCTTTGTGCGGTCGCTCCCATAGGTGATGACATGGCATTTCAGGCCGTCCGTCAGCTCTTTGTAATTCTCAATGTCGCTGTTGATGATCAGGGTTCCGTCCTCCGGAATCAGCTCGGCAAATCTGCGGAAGGAACTGCGGATGTCGTCCAGATCCTTGAAAAAGTCCAAATGGTCAGCATCGATATCAAGGATGACACCGATCTTCGGATGCAGAGAGAGAAAGCTGTTGGTGTATTCGCAGGCCTCTGCAACGAAGTAATCCGAGTGCCCTACGCGCACATTTCCGTGAATGGATTTCAGAATTCCACCCACGGAAATCGTGGGATCGTCCTCTGCCCCAAGGAGAATTTCGGAAATCATGGAGGTTGTCGTTGTTTTGCCATGCGTACCTGCTATCGCTACGGGGCAGCCGTAATTGCGCATGATTTCTCCGAGGAGCTCAGCTCTTGTAAGATGAGGAATATTCAGCTCTCTGGCCTTCTGGAATTCCGGATTGTCCGGATGAATGGCTGCAGTGAAGACAATAAGATCAAGGTCCGGCGTGATGTTCTCTGCCTTCTGGCCGATCAGAACCTGAATGCCGTGGGAGGCAAGCTCTTTTGTGATCGCAGAGGAAGCACGGTCTGAGCCGGACACTCTGAATCCGCGGCTTGCGAGAATCTCTGCAAGGCCGCTCATGGAAATTCCGCCGATTCCGCAGAAATATACGGAAATCGGGTGATTAAAATCAATCTGATACATGTGATATTCCTTTCCGAATGCAAAAATGCATATCCTGAAAATGCTTCTGAAAATCCGAATACTTAAATGGTTCTTCCTAATTATAGTAATTATGGCGGAAAAAACCAATAAGCAGACGCGCCACCGGCTTCCTTTGAGAGTGACTTTGCGGAAGCAGCGGCCGGTAAGAGGTGGAAGCGCTTCCGGATTCATTGTGGGAAAGAGCAGTGTGGCAAGAGCTCTTCTGCAAAAGAGCGGAAATAGTAACAAAAATAAAACGATGCAATAAATCAAAGTTGGATAAAAAGCACAAGAAGAGGGCCGAAATGCCTTTTGAATCATAGGTGGGTGTGCTATACTTAAAAAAGCTGAAGACTTAAGCGGAATGGCCGGAGACAAAGACGCTGTCTGACTTTGGGCTGCAGCAAATATGACGTGCTGAGGTAATGGAAGTGATCAAGAAGGAAATGATTGCGATGCTGCTGGCCGGAGGCCGCGGCAGCCGCCTTGGAATTCTGACATCCAAGATGGCGAAACCTGCAGTTCCGTTTGGGGGGAAATACCGTATTATTGATTTTCCGCTGAGCAACTGCATTAATTCGGGAGTCGATACGGTTGGCGTTCTGACCCAGTATATGCCGCTGAAGCTGAACACCCATATCGGAATCGGGATTCCGTGGGACCTGGACAAGCTGACCGGCGGTGTTTCTGTGCTTCCGCCCTACGAGAAGATTGCAGGGACGGAGTGGTATACAGGAACGGCAAATGCCATTTATCAGAACATGAGCTATATGGAGAATTATCATCCGGATTATGTTCTGATCCTGTCAGGGGATCATATTTACAAGATGGACTATGAGTCCATGCTGGACTTTCATAAGGAAAATCACGCAGATGTTACCATTGCGGTCATGCCGGTTCCCATGGAAGAGGCGAAACGCTTTGGCATTATGATCACCGATGAGAAAAAGCAGATTACGGACTTCGAGGAGAAGCCGGAGCATCCGCGCAGCAATCTGGCGTCCATGGGAATTTATATTTTCTCCTGGAAGGCCTTCAAGGAGGCTCTGGAGGTCAATAAGGATACTCCAGGACTGGATTTCGGTAAGCACATCATCCCGTACTGCCATGATCAGGGAGAGCGTCTTTTTGCATATGAATTCAATGGCTACTGGAAGGATGTCGGAACACTGACCTCTTACTGGGAAGCGAACATGCAGCTGATTGACATCGTGCCTGAGTTCAATCTGTATGAGGAGTACTGGAAGATTTATACCAATGTGGAATCTCTTCCGCCTCAGTATTACGGTCCGGACAGCCAGGTCACCCGCTCCATCATAGGAGACGGCAGTGAGATTTACGGAACGGTGGAGCAGTCTGTGATCGGCAGTGATGTCGTAATCGGCGAGGGCGCACAGATTCGTGATTCTATTATTATGAATGGCGCCCGGATTGATGCCGGCTGTCGTCTGGATAAGGCGATTGTGGCAGAGCGTGCTCACATTTCCGAGAATGTTGTGATTGGCGAAGGAGAGGAAATCCCGAATGAGACGGATCCCGGCATTTACCGGGACGGACTGACCGTGGTTGCGGAGGATGCGGAGATTCCTTCCGGGGTTTCGGTTGGTAAGAATGCAATGGTGAACGGAAAGACCAGAGCGGAGGATTATCCGGACGGCAGGCTCGAAAGCGGCCGAACTCTGAACAAGGAGGGGGGCGCAGTATGAGAGCAATCGGAATTATTCTGGCAGGCGGCAGATCCAACCGGATGAGGGAGCTGTCCAGAAAGCGGGCAGTCTGCGCAATGCCGGTTGCGGGGAGCTTCCGCAGTATTGATTTTGCACTGACGAACATGGAATATTCAAGGGTACAGAAAGTTGCAGTTCTTACCCAGTTTAATTCCAGAAGTCTGAATGAGCACCTCAGCTCCTCCAAATGGTGGGACTTTGGACGTAAGCAGGGCGGGATGTTCCTGTTCACGCCGTCCTTCACCGGAGAGGACGGAAACTGGTACCGCGGAACGGCAGATGCCATTGCACAGAACATCAGCTTTCTGAAAAATTCGCATGAACCGTATGTGGTCATCGCATCCGGAGACTGCGTTTACAAGATGGACTATAACGAGGTTCTGGAATATCACGTAAACAAACGGGCGGATATCACGGTGGTCTGCAAGGAAATGCCGGCTGATTTCAATGTGGAACGGTACGGAACCGTTGCACTTGATGCGGACGGGCGGATCACGGAATTCGTGGAAAAGCCGATTGTTGCGGAGTCGAATATTATTTCGTGCGGGATCTATGTCATTCGAAGAAGGGCCCTGATTGAGCTCCTTGAGAGAAGCAAGGAGGAAGGACGCTACGACATCGTTCAGGACATCCTGATCCGATACAAAGACGTCAAGCGGATTTACGGCTACAAGATGGATACCTACTGGAGCAACATCGCTTCGGTCGATGACTATTTCCACATGAATATGGATTTCCTGAAGCCGGAAGTGAGAGATTATTTCTTCCGGAAATATCCGGGCATCCACTCCAAGGTTGCGGACCTTCCTCCGGCTAAATTCAATGTGGGAGGCAGCGTTCACAACAGCCTGCTGTCCAGCGGCTGCATTGTAAACGGAGCGATTGAGAATTCTGTGCTGTTCCAGAAGGTTTATGTCGGGAACAACTGCGTGATCCGGAATTCACTGATCCTGGACGATGTGCACATTGGCGACAACGCCTATATTGAAAACTGCATTGTGGAATCGGACAGCACAATTCCGGCAAATGCCTATTATAAGGGAGAAGACGGAGTACGGATTGTGATTGAGGACAAAGGCGAACGCTACAAAATGTAGAGGGGTTGCGATGAGAATTACAGATGTTAGAGTACGCAGAATTACCCAGTCCGGGAAAATGAAAGCGGTTGTTTCAATTACACTCGACAACGAATTTGTGGTACATGACATTAAAGTAATTGATGGCGAAAAGGGCTTGTTCATCGCGATGCCGAGCAGGAAATCCGCAGATGGAGAGTATCGTGACATTGCACATCCGATCAATGCGGACATGCGAAAGCTGGTAGAGGACACCATTCTTCAGACGTACAGGGAATGCCTGGAACAGGAAAACGTACAGGCATAAAAGAAAAGAGCAAGGCGGCAGAGAGAACAAGGCAGCACGATTCTCCTGCGGCCTTGTTTTTTGCATGTGGCGTAAAGAAACGTGTTTTATGATATACTTCATCCGCACCGGCGGATTTTCCGGGACAGCTTTTTCTTATGGACGCCGGTGAAGAATGGAAACAGATGAAACAGGAACAGTGGGAGAAATGAAAATGGATGCAGACTGGTATCTGATTGTAGGCCTGGGAAACCCGGGAAAAGAATATGACGGAAGCCGGCACAATGTCGGCTTTGAAGCAGCAGATCTTCTGATTGATGAATTTCATATCGACGGACCGACGAGGTTCCGGAAGTCGTTGATCGGAAAGGGCAGAATCGGAGATGCCAGGGTGGTTGTCATGAAGCCGATGACCTATATGAACCTGTCCGGAGAAGCAGTTCGGGAAGGACTGGATTATTTCAAGGTGGACCCGGCCACACATCTGATTGTCATTTCGGATGATATTGATCTGGAGCCCGGAAAGCTGCGCCTTCGGCAGAAGGGAAGTGCGGGAGGACACAATGGCCTGAAGAACATTATACAGCACGTGGGAGACGGAAATTTCATTCGTGTGCGCATCGGCGTAGGGGCCAAGCCGGATCCGAGAGCTGACCTTGCGGATCATGTGCTTGGTCATCCAAAGGGCGAGGACAAGGAAAAAATCGAGGATGCCAAGGAAAGGGCTGTCCGGGCTGTACGTGATATTCTTGAAGAGGGAATCCAGAAGGCAATGAATCATTATAATTCCTGAGTCTGCAGCTGCGGGAATCGCCGGAAGAGGGGCTGCAGGGCAGAGATTTTCGTGATGGAGCAAATAAGGAAAAGGGAATATGAGAACATTGACAGAGCCTCTGCAGGAGGCACAGGAATACAAAACACTGGTGGAAGCGCTGGCAAAGCCGAAGGCAAAAGCGCTTGCAGACGGATGCGTGCCGTCACAAAAGCTGCATCTGATGGATGCGCTTTCCAGGGAAAATGCGCTCTCCTCCTTCGCAAGGTTCCGGCTGATTGTTACCAGCTCTGATAAAAAGGTAAGAGAAATCCGCGATGAGTATCTGTTCTATGACCGGAATACGGTGATTTTTCCTGCAAAGGATCTGATTTTTTATCAGGCAGATCTTCGCGGCAGAGAGCTGGAAAAGGAACGGATCCGATGCCTGCGCCGGCTGGTTGAGGGAAGACCGACTACCGTGGTGACGACCTTTGCTGCGCTGATGACACCGCAGGTTCCGCTATCTGCCTGGAAGAGCAATGTCCTGCAGCTGGAGAAGCGGCAGACGTATTCTCTGGAGGAGCTTTCCCGGAAACTGGTCCGTATGGGATATGAGAAGAATTTCCAGGTCGACGCGCCGGGGCAGTTTGCTGTGCGCGGTGATATCGTGGATGTCTTTGACCTTACGGAGGAGAATCCCTATCGAATTGAGTTTTTTGACGAAGAGGTGGATTCCATCCGAAGCTTCGATCTGGAGACGCAAAGGTCCATCGAGCCCATGGAGCTTGTGAAGATCTACCCGGCTACGGAGCTGATTCTGTCGGATGCAAGGCTTTCCGATGGTATTGACAGAATCCGGGAAGAGGAGAAAAAGACCGAAGAAGCATTGCGAAGCCAGGGGCATATGGAGGCGGCGCATCGTCTTTCTGAAGGAATCGGCGAGCTCTGCGAGGCAGCACTGGAATACCGGGATTTCGGAGGACTGGAGGGATATATTCATTATTTTTACCCTCAGACCGACTCCTTCCTCGAGATGTTCCCGGAAGAGCATTCCATGATCTTTCTGGATGAGCCGGTGCATCTTCGGGAAGAAGGCGAAGCGGTGGAGCTCGAGTTCCGAGAGAGCATGATCAGCCGGAGCGAGAAGGGCTATGTCCTTCCGGGACAGATGCAGCTTGTCTGCAGCGCGGCGCTTACGGCCTCTCGCATGAATGATTACCGCTGCCTTGGTCTGACCGCACTTGCCACAGGAGACAGCTTTTTTCTGCCGGAATGTATCGTTTCTGTCCATGCAAGAAGCGTTCCGGCCTATAACAAGAGCTTCGACACACTGGTTTCGGATCTGAAGAAGTATAAGCTTCAGAAATACCGGATAGTCATCATTTCCGCATCGAGAACGAGAGCAAAGCGTCTGGCGGGGGACCTCACGGAGCGGGGGCTTACTTCTTTTTACAGTGAGAATCCGGACCGAATCCTGGGCGACGGCGAAATCATGACCTATTACGGGAACATTGCCCACGGCTTTGAATACCCGCAGATTCGCTTTATTGTCATCGCCGAGACGGACATTTTCGGACCGGCCCGCAAGACGAAGAAGGTAAAACGTCATTATGACGGCGAATCCATCCGTGATTTTGCCGAGCTGAAGGTAGGAGATTATGTGGTCCATGAGGATCACGGAATCGGAGTCTACCGCGGCGTGGAGAAAATCGAGGTGGACGGCATTGCCAAGGATTATATCAAGATTGAATACGGGGGCGGAGGAACGTTGTACATTCTGCCCGGAGAACTGAAATCTCTTCAGAAATATGCCTCGCAGGATGCGGCGAAGCCGAAGCTGAACAAGCTCGGAACGCAGGAGTGGACCAGCACCAGAAACAAGGTCAAAGGCGCGGTAGAGGAGGTTGCACAGGATCTTGTGGAGCTGTATGCGAAGAGACAGACAATGAAGGGTCACCGCTTCAGTCCGGATACGGTGTGGCAGCGTGAATTTGAGGAAATGTTCCCTTATGAGGAAACGCAGGATCAGCTGAATGCCATTGAAGATACCAAGCATGACATGGAGTCGGACAAGATTATGGACCGGCTGATCTGCGGTGACGTCGGGTACGGCAAAACAGAAATTGCAATCCGTGCCGCGTTCAAGGCCGTACAGGACGGACTGCAGGTGGCGGTTCTGGTGCCGACAACGATTCTTGCGCAGCAGCATTTCAATACCTTCACGGAGCGGATGAAGGAGTATCCGGTCTGTGTGGAAATGATGTCCCGCTTCCGGACGGCCGCGGAGCAGAAGAAAACCAAAGAAGGACTGGAATCCGGCCGCGTGGATATCGTGATCGGAACGCATCGGATTTTGTCCAAGGATGTAAAATTCAAGCGGCTTGGACTCCTTGTCGTGGACGAAGAGCAGCGATTTGGCGTGACACACAAGGAAAAGATCAAGAAGCTTCGGGAGAATGTCGATGTTCTGACGCTTTCTGCCACACCGATTCCGAGGACCCTCCATATGAGTCTCATCGGAATCCGGGATATGAGTGTACTTGAGGAGGCACCGCAGGACCGCGTCAGCATACAGACCTATGTCATGGAATACAATGAAGAGATGGTCCGGGAGGCGATTTTGAGAGAGCTTTCCAGAGGCGGACAGGTCTACTATGTCTATAACCGGGTCAACGACATTGCGGAGGTGGCGGGGCGCCTTCAGCAGCAGGTGCCGGAAGCTCGGATTTCCTTTGCACACGGACAGATGAATGAGTCTGAGCTGGAGAAGATCATGTACGATTTCATCAGCGGAGGGATCGATGTTCTGGTATCGACGACCATCATCGAAACGGGACTTGATATCTCCAACGTGAATACCATCATCATTCATGATTCGGATCGCATGGGACTCTCTCAGCTCTATCAGCTGCGCGGACGGGTGGGACGTTCCAACCGGACCGCTTATGCGTTTCTGATGTATAAAAAGGACAAGATGTTGAAGGAGGTCGCCGAAAAGCGTCTTGCTGCAATCCGGGAATTTACGGATCTGGGAAGCGGCTTCCGGATTGCCATGCGCGATCTGGAAATTCGCGGTGCCGGAAGCGTTCTCGGAAGGGCGCAGCACGGCCACATGACGGCAGTCGGCTATGACCTGTATTGCAAGATGCTGGATACCGCGGTCAAACATGCAAAGGGCCTGCCGGTTCCAAAAGAGAAAAATACGTTTGTCAATCTGTCTGCGGATGCATTCATTCCGGACAGCTACATTATGAACGAGGCACAGAAGCTCGATATTTACAAGAAGATTGCCGCGGTAGCTTCTCTGGAGGACTGCGATGATATCCGGGACGAGCTGCGGGATCGCTTCGGTGAGAAAATTCCGGCCTCTGCGGAGAACCTTCTGCGCATAGCGTTGATCCGCTCGATTGCCGGGAAGCTGGATATGGCGGAAATTGTCGGGGGAGACGGAAGCATCCGGGTTACCATGAATAAGGACGCTGCCGTGCAGGTTGCGGGAATCCCCCGTTTTCTTGCCAAATATCAGGGACGGCTTCAGTTTTCGCCGAAAGGACAGGCGAAGGGTGAGTTGAAGGGACAGCCGTATTTTACCCTGCGATATGCACAGACCGGTGTTACAACGCGTGATGAGGAGGAGCTTCTTGCGCAGACGGAAGGATTCCTTGTAAATTTCAGTGAGATTCTGCGATGATAATGTTAAAATAAAATCAAATGCGCGTAAAACGAATCAAACACCCAGCAGCAGGCTGACAGAGTGGAGAAAAATCCTATGGATATTTACGGTATTCTTGCAATCATCGGAGGACTGGTCCTGTTCCTCTATGGCATTACAACGCTTGGGGAGGGCCTGAAAAAGGTCTCGGGCGGAAAGATGGAGGACATCCTTCAGACGCTGACCTCCAACAAATGGAAGGGTGCACTTCTTGGTATGCTGGTGACGGCAGTCATTCAGTCTTCCGGCGCCACCATTGTCATGGTAGTCGGTTTTGTCAATTCCGAGATCATGTCGCTGAACCAGGCGGTCGGCGTCATCCTCGGAGCCAACATCGGTACCACGATTACGGCATGGCTCCTGTCGCTGACAGGAATTCAGAGTGACAATATTTTCCTGTCGCTTCTTAAGCCCGCGAATTTCTCGCCGATCATCGGACTGATCGGTATTTTCATGATGATGTTCTGCAAGAAGCAGAAGCAGAAGGATGTCGGCGGCATTCTGACAAGCTTCGGCGTGCTTCTTCTCGGCATGACAGCAATGTCGGAGGGAGCAGCTCCTCTTGCGGACAATCCGGAATTTGTGGGCCTTCTGACTGCATTTTCCAATCCGATCCTCGGACTTCTTGTTGGTCTTGTCGTCACGGTTATTCTGCAGAGCTCTTCCGCATCCATTGGTATTCTGCAGTCCCTGTCTCTGACCGGCGTTCTTCCGATGGGAAGTGCCATTCCCGTCATCATGGGAGAGAACATCGGCTCTGCAATCACCGGTATTATCGGCGCGATCGGCGCAACAAGAAACGCGATCCGCGCATCGCTTCTTCAGCTTTTCTACTGCCTGATCAAAACTGGCGTATTCATGGTTGTTTTTTACAGCCTGAATGCAATGATCCATTTCCCGATTATGCAGGAAACGGCAAATCCGGTCATGATCGCCGTGTTCCACAGTGTTTTCAATATCATTGCCGTGCTTCTCATGCTCCCCGCGTCGGAATTTCTGGTTCGTCTTGTGGAGAAGGCGCTTCCGGTTACGGACAAGGAGCGTGCTGTCAGCGAGAGAAAGCGCGAGCTTCAGATGCTGGATCCCCGCTTTATCACCTCTACCTCATATGCCATTGAGCAGTGCGAGAAGGCAACCTTCCGGATGGCAGATTACACGAAGGAAGCACTGTCCACTGCGATGGGACTTGTTCTGAATTTCAATGAGGAGGGGGCTGCGAAGGTGGATCAGCTGGAGCGGACCGTGGATGACTATGAGGATCAGCTGAACAGCTACCTTTCCAGCATTTCCGGCAAGACCTTTACGGCAAAGGATTCTCACATGTTCACGCTCCTGATGCACTGCATCGGTGACTTCGAAAGAATCAGCGATCATGCCCTGAATGTGATGCAGAAGGCAAGAGAAATGGACGAAAAGGGAGAGCATTTCTCGCCCCGTGCGCAGGAGGAACTGCAGATATTCGAAGCAGCTCTGAATGACATTATGGAACGAACCGTCCGCGCCTTCTGTGATGACAATATGCAGATCGCAGCCACCGTTGAACCTCTGGAGGAGGTGATTGACGGCCTGAATATGGAAATCAAGAGACGGCATGTAAAGCGCCTTCGGAAGGGAAAGTGCACGGTCGAGACGGGCATGGCACTTGAGGATATCATCACGGATTATGAGCGAATTGCCGATCATTGCAACAATGTGGCCGTGCATCTGTCGCAGAGAACGGAGGACGGCTTCGATACCCATGAGTATCTGGAGCATCTGGAAAACAACGCCAGACAGGATTTCCGCACGCATGTGTCCCTGTTTGAAGCGAAGTACCGTCTGCCCGGGCTGGAAGAGACGGCTCCGGAACCGAAGACGCCGGATGCCGGAACTTCGTCTGAGCTGAAAACGGCACTGGATACGGAACTGACTGCCGCAGAGAAGCTCAAGAAGAAGGCGAAGGAGAAGAAAGAAGAAAAGAAGGCGTCTAAGAAGGATCTTAAGAAGACAAAGAAGAAATAAAGCCGGAGAAGGAAAGATGGATCAACAGCAGAAATCCCAGCAGATGGAAAAGGGAAGTATTCCGAAGCTTCTGGCACAGCTGGCA
>HF986557.1:15724-25866 GCA_000431495.1 Firmicutes bacterium CAG:791 | reverse complement strand
GCTTGTGAATCTTCTGTATAACATTGTAGACCGGATATACATCGGGCATATGGCGGAGGTCGGTGCAACAGCGCTGACAGGAGTTGGACTTTTCATGCCGATCCTGATGCTGATCAATGCCTTTGCCATGCTGGCAGGAGCAGGCGGAGCACCGCTTGCTGCAATTCGTATGGGGCGGAAGGAGCATGATTTTGCAGAAAAGATTCTGGGAAACTGCTTCACGGTTCTGATGATTTTTGCGGTGGCACTGACCGTGATCTTTTATGTCACGGCTCCGACGCTTCTGCAGCTGTTCGGTGCAAGTCAGGTGACACTTCCCTATGCGCTCAGTTATTCCAGAATCTATATTCTCGGAAGTGTTTTTGTGCTTGTTGTGATGGGAATGAATCCCTTCATTACCACGCAGGGCTTTGCAAAGATCAGCATGATGACGACACTGATTGGAGCGGTCATCAACATTATTCTGGATCCGATCTTTATCTTTGCGCTTGGACTTGGCGTTCGCGGAGCTGCGCTTGCAACCGTGCTCAGCCAAATGGTGGGAGCCGTGTGGATTCTGCACTTCCTGACCGGGAAAAAGACCATCCTGAAGCTGAAGCCTTCCTGCCTGAGGCTGGAAGGACCGGTGATTCTGCCCTGCCTTGGACTTGGAGTTTCCACATTTGTGATGCTCTCGACAGAGAGCCTTCTGTCGATCACCTTTACGGCGAGCCTTGCCAGATATGGAGGTGACCTTGCAGTTGGAGCCATGACCATCATTACCAGCGTGAGCCAGCTGGTGATGCTTCCGCTGCAGGGCGTCTGCCAGGGAGGGCAGCCGATTATCAGCTATAATTATGGTGCAGGTCACGGAGACCGCGTAAAAAAGACGTTCTACCTGGTTTTTTCTGTCTGTATGACCTATACGGTGCTGTTCTGGGCGGCGGTTCTGCTCTTTCCGTCGGTGTTCGCCGGCATCTTTACAACCAATGCGGAGCTGTCCGGATATACCTCCTGGGCTCTTCGGATCTATATGGCGGGCATCTTTGCCTGCGGTGCACAGTGCAGCTGCCAGCAAAGCTTCATGGCACTTGGGCAGGCCAAGGTCAGTCTGCTCCTTGCCTGCCTTCGAAAGATTGTGCTTCTGATTCCGCTCATTCTGATCCTTCCGCATGTGCTGCCGTTTGATCCGGTTTTCTCGGTTTTTCTTGCGGAGCCTGTCAGCGATGTCACGGCAGCGGTCATTACAACCATCACCTTCCTGGCAAGGTTTAATCGGATTCTGGAAATGCGGTGATGCAGTGGGCAGCAGTCCCTTTTGCTGCGGTCAACAGAATGAATTGTAAAAACAGAAACAGGCCCCGGGGTGAAATATTCTTCACTCCGGGGTCTGTTTCATGAAATATGTCTGATCAGAGATTGGTTACAGCTGTCCGCCATGAGCCAGCAGGGCAAGCTTGGTGTCGTAGAGCTTCTGGGAAAGATCGACATACACCTGATGCGGGTTGTCGAGACGTCTGGATTCCTCCCAGAGCGTATCCTGCTCCTGCAGGCAGTAGTCACGGATTTCCATCGTAGGACGGGATTCATAGACGCACTTTCCGTTCAGGAAGAGAGGCGTCAGCATCTCACGGAGTGTGAATTCACCGGGCTGAAGGGTCGTTTTCTTCCAGGGCTCCATAGGGTCAAAGAGAAGCAGCGGCTCCTCTTCGCTGAAGTTCTCGTCGGCAAAGCAGATGAGATCCGCCTTGATCTTATGGCTGTCCTTTTCGTAGACACGGTAAACCTTCTTGTTGCCGGGGTTGGTGATCTTCTCGGTATTTTCGGACAGCTTGATCTTCGGCTCAAAGGAGCCGTCCTTGTTCTCTACGGCTGCAAGCTTGTAGACACCGCCGAAGCTCGGATTGTCCTTGGCGGTAATCAGGTGCGTGCCGACTCCGAAGGAATCGATGCAGGCGCCCTGCTGATAGAGTGAATTGATGAGATGCTCATCCAGATCGTTGGAGCAGCAGATCTTTGCCTGCGGATAGCCAGCGGCATCCAGCATCTTGCGGGCTTTTTTGGTCAGATACGCAAGGTCACCGGAATCCAGACGGATGCCGATGTGATCCAGAGGCAGGCCCTTTTCCTTCATATAATCAAAGGTTCGGATTGCGTTCGGAATGCCGCTTCCAAGGGTGTCATAGGTGTCTACGAGAAGCGTGCAGGCAGACGGATAAAGCTCTGCATAGGTCTTGAACGCTTCAAACTCGCTGTCAAAGCTCATGATCCAGCTGTGCGCATGCGTGCCGAGAACGGGAACGTCAAAAAGCTCACCGCAAAGGACATTGGAGGTTCCTGCGCAGCCCGCAATCACGGCAGCTCTTGCACCATACGTTCCGGCATCCGGTCCCTGTGCGCGGCGAAGACCGAACTCCATGATGGGAGCGCCCTTTGCGGCGTAGCAGATCCGGGCGGATTTGGTTGCAATCAGACTCTGATGATTGATGATGCACAAAATGGCGGTTTCCACAAGCTGCGCCTCCATGATGGGAGCGACAACCTTTACAATCGGCTCTCTCGGGAAAATCAGAGAGCCCTCCGGCATGCAGTAGATATCACCGTGAAAATGAAAATCTGCAAGATAGTCCAGAAAATCCGCATCAAAAATACCGGTGCTGCGCAGATATTCGATGTCCTGAGATGAGAAGTGCAGATCCTCGATGTAACGGACCAGCTGTTCTACGCCGCACATGATGGAGTACCCTCCGCCAAAGGGATTGTTGCGGAAAAATGCATCAAAGATAACGGTCTTGTTCTCATCCCGATGCTTGAAATAGCCTTGCATCATGGTGAGCTCATAGAAATCGGTAAGCAGTGTCAGATTCTGTCTGTCCATGATTATCCTTTCTCTTGCCTTGCAGTACGAAAACAGATGTCTGTGAAAACATAAAACTGACGGCCGGAGTTTTTTTAAGCCGGGTACAGTTCAGACTGATCATACACCATTCGGCCGGAATGTGGTGAAAAAGGTGCATAAATCCAATTATTCCGGCGTTTTCCCGTCAGGTCGGTTGCTTGACCTGCTATTAACAGGGCTTTATAATTTGTTAGGTTCGGCACTGGCAATCAAACCAATATTGCGTTCCGCAGACTGACGAGAAAGGTCTGCGAAGGAGGTATTATGTACAACAAGGTAAACCCCAACCTGAATTTCGTTCAGCGTGAGCAGGAAACGGCGAAGTTCTGGGAGGACAATGACATCTTCAACAAGAGCGTTCGACAGAATGAGGGACATCCCATTTATATGTTCTATGACGGGCCGCCGACTGCAAACGGCAAGCCGCATATCGGACATGTGGAGACCCGTGTCATTAAGGATATGATTCCCCGTTATCATACGATGAAGGGAGAGCAGGTTCCGAGAAAGGCAGGCTGGGATACGCACGGCCTTCCGGTTGAGCTGGAAGTTGAAAAGGAAATCGGAATCGAAGGCAAGGATCAGATTGAAGCATACGGCATCGAGCCTTTTATCAAAAAGTGCAAGGAGTCGGTGTGGAAATATAAGGGAATGTGGGAGAAGTTTTCCCGTCAGGTCGGCTTCTGGGCAGACATGGATCATCCCTATGTTACCTATTATGATGATTATATTGAGTCCGAATGGTGGGCACTGCAGCAGATCTGGAACAAGAATCTTCTGTATAAGGGCTTCAAGGTAGTTCCTTACTGCCCGAGCTGCGGTACACCGCTTTCCTCTCATGAGGTGGCGCAGGGCTATAAAACCCTGAAGGACCGCACGGCAATTGTACGCTTTAAGGCAGCTTCCGAGGATGCTTATTTCCTTGCGTGGACGACAACGCCCTGGACACTGCCCTCCAACATTGCGCTCTGCGTGAATCCGGAAGACACCTATATTAAGGTAAAGGCTGCCGACGGTTATACCTATTATCTTGCAGAGGCGCTGGCAGATCAGGTTCTGGGAAGTCTTGCAGAAGAAGGAAAGCCTGCCTATGAGGTTCTTGAGACCTATAAGGGACGTGATCTGGAGTACCGGGAATACGAGCCCCTGTATCAGTGCGCAAAGGACAGCGCGGACCGTCAGCATAAGAAGGCATTCTTCGTATACTGCGATGACTATGTCACGATGACCGATGGTACCGGTATCGTTCATATTGCACCGGCATTTGGTGAAGACGATGCCCGTGTGGGCCGCAAATACAATGCACCGTTCGTCCAGATGGTGGATGATCACGGCCGCATGAAGCCTGAGACAGGAAAGTTTGCGGGCATGCGCTGCAAGCCTACCGAAGCAGAGATCAAGGAAGGAGCTATCAGCTGTGATCCGGAGGTCCTGAAGGATCTTGATGAGAGAGGAATCCTTTTTGCAGCTCCGAAGGTTGAGCATGACTATCCGCACTGCTGGAGATGCGGAACACCGTTGATTTATTATGCACGTGAGTCCTGGTTCATCAAGATGACCGAGGTTCGTGATGACCTTGTCCGCAACAACAAGGAAATCAACTGGGTTCCTCCGACTATGGGAGAAGGACGGTTCGGAAACTGGCTGGAGAACATTCAGGACTGGGCAATTTCCCGTAACCGCTACTGGGGAACTCCTCTGAACATCTGGGAGTGCCCGGACTGCGGCAAGCAGATCAGCGTTGGCTCCCGCAAGGAGCTTGCGGAGCTGTCCGGAGATCCGGCAGCGGAGCACACAGAGCTGCATCGCCCGTATGTTGACCAGTACATTATCAAGTGCCCGGACTGCGGCGGCGATATGAAGCGTGTGCCGGAGGTCATTGACTGCTGGTTTGACTCAGGTGCCTGCCCGTATGCAGAGCTTCATTATCCTTTTGAAAATAAGGAGCTGTTTGAGAAGCAGTTCCCGGCATCCTTTATTTCCGAGGCTGTTGATCAGACAAGAGGCTGGTTCTATTCCCTGCACGCAGAGGCAACGCTTCTGTTCAATCGCCCGGCCTTCAAGAATGTTATCGTCATGGGACTGGTTCTGGATGAAGACGGAAATAAAATGTCCAAATCCAAAGGCAATGCCGTAGACCCGATGAACGCTCTGGAGACCTATGGCGCCGATGCCATCCGCTGGTATTTCTATACGGCGAGTGCACCGTGGCTGCCGAAGCGCTTCTCCGGTAAGGTTGTGAAGGAAGGCCAGAGTAAGTTCCTTGGAACCCTGTGGAATACCTACGCCTTCTATGTCCTGTATGCTGAAATCGATCAGTTTGATCCCACAAAGTATACACTGGATTACGACAAGCTGTCCGTGATGGATAAATGGCTCCTGTCCAAGATGAATTCCATGATTCAGAAGACAGATGCCAATATGGCAGCCTACAAGCTTCCGGAAGCAGCTGCCGTTCTGGAAGAGTTCGTGGATGATATGTCCAACTGGTATGTCCGCCGCGGAAGAGAGCGCTTCTGGGCAAAGGGGATGGAGCAGGACAAGATCAACGCCTATATGACGCTGTACACTGCTCTGAAGAATGTCTGCCTCTGCGCAGCACCGATGATTCCCTTCATGACCGAGGAGATTTATCAGAATATCGTTCGCAGTGTGGACCAGAGTGCACCGGAATCCGTACATCTCTGCCGGTTCCCTGAGGCCGATGCCGAAAGAATTGATACGAAGCTCGAAAATGACATGGATCAGGTTCTGAAGATCGTTGTCATGGGACGTGCGTGCCGCAATATGTCCAATCGCAAGAACCGTCAGCCGCTTGCCAAGATGTATATCAAGGCAGATTCTGTGCTGGATGATTTCTATAAGGAGATCATTGAAGACGAGCTGAACGTAAAGAGTGTGGAGTTTACGGATGATGTTCGTGCCTATACGACCTATACCTTCAAGCCGCAGCTTCGGACCGTCGGACCGAAGTACGGGAAGCAGCTTGGCGGAATCCGGAGGTACCTTGGAGAACTCGATGGCAACGCGGCGATGGATCAGCTGAATGCAGGAGAGAACCTGAAGTTCGATGTGGACGGCACAGAGGTTGAGCTTTCGAAGGAAGATCTTCTGATTGAGATGGCGCAGAAGCCGGGCTATGTGTCCCAGGAAGACGGCGGCATGACGGTTGTCATCGATACGAATCTGACGCAGGAGCTGATCGAGGAAGGCTATGTGTACGAAATCATTTCCAAGATTCAGACCATGCGTAAGGATTCCGGTTTTGAAGTGATGGATCATATTCACCTGTCGCTTTCCGGCAATGAGAAGCTCTATGACATTGCAGTCAGAAATGCATCCTCGATCTGCACGAAGGTGCTGGCAGATCAGATTCAGAAGGATGTGACGCTTGCTAACGAAAAGGAATGGGATATCAACGGTGAGAAGCTCACCATTGGTGTAGAGAAGCAGTAAAAGCGAAATGACATTTGAGACCGGACATCAGGAAGAATCGTAAACACAATTCAGAGGGATAACAGGAGTAGGAAATGATTAAGAAAAAGCAGCTCAGCTTTGACAAGGAACTGTTTAAGAGAAGCGTTGAATACAACGTTCGAACGATGTATCGCCGCGAGATGGGAGAAGCAACCAAAGAGCAGGTGTTCCAGGCTGCCGCCTATGCACTGAAGGACCAGATCGTAGATGACTGGATGCGGACGCAGAAGGAGTTTGAGGAGAAAAATCCGAAGACCCTGTACTATCTTTCCATGGAATTTCTGATGGGAAGAGCCTTCGGCAACAATCTGATCAATCTGCAGGCGTATGAACCGGTTGCGGAAGCACTGAATGAACTTGGCTTTGACATCAATGCCATCGAGGACCAGGAGCCGGATCCGGCACTTGGAAACGGCGGCCTTGGAAGACTTGCTGCCTGCTTCCTGGATTCCCTTGCAACGCTGAATTATCCGGCATATGGCTGCGGCATCCGGTACCGCTACGGTATGTTCAAACAGAAAATCGTAGACGGTTATCAGGTGGAAGCTCCGGACAACTGGCTGGAGAACGGAAATCCGTTTGAGCTTCGCCGTCCGGAATATACGCAGGAGGTTCATTTTGGCGGATATGTTACCGCTTATTCCGCTGAGAACGGGCGCACTATGTTCCGTCAGGAAGGCTATTCTGCCGTAAAGGCGGTTCCGTACGACATGCCGGTTGTCGGATACGGAAACGGATTTGTGGACACTCTCCGGATCTGGGACGCAGAGCCGATGAACAGCTTCCATCTGGATTCCTTCGATAAGGGCGATTACCAGAAGGCTGTGGAGGAGGAAAATCTGGCGAGAACCATCTGTGAGGTTCTGTATCCCTGCGATGATCATATGCAGGGCAAGGAGCTTCGCCTGAAGCAGCAGTATTTCTTCGTATCGGCCTCTGTTCAGCTGGCAATCAAGAAGTTCATGTCCCGCAACGAGGACATCCATGATCTTCCCGAGAAGGCGGTATTCCAGATGAACGACACGCATCCGACTCTGACGGTTCCGGAGCTGATGCGGATTCTTCTGGATGAATATGGTCTTGAGTGGGATGATGCATGGGCGATTGTGCAGAAGTGCACGGCCTACACGAACCACACGATTATGGCTGAGGCACTGGAGAAATGGCCGATCGAGCTGTTTTCCCGCCTGCTTCCCCGTATCTATCAGATCGTGGAGGAAATCAATCGCCGCTTTGAGAGAGAAATCCATGCGAAGTATGACAATACCGGTGTGGATGTCGGCTATAAGGTTTCCAAAATGGCTGTCATTTATGACGGCCAGGTCCGCATGGCGAACATGGCAATTGTTGCCGGCTTCTCGGTAAACGGTGTGGCAAGACTTCATACGGAAATTCTGAAGAATGAATCTCTTCATGATTTCTATGAGATGTTCCCGGAGAAGTTCAACAATAAGACCAACGGAATCACACAGCGCCGCTTCCTTCTGCACGCAAACCCGCTTCTTGCTTCCTGGATTACGGAGCATATCGGGGATGAGTGGATCACGGATCTTTCCCATATCGCAGAGCTTAAGCCCTATGCGAAGGATGAGAAGGCACAGCGTGAATTCATGCAGATCAAGTACCAGAACAAGGTTCGCCTTGCAAACTATATTCTTGAGCACAACGGAATTGAAGTGGATCCCCGTTCCATCTTCGATGTTCAGGTAAAGCGTCTCCATGAGTACAAGAGACAGCTGCTGAACATTCTGCATGTGATGTACATTTACAATCAGCTGAAGAAGGATCCGAACATGGATTATCCGAAGCACACCTTCATTTTCGGAGCGAAGGCAGCGGCCGGATACCGGAATGCGAAGCTGACCATCAAGCTGATCAACAATGTGGCAGATGTCATCAACAACGATGCCTCCATCGGAGGGAAGCTCAAGGTTGTATTCATTGAGGACTATCGTGTCAGCAACGCAGAGATTATTTTTGCGGCAGCAGATATTTCGGAGCAGATTTCTACGGCTTCGAAGGAAGCGTCCGGAACCGGCTGCATGAAGCTGATGCTCAACGGCGCACTGACGATCGGAACCATGGATGGAGCCAATGTCGAGATGGCAGAGGAGATGGGCAGAGAGAACATGTTCATTTTCGGCCTGTCCTCGCAGGAGGTAATCGGCTTCGAGAACAACGGCGGCTATGATCCGAACGAGATCTTCAACAACGATCAGAACGTCCGTGAGGTTCTGGTGCAGCTTGTAAACGGAACGTATTCCAGAGAAAATCCGGAGCTGTTCCGCCCGCTGTACGATTCTCTTCTGAGAAGCTACCCCGGCTGCCCTGCAGACCGTTACTTTATCCTGAAGGATTTTGAGTCCTATGCGGCTGCTCAGCGTGACATCGTTGCAGCTTATGAAAACAAGGCAAAATGGGCCGAAATGGCGATCATCAATACGGCAAGTTGCGGCAAATTCTCTTCCGACCGTACGATTGAAGAGTATGTGAACGATATGTGGCACCTGGAGAAGGTGGAAATTCCCGCTCCGGCTGCAAAGAAGAGTGTGGCAGAGGCTGATGCGGAAAAAGCACCGGCTGAAAAGGTACCGGCAGCAAAGGCAACTGCGGAAAAGACACCGGCTGCAAAGCGTAAATGACCAGACTGTCAGGCATGGAACAACGGCGTTGACCTGAAAAGTATAATTGTATACAATGTAATCCGGAGCTCACAGGATAGAGTTTTCTCTGTCCTGTGAGTTCCTCGTATACGGTTTTCAGGGAAAAAAGGAGACAGAGAGAATGGTGACAGTACATAAAAACGGAGCTTACTATCTCGGAAACGGACAGTGGGTGCCGGACGATGAGTCGGCAGCAGAAAGACTTGCAGCAGAAGGAATTCAGGAGAGCAGGGAAACAGGGCGTGACAGGACCATGGCCTGGAGCATCCTTTCTGCGCACAATCAGTCCGGGGATACGGAGAAGCTGAACATCCGGTTTGATCAGATTACAAGCCATGACATTACCTATGTCGGAATCATTCAGACGGCAAGGGCATCGGGACTGACCAGATTTCCGGTTCCCTATGTGCTGACGAACTGCCACAATTCTCTGTGCGCGGTGGGAGGCACAATCAATGAAGATGATCACATGTTCGGTCTTACTGCCGCGCAGAAATATGGCGGGATTTATGTTCCGCCTCATCTTGCAGTCATTCATCAGTATGCAAGAGAAATGATGGCGGCAGCAGGCGGCATGATTCTCGGCTCTGATTCGCATACAAGATATGGAGCACTGGGCACAATGGCAATGGGTGAAGGCGGTCCGGAGCTTGTAAAGCAGCTTCTGGGTCAGACCTATGACATCAAAAGACCCGAGGTCATTGCCGTTCATCTGACAGGAGCCCCCAGACGCGGTGTGGGTCCTCATGATGTAAACATTGCACTGATCGGAGCGGTTTTTGAGAGCGGATTTGTCAAGAACAAGGTTCTGGAGTTTATCGGCGAGGGTGTTCATAACCTTTCCGAGGATTTCCGTATCGGGATCGACGTCATGACCACAGAGACCACCTGCCTGTCCTCCATCTGGGAGACGGATGAGAAGACGGAGGAGTGGCTTGCTCTTCACGGAAGAAAAGAGGCGTACCGGAAGCTTGAGCCGCAGCGCGGTGCCTATTATGACGGCGTGATTGATATCGATCTTTCCAAGGTGGAACCGATGATTGCGATGCCGTTCCATCCGTCGATGGCGTATACCATTGACGAGGTAAACCACAACCTCAAGGATATCCTTCACGGAGTGGAAG
>HF986557.1:8213-15619 GCA_000431495.1 Firmicutes bacterium CAG:791 | reverse complement strand
GGGCATCATGGCCGGATGTGCCGGCGGCGGCTTTGAAAACATCTGTGAGGCCGCGGGGATTCTGGATGGAGAAAATATCGGAAATGATAAGTTCTCTTTGTCGATATATCCCGCTTCTCAGCCGATCTATGTGGAGCTGATCCGAAGCGGTGTGGCTGAAAAACTGATGGATGCGGGCGCAGTGCTGAAAACAGCATTCTGCGGACCCTGCTTCGGTGCGGGAGACACCCCGGCAAACAATGCCTTCTCCATCCGTCACTCCACGAGAAACTTCCCGAATCGTGAGGGCTCCAAGCCGCAGAAGGGGCAGATTTCCTATGTGGCACTGATGGATGCACGTTCCATTGCGGCAACTGCGGCTCATCAGGGCTTCCTTACGCCGGCAACGGAGATGGATAAGGATATCCCGACCTATTCGTATCATTTTGATCCGAAGATTTATGAAAAGCGCGTGTTTGATTCCAAGGGAAAGGCGGATCCCGATGTGGAGCTGCAGCTTGGACCGAATATCCGTGACTGGCCGAAGATGGAGCCTCTTCCGGAAAACCTGGCTCTTCGCGTTGTGGCGGAGATTCACGATCCGGTTACCACAACAGATGAGTTGATTCCGTCCGGAGAAACCTCCTCCTATCGCTCCAATCCGGAGGGACTGGCGGAGTTCACGCTGTCCAGAAAGGCACCGGACTACGTGCAGCTTGCAAAGGAAGTACGGGAGGGCGAGCGCGCGCAGGTGGCAGGTACCTGCATCGGTGAAGCACTTCCGGGCTTCCATGATGTTATGACGGCGATCCGTGAGAAATTCCCGGAGGTCAGCAGGGAAAACATCGGAATCGGCTCGACCATTTTTGCGGTAAAGCCCGGAGACGGCTCTGCCCGCGAGCAGGCGGCTTCGTGCCAGAAGGTGCTTGGAGGCTGGGCGAACATTGCAAACGAGTATGCGACAAAGCGCTATCGCAGCAATCTGATCAACTGGGGCATGCTGCCGTTTGTCATCGACAAGGGTGAGCTTCCGTTTTCCAAGATGGACTACCTGTTTTTCCCGGGAATCCGGAAGGCGGTTGAGAATAAGGAACAGACAATTCAGGGTTATGTCGTGAAGAATGAGACGCTCGAGCCGTTTACAGTGACGCTCGGAGATCTTACAGATGACGAACGTCAGATCATTTTGGATGGCTGCCTGATTAATTTCAATCGCAGATCGCTGGAAAAGTAGAAGATAAGAAGAGATTGCAGCATCCTGTCATTGGCAGGATGCTGCAGCTGGCAAGAGGAGAGGGAGTTTTCGGATGCATTACGTGGTGAAATACATGCTCATTGCGATGTACGCAGTAACATTGGGCACAACCATGCGGTACTATTTAAACCTTCTCCAGGAACATAACTGGGATCGGAGAGAATATTTTCACACACTCTTCCGGGAAAATCTTCGCTGGCTCCCCCTGATATTTATGGTGGTTCCTGCTGCTGCACTGACTATGGGATATCGCACGTTGGGAAAGGCAATGATGTTCCTGTATCTGCTTGCGATCACCCTGTGGTTTGACTTTGGAAAGAACTGGAATGCAGAAAGAGAGGATACGAAAAAGCGGCAGGGCCTGTTTCTTCTCTGGGGAATTTTATGGGTGCTGCTGGTGCTTGTTTGCCTGGCTCTTCCGAAATCAAAGATTCATATCATGAATCTGATCTGTTCCGTTGCCTTTTTCATGCAGCCCTTTGGGGCCCCGCTTCTTGCAGCCATCAGCCGGCCGGCAGAGCACAGCATCGGAAGAAAGTATATCCGGAAATCGGGGGATCTTCTGAAGCGCAGGAAGGGGCTGCAGATTATTGTGATATCCGGAACCAGTGATCAGGAGGAAATGGCACGGCTTCTGGAAGTCCTTCTTGCAGGAAAATTCCGCTGTAAAGTAACAACAGGAATGATTCACACAGCACTGGAGGCAGCCAGAGCAATCCGCAGCCTTGATGATCCGAGGCTGGAGATTCTGATCTGCCCGATGGAGGCAGACAGCAAAGAAGAACTCGAGGCGATTGCGGAAACCCTTCATCCTGAGATTGTTATCCGGACCTCTATGGATTATGGGACACTTCTGGAGGAACTGGATCCTTTCGGCGAGTATGGGATACGACTGATCAACGGGGATGATGAAGCGCTTCTTGCCGGGATCGGCAGAAAAAATACACGGACCTACGGTCTTAGTGAGAACTGTGACATTCGGGGAAGCATCATTTCTGTCGGAAGTGAGGGAACGAGATTTTCGGTTTCTGATTCCGGACAGAGGGAAACGGAATTTCTCACAATTCTTCTCGGAGAACGAAGAATTCGTCTGCTGACCGGAGATGTTTTTGCGGCACGTGTTCTTGGAATGTCGGACAGAGAAATCCGGTACCGGATTGCATCCATTCTTCCGATGCTGCACCATATGCAGCTGGTGGCAATTCCGAATGCCATGCTGATTGACGACAGCGCCAACACGGATCCGAACCTGGCCGAGGAAGCATTGAGAACACTGGAGCACTTTGAAGGAGAGAAAGTCCTGCTTACATCCGGCTTTACATGCCTGGGAGCCATTCAGGAAGCCTCCAATCATCGTGTCGGCGAACTGGCGGCGGAGATCTGCAGCAGAATTATCCTCATGGGAGAGGAAGTTCCTTACGGAATCCGGACCGGAATTCTGGATGCCGGCTTCCGGCCGGAGATGCTGTATGAGGCGAAAGATCAAAAAGAGGCCGCTGCATGGATTGGCAGCTGGCCTCAGGAAGAGCAAAGGGTGCTTCTTGCAGAGCGTTTGGAGATGATTTCTCCGGAATCTTCGGAAGCTAACGGTCATTCCGGCAGATGATTCTTCCGGAAGAGATGGTGCAGCGGATCACACCGGGAAGCGTTTCACCAAGGAATGGTGAATTGCAGGATTTGGAGTGGAAGGACTCTTTTGTTACCGTCCATTCTGCGGACGGATCGAAGATCACGATATCTGCAGCGGCCCCCTGCGCAAGGGTTCCTGCGGGCAGGCGATAATAATCGGCCGGGTTGCAGGTAAAAAGCGCCAGCATCTCCATCATGGACAGAAGGCCGGGCTCTACCAGATGACGAAGGGCAAGGGAGAGCGCCGTCTCCAGACCGATCATGCCGCTGGGAGCATTCCAGAGCGGGGTAATGGCCTTTTCTTCTGCACTGTGCGGGGCATGATCCGTGGCAATGATATCAATGGTGCCATCCTGCAGCCCCTGAATGATGGCAAGACGATCCTCCTCTGTTCGCAGGGGAGGATTTACTTTGGCCAGACTTCCGGTTTGAAGAACCGCGTCCTCTGTGAGCGAGAAGTGCTGGGGAGTTGCCTCCGCATGAATCAGCGGATTGATTTTTCTTGCCTGGCGGACCAGGTCAACTCCTTCCTTCGTGCTGATATGTTGAATCAGGAGACGGACGCCGAGCTCTGCGGCGATGCGGGTATCGCGGGCGATCATGGAAATTTCTGCCTGCCGGTCCGAGCCGGTGATGCCAAGCTCCCGGGCGGCGGGACTGCCGGCATTGATGCCGTTTTCCCGGATAAATTCCGGATCCTCTTCATGAAGACTGACCGGTATGCCGAGTGCATCGGCCTCCTTCAGCGCCTGCGTGAACACGGCCTCATTCAGAATGGGCTTTCCATCATCGGTAAAAACAGGAGCGCCTGCTGCAGCAAGGGCCTGCAGATCATTCACCTCCTGCCCCTTCATTCCTTTTGTGACATTGGCAGCGCTGTAAATATGAATCTGCTCCCTGCGCCCTCTTTCCAGAATATCCGTCAGGATTTCTGCCGAATCCACCGGCGGGTTGGTATTCGCCATCAGAATGACAGAGGTATATCCGCCTGCAGCGGCAGCAAGAGAGCCGGTGTGAAGATCCTCTTTATAGGTAAAACCGGGATCACGAAAGTGAGAGTGCGTATCCACAAGGCCCGGTGCCACAATGCACCCGGAAGCATCAAAGACGTGTTCTGCCGAAAGCTCTCCCGAGGGAGCTCTTTTCAGAATTCTGCCGTCATCTCCGATCAGAAGATCTTCCTTTCCCTCGAAATGATTTTTGGGATCGATAATGGTTCCGTTTGTAATCAACAGCATAGCGCGTGCACCTCCTGTAAATTGCCGGTATCAAACAGATTTTAGCATATGATATACTAGGCAGAGGGACAAGAATAAGAAATAAAAATGTAAGGAGCATTCTTATGTCTTTTCGTACGATTCTGGCCGTTCTGGCCGCTGCTTTTTTCTTCCTGTGTTCACTTCCGATGATGCCGGTTGTGCTGCTTCTCGGGAAACTTGCGCCGGACAAGGCAGACCGTTTTACCTATGCGTTTGTCTGCTGGGGGCTTCGCATGGTCACCGCAATGACGGGATGTCCCGTCACCGTGATCGGGAGAGAGAATATCCCGGAGGGGCGCGGCGTAATGTTCGCGGGAAATCACCGTTCCATCTTCGATATCATCATGGGAGCACCTTATCTGCCCAGGCCGTTTATTATAATTGCCAAGCAGGAGCTGAGAAAAATTCCGCTGCTTCATTTCTGGATGAAGCAGCTTCACTGTCTGTTTCTGGACCGGAAGGACATCCGTGCCGGTGCGCAGATGGTGACAGATGCGGCGGAAGGGATGAAGGCGGGGAAATCCGTCCTGATTTTTCCGGAGGGAACCCGCTGCCATGAGGAAGGCACACTTCTTCCGTTCAAGGGAGGAAGCTTTAAGATTGCGATTCGTGCCGGCGCTCCGGTGATCCCGGTTGCGTTTATCGGAACCGGAAATGTTCTGGAGGATCACCCGATGAAGGTTCGGAAAACGCCGGTTACGATTGTTTTCGGTGAGCCGATTGAGACGAAGGAGCTTTCCATCGCAGATCGGAAGCTTTTGCATCAGAGGGTAGAGGATGTCGTGGCCGGGATGTATCAGCAGTACGCACCTGACAAGTGGAAGGGCGGAGAAAGGCGGGAAAATGGCTGAGAAGAAAAACAAGCAGACACTTCTTGTGACAGAGTCCGGGAAGCTGGCGGAAGGTATTTATTCATTGACGGTGCAGTATCCGGAGGCGTCCTCTCCGAAGGACGTGAAGCCGGGACAGTTTGTCGGCGTGTATCCGAAGGATTCGTCAGCCCTTCTTCCGAGGCCGATCTCCATCTGCGAATGGAACAAAGAGCAGAGGACGCTGCGGATCGTATACCGTGTGGTCGGAAAAGGAACCGGAGAATTCTCTCATTCAGAGCCCGGGGATCGGATCGATATTCTCGGGATCCTGGGAAACGGATATGATGTGCCCTCCCTGACCGGGAAGAAGGTTCTTCTTCTCGGGGGCGGAATCGGTGCTCCGCCGATGCTGGGACTTGCCGGAGCCTTGTATGAGGCAAACCTTGCTTCAGGAGAAGAAAAGCCGGAAGAGCTTGTAACGGCTGCAATGGGATATCGGACGAACGATCTGTTTCTTACGGAAGAGTTTGAGAAGGTCAGCAGTCTTCTGATTTCTACGGATGATGGTACAGCGGGCGTTCACGGGAATGTGATGGATGCGGTGCGTGCTCTTTTGCAGGAGAAGCCCGACACGCGGTTCGATGCAATCTGTGCCTGCGGACCGATGCCGATGCTGCGCGGCGTAAAGGCCTTTGCAGAGGAACAGAAGATCCCTGCCTGGATTTCACTGGAGGAGCGCATGGCCTGCGGCGTTGGAGCCTGCCTCGGCTGTGTTGCGAAGACCGTGAAAAAGGATGAGCATTCTCAGGTACACAATGCGAGGGTTTGCACGGAAGGGCCTGTTTTTGCTGCAGAGGACGTGGAAATCTGATCGCGCAGGAGGAAAGACCAATGGGAGACAATCATAGGAACGGTAAACCGGACATGTCTGTGAACATCGCCGGTGTTGCTTTTAAAAATCCGGTAATGACAGCCTCCGGAACGTTTGGTTCCGGGATGGAGTATTCGGACTTTGTGGATCTGAACCGTCTGGGCGCTGTGGTGACAAAGGGAGTTTCAAACGTTCCGTGGCCGGGAAATCCGACGCCGCGTGTGACGGAGGTGTACGGCGGCATGCTCAATGCCATCGGCTTGCAGAATCCCGGCATGGATGTTTTCATCCGCAGAGATCTTGCGTTTCTGCAGCAGTATGATACGAGAGTCATTGTCAATGTCTGCGGACACAGCGAGGAGGAGTATCTGGAGGTGGTGGAACGCCTCGGAGACGAGAGCCGTGTGGATATGCTGGAAATCAATGTATCCTGTCCAAATGTGAAGCAGGGAGCCATTACATTCGGAACAAAGACGGACAGCCTTTTTGGAATTACAGAGAAGATTAAGAAAATCGCCCGTCAGCCGGTGATCATGAAGCTGACACCGAATGTCACGAGCATTGCAGAGATGGCAAAGGCGGCAGAGGCAGGCGGAGCAGATGCCATTTCGCTGATCAATACGATTACCGGTATGAAGATCGACGTAGAGAGACAAAGATTTGTTCTGGCCAACAAGACCGGCGGAATGTCAGGACCTGCCATCCATCCGGTTGCGGTTCGCATGGTGTATGAGGCTGCAGGAGCAGTTTCCATTCCGATCATCGGAATGGGCGGTGTCTGCACTGCAGAGGATGCACTTGAATTAATGATGGCGGGGGCTTCGGCCGTTGCTGTCGGCGCCGCAAACTTCCATGAGCCTGCTGCGACCCTGCAGGTTCTGGAGGGAATGGAGGATTATGCGGAAAGGCATCATCTGAACTCCATTTCGGAAATCGTCGGCTGTGTAAGGTGAAGGAAGAAAACTCCATGAAGTGAAAATGTTCCGAAGGGAATACAATATCCCGAAGGAATCTGCAAATCGGAGAATGCGAGAATGAGTGAAATCACAGGGAAGGCTCACGGAAAAATCAACCTGAATCTGGATGTGACCGGGAAACGGGAGGATGGATATCACCTGGTAAGAATGGTGATGCAGACTGTGGATATCTGCGATACCGTGACGATTACGGAGACGGAAGGAAATGAAATTGAGCTGACAACAGACAGTGGAAAAATTCCGTCCGGACCGGAGAATCTGGTCTGGCGGGCGGCAGATGTCATGCGCAGGGAGTATGGCCTTACAGGAGGACTTCGGATTCATCTGGATAAGAGAATTCCGATTGCGGCCGGAATGGCGGGCGGCAGCGCAGATGCAGCAGCGGTGCTCCGGCTTCTGCGGGGGCTGTACCGGCTGGATGCTTCGGACGAGAAGCTGCAGGAGCTGGCGCTTCCGCTTGGTGCGGATATTCCTTACTGCATCGCGGGTGGAACGCAGCTTTCCGAAGGCATCGGAGAGGTGCTGACGAAGCTTCCCGCGCCGCCGGAGTGCACGCTACTTGTCTGCAAGCCGGATCTGGATGTCCCGACTCCGTGGGTGTACCGGGAGTATGACAGCATTCCT
>HF986557.1:0-8206 GCA_000431495.1 Firmicutes bacterium CAG:791 | reverse complement strand
CGTGGGTGTACCGGGAGTATGATAGCATTCCTGCGGAGGAAATCCGTCACCCGGATGTGGATGGCCTGATTGATGCGATCCGGGAGAAGGATCTTGCGAAAATGTGCCGGCTGTTCGGAAATGTTCTGGAGCAGAAAACCGGAGCAGAGTATCCTGTAATCGGAAGGCTGGAGAGGTTTTTCCTGAACCATGGAGCACTTGGAAGCATCATGACCGGCTCCGGTCCTACGGTGTTTGCGGTCTATGATGATCAGGATGCTGCTGAGGCAGCCTTTGCTGCACTGGAAGAGGAGAAGGAATTTCGGAACTTCCAGAAATTTCTTACAGGCTTTCACAACGAATCGGAGTAAGAAACAAAGCATAACATATCGGTCAGAACAGGAAAAAGGACTGTCCTTTCGGAATATTCCGGAACGACAGTCCTTTCTGTAAGGTGTGCCTTTCGGCACATGTTTCTGTTAAGATTTCTGATGACGAAGAGTTGTGTCAGGACTTTTTGGAAGGGCCTGCACTGCCGATCTCGCGCACCTTGTCCATGAAGCGTCCGATGAAATTCTTTTTCTTCGGCTGAGGCTTCTCGAGCTTCTGACCATGTACGCCCTTTACCTCTACGATGTAGATTCCGCTGACCATGGCACGAACCTGCTTCTTGACCGGAATATCATCATAAATCTTGTCATCTGCTACGAGATTCATGATCTGAGGGCCGACCTTTGCCTTGACAATCGGAAGCTTGGCGCGGCGCAGATACTTCGGAGTGGAGTCAATAACTGCCTGCGGAAGACCAGCTTCCTTCAGGCGCATTTTCTTCTTGTCGATGATCAGCATGGTGACAGGCTGCTTGGACGCCTGAACGGCTTCCTCCTGCTGCTCCTGCTTCTTCTGCATCTTCTTGCCGAAAAAGTAAAGTCCGACTGTGGCGGCAACCAGAACAGCAATAATAACTAGGGTTACGATCAGTGATGTGCTCACAAAATATTCCTCCTGCAAATGTCAATAGCTCTTCGTATGATTGTAACACCTGCCCCATTGGCAGGGCAAGAAAAAAGACTTTTATGCCCTCAGTCATTGTGCTAAACTGTAATCTACTATGGACTCGGGGGACTATGCTCAAAATCCCCGGTTCTTCGGGAAAGGAATGAATCATGATGAAAAAGAGAATTCTGGCGGCCGCTGCCGCAGCGGTACTTACGATTTCACTGGCAGGCTGCGCCTCCAATAATGCAGCTTATCTCAGCGGTATAAAGGCATCTGTTTATGCGGAGCCCTGTGATTACAGTGCGATTCCGGTAGAAGAGGCAGCGCCCTCCGTTTCCGATGCTTATGTGGATACCATGGTGCAGTATCAGCTGAGCAGTACGGCGACAACGGAAGAGGTTACGGATCGCGATGTTGTTGAGGATGGAGATATCGTCAACATCGATTACACGGGAACCAGGGACGGTGAGGCATTTGATGGCGGAAGTGCGGAAGGCTATGATCTGACGATTGGCTCCGGAAGCTTTATTGACGGATTTGAGGATGGCCTGAAGGGACACAAGGTCGGCGAAGAGGTTACACTGAATCTGACCTTCCCGGAGGACTATAAAAATAACAAAGACCTTGCCGGACAGGACGTTGTCTTCAAGGTAAAGATCAATAAGATTCAGCAGAAGGTTGTACCGGAACTCACTGATGAGTGGGTTGCACAGCAGAGCATTGACGGCGTGGCTACGACAGAGGAGTATAAGGATTACGTGTACCAGCAGCTGATGAAGCAGGCACAGAGCTCCTATGACAGTGACGTGCAGAGCAAGATCGCACAGTACATGGTGGAGAACAGTACTTATAAGAAGGATCCGCCGAAGGAAATGATTGATCGTATTTCGGAATCCATGAAGACGTACTACACAAAATATGCGAAGCAGTACGGCATGGAGCTGGATGATTTTCTCAAGACTTCTATGAATGCAGACGAGGACAATCCGGAGCAGGTGATCACAGACAACGCCACCGACTCTGCAAAGGAGCTTCTCGTGCTGAAGGTCATTGCAGACAAGGAGAACCTGAATCCGTCCCGCACAGAGTTCAATACACAGCTGTCCAATTATGCGGCACAGGCGGGCTACAGCAGTGTCGATGAGTTCAAGAAGGCAGAGGATGCGGAAGCCGTTCGTGAATCCATGATGATCCAGAATGTTCTGGAATTCCTCCAGAAGACGGCCGTTGTAACAGAGCCCTCTTCGGACAATGCAGCAGAAGCTTCGACGGATTCGTCAGCAGAATCTGCAGCGGATACAACGACAGAGGAAGCTTCGGAAGAGGATGCATCCGCGACAGATGCACAGTAATTGGGAAAGCAAAAAGAAGACGTAGGTTTTTAGAATATACAGGAGTCAGACAGGAGGACAGCATGAGAGATACCTATAAGCTGATAGATGTCAGAGATATTTTTGCAGAGCCTGAGAAATACTATGATCAGGAAGTTACGGTTGCAGGCTGGGTCAAATCCAACCGCGATTCCAAGAGCATCGGATTCATTGCACTGGATGACGGTTCCTGCTTCAAGAATCTGCAGCTGGTGTATTCTTCGGAAATCGAAGATTTTTCCAAACTGGCGAAGCTGAATATCAGTGCTGCCATCATTGCGACGGGTAAGATTGTTGCAACTCCGGAGGCGAAGCAGCCGCTTGAGATGCAGGTTTTGCGTGCAGAGGTAGAAGGAGAATCCACCTCGGATTATCCGCTGCAGAAGAAGCGTCATACCTTTGAATATCTGCGTACAATGCCGCATCTTCGTGTGCGCACCAATACCTTTGAGGCGGTGATGCGGGTCCGCTCTCTTGCTGCATATGCGATTCATAAGTTCTTCCAGGAGAGAGATTTCGTTTATGTACATGCACCGGAAATCACGGGAAGTGATGCAGAAGGTGCAGGAGAGATGTTCCAGGTCACGACGCTGGATCTGAACAACATTCCGAAGAATGAAGACGGTACCGTCGATTATTCCAAGGATTTCTTCGGAAAGCCCACCAATCTGACGGTTTCCGGACAGCTGGACGTTGAGACCTACGCCTTCGCATTCCGCAATGTGTATACGTTCGGACCTACATTCCGTGCAGAGAACTCCAACACGACGCGCCATGCCGCTGAGTTCTGGATGATTGAGCCGGAAATCTGCTTTGCAGATCTTGAGGACAACATGGAGCTTGCCGAGGCAATGCTGAAGTACATTATCCGCTATGTTATGGAGAATGCGCCGGATGAGATGGCCTTCTTCAATCAGTTCGTGGATAAGGGACTTCTGGAGAGACTGGAGCATGTGGCATCTTCGGATTTCGGCCGCATTACCTACACCGAAGCGGTGAAGATTCTGGAACAGCACAACGATGAGTTTGAGAACAAGGTATTCTGGGGTTGTGATCTGCAGACAGAGCATGAGCGATTCCTGACGGAGAAGGAATTCAAGCGCCCTGTTTTTGTAACAGACTACCCGAAGGAAATTAAGGCCTTTTATATGAAGCTGAATCCGGATGGAAAGACGGTTGCCGCATGCGACTGCCTGGTGCCCGGAATCGGAGAAATTATCGGCGGCTCGCAGAGAGAGGATGATCTGTCCATTCTGGAGAAGCGTATGGATGAGCTTGGAATGGATAAGAGTCAGTATCAGTTCTATCTGGACCTTCGCCGCTATGGCTCTGTGCGTCATGCCGGCTTCGGACTTGGATTTGAGCGTGCCATTATGTATCTGACCGGAATGGAGAATATTCGCGATGTTCTTCCTTTCCCGAGAACAGTCGGAAACTGTGAGCTCTGATCGTGTGAACCGGAAATGATGCAGTGAGAGTGTTTATGATATTACGAAGAAAAGCTGGACGAATCCTCAGAGGATCTGTCATTCCGCTGATTCTTGCCGGTGTCCTGGCTGCAGGACCGTCCTTTGGCGTCATGGCGACGTCGGTGGACGCTTTGCGAAGGAGATCAAACTCCACGAAGAGTCAGCTTAGTGCGGCGCAGAGCGAGACGAAGGCACTGCAGAATCAGGAACAACAGATCAGCGAGGAGTTGGAACAGAAAAATGCGCAGCTGGTAGAGAACCTCGCCAGCATTCAGCTTCTGGAAGAGACCATCGCCAAGCTGGATGATCAGATCGCCGAAACGCAGAAGGAATACGATGCGGCAAAGGCAGATGAAGAAGCTCGCTACAATGCCATGAAGCAGCGCATCAAATATATGTATGAGCAGGGAGATGCCACTTATGTGCAGATCCTGATCAAGGCAACTTCCTTTTCGGATATGTTGAATAAGGTGGGGTATGTAGAAGACCTTTACGCATACGACAGGAAGAAGCTGGAGGAGTATCAGGAGGTTCAGCGGAAGGTGGCGGCTGTTCAGCAGCAGCTGGAAGAGGAGAAAGCAGAGCAGGAGGAATCCAAGCGCGGTCTGGAGGAGGAGCAGAAAGCTCTTCAGCAGACGGTAGATGAGCTGGAAGCCAAAAATGCGGATGTAAGCGCACAGATCGAAGAGGCGAAGGCAGCGGCTGCGGAGCTTGCAGCACAGCTGAAGGCGCAGAATGCGGAATTGTCCGCTGCGGTGGAGGCGGAAGCAGCAAGAGCGGAAGCGGAGCGGCAGGCGGCAGCTCAGAGAGCGGCAGAAGAAGCAGAAAAACAAGCTGCAAATGCGGCAAACGGACAGAGCACGGCGGAGACCTCCTCGGGAGAAACGCAGAGCGAATCTTCCGGATCATCATCCTCATCCTCGAGTTCAGGCTCGGCTTCGATGGCGGTGAATTCCAGCGGCGTATCGGGACAGACGGTGGCAAATTATGCGACGCAGTTTGTCGGAAATCCCTATGTATACGGAGGCAACAGTCTGACGAACGGAACGGACTGCTCCGGCTTTACCTCACTGGTATATGCCAATTTCGGATATTCCCTCGGAAGGACCGATGTGTCCCAGAGAAGTGCCGGCGTGGCCGTCGATTCTTTGGCGGATGCTCAGCCGGGTGACATCATCTGTTATCCGGGGCATGTGGCCCTGTACATCGGTAACGGAACCATCGTACATGCCAGTACGGCTGCAACCGGAATCAAATACAGTGCGGCGACGTATCGCCCGTATATTTGCATAAGACGTATTATTCATTAATTATGAGGAACTGCCATGGAGAGAGAGCTGATTGTTGTTCTGGACTTCGGCGGTCAGTACAAACAGCTGATCGCAAGAAGAGTACGCGAAAATAAGGTCTACTGCGAAATTCATCCTTATACCATTTCTCTGGATAAGCTGAAGGCAATGAATCCGAAGGGAATCATCCTGACAGGAGGTCCCAACAGTGTGTATGAGGAGACCTCACCCACCTACAGGGCGGAGCTGTTCGGGATCGGAGTTCCGATTCTCGGAATCTGCTATGGCTCACAGCTGATGGCATATCGTCTGGGAGGAAAGGTTGCAACGGCACCGGTCAGTGAGTACGGGCATACGAAGATGCTGGTGGATGATGCATCCTCGCTTCTGTTTAAGGATGTAAAGGCTTCCTCTACCGTGTGGATGAGTCATACGGATTATATTGCACAGGTTCCGGAAGGCTTCCATATTACGGCACATACGGCAGACTGCCCTGTGGCAGCGATGGAGGATTCGGAGCGCAGACTTTATGCGACACAGTTCCATCCGGAGGTTCTCCATACCGAAGAGGGAATGAAGCTTCTGAAGAACTTTGTGATCGATGTCTGCGGTTGTACCGGAAGCTGGAAGATGTCTTCGTTTGCGGAGACGACCGTTCAGGAGCTGCGGAAGAAGATCGGAAACGGAAAAGTCCTCCTTGCTCTGTCCGGCGGCGTAGATTCGTCGGTCGCTGCAGCACTTCTTGCGAAAGCAGTTGGGAAGCAGCTGACCTGCGTATTTGTGGATCATGGTCTTCTTCGCAAGAATGAGGGCGATGAAGTAGAAGCGGTCTTCGGACCAAAAGGCAATTTTGATCTGAATTTTATTCGTGTCAATGCACAGGAACGTTATTACAACCTGCTCGCGGGCGTCACGGAGCCGGAGGAGAAGCGCAAGCTCATCGGCGCGGAATTTATTAAGATTTTTGAAGAGGAAGCGAAGAAGATCGGTACGGTGGATTTTCTCGCACAGGGAACCATTTATCCCGATGTTGTGGAGAGCGGTGCTGTCGGCACCGGAAGTGCGGTGATCAAGTCGCATCATAACGTCGGCGGTCTTCCGAAGAATGTGGATTTCAAAGAGATTGTAGAGCCTCTGCGGGATCTGTTTAAGGATGAAGTACGTGAGACCGGACTGGAGCTTGGCCTTCCGCGGAAGCTGGTGTACCGCCAGCCGTTCCCGGGACCGGGGCTTGGCGTCCGCATCGTCGGAGAAGTGACGGCTGAAAAGGTTCGCATTGTTCAGGACGCGGATGCGATCTTCCGTGAGGAGCTCGAAAAGGGCGGAATTGATATGGGCAAGGGCCAGTTCTTCGCTGCACTTACCAATATGCGCAGTGTCGGTGTCATGGGTGACGGCCGTACTTATGATTATGCCATTGCACTTCGCGGCGTTCTGACCTCTGACTTTATGACGGCAGAAGCTGCCGAGATTCCGTGGAGCGTGCTGCAGACCTGCATGACCCGCATCATCAATGAAGTCAAGGGGGTCAACCGCGTACTCTACGATCTGACCAGCAAGCCGCCGGGAACGATCGAGTTTGAGTAAAAAGGTAAATCCCTGCAAAGCCTGTATTTATGGGCTTTGCAGGGATTTTTTAGATGGTGCTGGGTACGATTTGGGTACAAAAATTCATTTATTTTTCTCTTGAACCATTTTCGGTAAATACTTCATGACTTATAAGTGGATTAGCTCCTTCAGTACAAGAAGTTATGAGTGGATTTTGTGTGGTACCAGTAGCTGATGATGTAATGGTATTTACAGTAGAATTTGCTCCGTTTGCTAATGATGACCAGTCTATATTAATATTGTTTGGATCAACTCCCATAGAATAACCTCCCTATATAGTCAAGTGTTTTTTCCTTTAAAATCAAGGAAATTTTTATTGGTTACTCTCAGCAGAATGAGCCATAGGCATGGATATTTTTCCGTATCTGGTACAAAAGTAGAAGTATAGGGTATACAAAATAAAACGTCTTCCTTTTTCACTTTACATGGCCTTGTGTATGCCCTTCCTTCTACGGCGACGTACTTCCCGTGTCTACCAGGATCATCTCACACTTTCGGAGAGTCCTAACTTCCTTTGTTCCGCCTATCCATATCCAGGGTGCCGGCTTAGCTCCTTTACAGGGTCCTGCCCTATGGAAAATATTCCTGCCGGCTACCGGCTCATTCTTTGGTTTTGTTGTTACTGACTTGTTTGGTCTGATTCCCCTTCTGGCACCTTCCGGTGGACGTTTTCCCGGTCTGTTCCTCATCCCTTTCAGCTTTCCTGTTACAGCTGAATGCAACCCTCATAGGACTTCTATAAACGCTCAATTCAATTTGCATAAGAATAATTGGCTTATACAGGATGTGAAATGGGGTGATCATTTGGGAAGATATTAATTCTATCATTTGAGGATGGAGAAGAACTTTTTTCAATCGTCTTTTGTCATATGTTAATGAAGAAATAGAAGTTTTGAAAAATGATACCTTTTGTAAAGAGAAACTTCATTTTAAAGGACTTTGTATTGACAAGTATAAGCGGATTGTGGTTCATGAAGAAAATGAGATTCAACTTACATATACAGAATTTGAAATTTTATTGTTGTTAGCTCAAAATGCCGGAATAGTATTCAGCAAAGAACAAATATATGATAATGTTTGGGAAGAACCATATTTTGGCGATTACAATATCGTCATGAGCCATATTCGGAATATTCGGGAGAAGATTGAGGACAATCCAAGCAAGCCAATCTACATACAGACGGTTTGGGGTGTCGGTTATCGGTTTAATGGAAGAAGTAGCTAATATTTTGTTACTTCTTCTATTTATTTGGTGCATTTAGGGTAAAGTACGATATAATAAATTAGGGCCTTTTTGCTCAAATGGAGGTGGTAATGTGGAAGCAAACGAGATTTCATTAGATTTGGAGTATGAAAAACGAGATGAAAATGGAAAATTAGAGTATGAAGGAATTTCGTTTGTGGAAGATGAATTTCCTGCTTTTTTGAAGCAAACAATATCTCCGATATATAAAGATGAAATAGTGATAGGTAACCCTTTGATATTATCTCC
>HF986556.1:62466-65838 GCA_000431495.1 Firmicutes bacterium CAG:791 | reverse complement strand
GAACGGAAGAAATTGTTTGCAGGGATTATTTTCCGGCGAAGGAATCATCCCTGAGCGGCAGATTTTCTGTCCAGGGATGCATTCATTTCTGTCCAGGGATGTATTCGAGATAGAAAACAGCATCCTCAAAAGCATAAGATCAGCGCGGGGAGGAAATTCAGCCTTTGGTCAGGGCTTTCAGCATCTCCAGATACTGTTCTACATGTGCAGTGTACATGGAAATGGGGGTTGTGGGATCGTATAACAGCTCCCGCATCAGGCCAATTTTGATGTAATGAATTGTGCCGCAGACGAGCTCAAGATCGCGAATGCGCGGGTAACCGCCGATGAGAGCCTTGGCCTGCATGGAATCGTAGATGTCCGGAACCGTGGCATCGAGCTCTTCAAGAACGGACAGACCTTCGCTGTCATCTTCCATTTTCACAGATTCGAAGAACAGGAAAACAGCAGGATACTGCTCCATTAGGCGGCTTTCTGTTTCCAGAATCTGGCTCTGCAGCTCCCAGAAGTCGATGCCGGGCTCGCGGATTGCGCTGCGAAGCTCGAGAATGACATAGCGGGAGACATAGCTGTACAGAAAGCCGTAATAGCCGGCCTTGCTGCCGAAGTAGTGGAACAGAAGTCCCTTGCTGATCTTTGCTTCCTTCACAATTTCATCCGTGCTGGCATGGTGATACCCGTTCAGCGCGAAAATGCGAAGGCCTGCATTGATCATGCGGTCCTGTTTTTCCTTTTTCAGATCGTAGAATTTCTCGTTCATGCTGCTTCGGATGCTTCCTCTGTGAAAAGTCCGGGAGGAGTTCCCGGTATCCATTGAAATTGACTGAATCAGTCTATTAATTAGACTAACACAAAATAAATTTATGCACAATAATTACTTCCTTTTTATACAAAGGTGGTATACACTGGTACAAATGTCAACAAAAGCAGAACCGTTGCGATGGAGGATAAGCCACAGGTGGCTTATCGTGTTTTTATGCGTGGAGGTTTGAAATGGGGAAAATCAGTAAGCTTATTTTCGGAACAGCTCTGGTTGGGGCAGCTGCGTATGGGTTATACAGTTATCTGACGAAGGTGGAAGAGGATAAGGATTATATGGACTCCGATCTGGAGGACATTGAGAAGCTCGAGGGCGCTCCTTCCGATGAGGAGGCAGAGGACGAAGAGGATTTTGAAGAGGATGATTTTGACGTGACCGCGGAGACGATCAAGCAGGCGGCCAATCGTGCTTACACAACGATTCAGCATGGATCGCAGCAGGCAGTGGACCGGATGAAGGAAGCGGTCGGCCCTAAGGGAGAGGAAGTTTTGAACACCGTGGAGGCTGCTGCAACCGAGGTTGGTAAGACCGTAAAGGATTCGGCTACGAAGATCCGTGAGATCCTCCGTGAGAGGAACGAGGAGGAAGCACTTTACGACGAGGCAGCAGAGGTGGCTCCGGCAGAAGGGAAGGAAGCGGCACCTGTTTCGGCAGAGGCCGTAAAGCCGGCGGAAGAAAAGGAAGAGACACCTGCCCCGGCAGAAACCGTAAAGCCGGCAGAAGCGTCTGCAGAGAGTGAAGCACCGAAGGTCGAGCAGTTTTTCGACGATGAGGCGTAATTTTCAGTTTTATATGAGGGCATTCCAAAGGCCAGGGAAGAATGGTTCTTCCCCGGCCCTTGTTATGAAATCCTGTTACTGAGTAACGGGTAGAGGGAGAAATATGAGTGATACAAAGAAGAAAATTGTAGTCGGAGATCAGCCGATTTACGACGCATCCTCGCTGGGAGCACCAAAGATTGCAATCCTTGGCTTTCAGCATGTGTTCGCAATGTTCGGCGCAACCGTTCTGGTACCGCTTCTGACGGGCTTGGACGTTTCCAGCACACTGCTGTTTGCTGGTCTTGGAACACTTCTGTTCCATTTCCTTACGAAGCGTAAGGTTCCTGCTTTCCTGGGATCATCCTTTGCGTTTCTTGGCGGATATGCAGCCATCGCTCCGTTGAATGCGGACGGAAGCGCAAGCCCGCTCCTGCCGTATGCATGCTTCGGTGTTGCCTGTGCTGGTCTGGTCTATCTGGTTCTGGCAGGTCTGTTCCGGGTATTCGGGGCGAACAAGGTTATGAAGTTCTTCCCTCCGGTTGTCACCGGACCGATCATCATTGCCATCGGACTGAATCTTTCCAAGTCGGCGATCACAAACTGTGAAACCAACTGGCTGATTGCACTGGTTGCCATCGTTGTGGTTATTGTCTGCAACATCTGGGGGAAGGGAATGGTCAAGATCATCCCGATCCTTCTTGGTGTTATCGCATCCTATTTTGTTGCGGCAGTTACCGGAAACATCGACTTTACACCGGTTCGCGAGGCAGCATGGATCGGCTTCCCGATTCACTATGAGAATACGGTATTCTCAATCTTCACCAGCGGAAAGCTGGACGGCGGTCTGCTGTTTGCTTCCGTTGTTACAATTGTTCCGATCGCGTTTGCTACGATGATGGAGCACATCGGTGATATTTCCGCCATCTCATCCACCGTCGGAAAGAACTATATCAAGGATCCAGGCCTTCACAGAACTCTGTGCGGCGATGGTCTTGCAACCACACTGGCTTCTCTGTTCGGAGCTCCGGCAAACACAACCTATGGTGAGAACACCGGTGTTCTGACACTGACCAAGGTTTTTGATCCGGCAATCATTCGTCTGGCAGCAGTCATTGCGGCAGTGCTTTCCTTCTGCCCGAAATTCGCAGCAATCATTGAGGTAATGCCCTCCGCAACAATCGGCGGCATTTCCCTGGTCCTTTACGGAATGATTTCCGCAGTCGGAGTCCGGAACCTGGTTGAGACCCATGTTGATTTCTCCAAGAGCCGCAACGTTCTGATCGCAGCCCTGATCCTGGTGCTGTCCATCGGTATCAACTACTCCGCTGCAGGTGCCATCACCTTTGGCGCAGTCAGCTTCTCCGGTCTTGCAACCGGATCTCTCGTTGGTATCCTGCTGAATGCGATTCTGCCCGGTAAGGATTACAACTTCGAGGAGGAAGGCCCCAACGCAACCGGTGTGGACCTTCAGATTCATCAGGGTGAGAACTTCGCTGACGAAGCAGAGAAGAAAAACCGCAAGGCATAAGAAAACCTGCAAGGCATAAGAAAATCTGCAAGGTATAAGAAAAACCGCAAGGCATAAAAAAGCCGTCCGGGTACGAAAGCTGCACCGGTTTGCGGGGAAGAAACGAAAAACAGAGCGTTTCCTGGTTTGCACAGTGTGCAGATCAGGGGACGCTTTTTTGCGTGCGCCTAGCGGCGCACGTTTCTAACGGACAATTCGTGCAGGACGGCGGGATCTGCGATAAGATAAAGAGATATGAACAGGGCCGCAGAGCAGAGGACTTC
>HF986556.1:15937-62448 GCA_000431495.1 Firmicutes bacterium CAG:791 | reverse complement strand
AGGACTGCGGCCGGGAGAGGATGCCATGGGTTATCGATTCTGTCTGGGTGCTTCCGGCGCCGGAAAAAGCAGCGAGCTTCATAAGCGGGTGATGCAGTACGCGCGGGATGCACTGGCGCGGCAGGACTTTTCTGTGAATTTTCTGGTGGTTGTGCCGGATCAGTACACGATGCAGACGCAGAAGGAAATGGTTCTGGCGGCAGGAGAGTGCGGCGGAATTCTGAATGTGGACGTGCTTTCCTTCGGTCGTCTGTCGCACCGCATCTTCGAGGAGGTGGGTGCGGACGAGCGGGGCGTTCTGGATGACATGGGCAAAACACTCCTTCTCCGGAGACTGGTGTCGCGCTGCCGGAAGGATCTGACGGTTCTTGGAAACGGCGTTGAGAGACCCGGCATGATTGCGGAGATCAAGTCGGTCATTTCGGAATTCATGCAGTATGGGATTACCCCGGAGGGGGCAGGAAACCTTGCGGCGGGTGCGGCAGCAGGAGGGCAGGGAGGTCTTGCAGCAAGGCTTCTCGATCTGAAGCTTTTGTACGAGGCTTTTCTGGAGGAGCGGAAGAACCGTTATATCACCGGCGAAGAAACGCTTGACCTCCTTGCGGAGGCCATTCCGCGCTCCGGACTGATCCGCAGGAGCATTGTCATTTTTGACGGGTTTACCGGCTTTACGCCGGTGCAGAACCGCGTTCTTCTTGCACTGATGCAGAATGCCAGAGAGGTGGTTTTCTCTCTGGACTATGCGGAAGACGGCGGAACGCCGATCCGCAGCGTAATGCAGGGAGAGGCCTATGAGGAGCAGGATCTTTTCTATCTGACAAGGAAAACCATCGCTCAGATCTGCAAAATGGCAGGGAAGGGCGGAATCCCGCATGAAGAAGACTGGTATATCGGGGATGAGACGAAAAGAGCGGTGCCTCCCCGCTTTGCGGGAAACCCTGCCCTGGCGCATCTGGAAAAATCGCTGTTTCGTTATCCGGTCCGCGCATACCGGAAGGACGCGGCGGAGCTTCCGGTTCACCTGGTGCTTGCGAGCAATCCGGCGGCAGAGGTTCGCCAGATGTTCCGGAAGATTCATGAGCTGATTGCCGAAAGGGGATATCATTACCGGGATTTCGCGATTGTCAGCGGAAATCTGTCGGCTTACGAGGATGACATCCGGATCTGTGCCGCAGGGATGGGAATTCCGGTGTATCTGGATACAAACCGTTCTGTTTTGCAGAATCCACTGACGGAAACCATTCGCGGGGCACTGGAAATCGGAGGCGGGGATTATTCCTATGAAACCATGTTCCGGTATCTTCGAAGCGGTCTGACCGGGCTTTCGGAGGATGAGGTGGATCGTCTCGAGAATTACTGCCTTGCAAGAGGAATTGCTTCCAGAAAGCGCTGGGAGACTGCCTTCGATGATGCGTATGAGCCGATGCGGACCCGGGTTCTTGCACAGCTTTCCTCCCTTCAGAGCCTGGGAAGAGCGAACGCCCTGGAACGGACAAAGGCACTGCATAACTTCCTTGCTGCCATCGATGCAGGAGAGCAGATGGAGGAGCGGGCACAGGAGCTGGAGAAGCGAGGAGAGACGGCGGCTGCCATGGAGTACCGTCAGATCTATGATGCGATCCTTCATCTTCTGGAGGAGCTGTATGACCTTCTCGGGGATGAGAAAATTTCGGCTGCAGATTTCCTGGAGCTGGTGGAAGCCGGCTTTGAAGAGATCCGTCTTGGGACGCTTCCGCAGCAGGTGGACCGGATTCTTGCCGGCGATATGGTGCGGACCAGACTGTCGGAGGTGAAGGTCCTGTTTTTCCTCGGGGTGAACGATGGAAACATTCCGCAGGGATCCTCCAAGGGCGGATTGATTTCCGATCTGGACCGCGAATTTCTTCAGGAAACCAATGTGCTCTCCGGAAGCGGGGCGGAGCTTGCCCCGACGCCGAGACAGCAGATGTACATCCAGCGACTGTATTTGTATATGAACCTGACGAAGCCCAGGGATCTCCTTTACGTCTCCTATGTGAAGACGGCGGAGGATGGAGGAAGCCTTCGGCCGTCCTATCTCATCGGGCTTCTCCGGCAGATGTTTCCGAAGGCTCCGGTTGAGATCCCGGAGGAGCTTCCTGCGTCGATGCAGCTTGCTTCTGCTGCAGATGCCGGGACGTACCTGGCAGGTGCCATTCGCGATTATGCGGACGGACTGTACCTGAGGGAGCGCGAAAAGGAGCGGGAATTCCTGACAATTTACGGGCTTCTTGCAGGAGAGGAAACCAGAAAGCTTCGGGAGGCGGCCTTTCTTCATTACCGCCCGATCCCGATCACAGAAAAGACGGCAGAGCTGTTGTATCAGAAGAGGATACAGGGCTCTGTTACGCGGCTGGAAACGGCGGCGCAGTGCTATCTTCGCCAGTACCTTCGGTATGCGCTGCGGCTTCAGGAAAGAGAGGAGTATACCTTTGAAGCCAGGGACTCCGGAACGATCCTTCACGAGAGCATTCAGCGGTTCGGTCAGCTTCTGAAGGAAAAAGGGATCCGGTGGTCCGAATATTCCGAGGAGGAAGGGCATACGCTGGCAAGGCAGGCCTTTTCCGAGACGGCGGGCGGCTATCATGATCAGATTCTGTATGCCACGGCGCGCAGCAGCTATCAGGTAAAACGCCTGCAGCAGATTCTGGAGCGGACGGTGGATACGCTTCAGTACCAGCTGAAGAAGGGGGAGTTTGAGCCTGCCTATCTGGAGCAGTCCTTTGGAAGAAACGGAGAACTGACTTATACGCTTCCCGGAGGAGGAATTCTTGTTCTGCAGGGACGGATTGACCGGGTGGATCTGTGCCGTGCGGATGGGAAGCTTCTGGTTAAAATTGTGGATTACAAGTCCGGGCTGCAGGATCTGGACCCTGAGAAAATAAGGGCCGGAATCCGGGTTCAGCTGATGCTGTATATGGATGCGCAGGTCCGGTTTCTGGAGAAGCAAAGGCCGGGGACAACTGTGATTCCTGCGGCCATGCTCTATTATCATTTTGACGATCCAATGCTGAAGGCAAAAGAGGCGGATGGGGTCCTTTCCGAGCTGCTCTCCGGACGGGAGGAATCCGCAAGAGATATGGAGCTGCAGTGCCTTCGGAGCAGCCTTCGTCCGAGCGGACTGGTGAGAAATGATCAGGAGGTTCTGGAGCATCTTGATCATGATCTTTCGGAAGGAGCGCTGTCCTCCTCCGTGATTCCGGTGAAGCTTCTGAAAAAGGGCGGCGTTTCCTCATCCAGCAAGGTGCTGTCGGAGGAGGAGTACGATGCGCTGCAGGAGGAGCTTCGGCAGAAGCTCTGCACGATTGCACAGGATATTCTGGATGGAAGAGTGGATGCTTCTCCGATCCGGCAGAGTGCGGACTATACAGCCTGCAGCTATTGCCCGTATCGGAATGTGTGCGGCTTCGACGTGAGAATTCCCGGGTACGAATACAGAGAGCTTTGACAAAACAAGGAGTGCGGCGTGGCAATTGAATTTACGGAAAAACAGAAAAAAGTCCTGAATGCACGAAATCACAATGTCCTGGTATCTGCAGCGGCAGGAAGCGGCAAAACCGCTGTTCTGGTGGAACGTATTGTGCGGATGATCAGCGAGGGGGAGCATCCTCTTGACATTGACCGCCTTCTGGTTGTGACCTTTACAAGAGCGGCTGCGGCGCAGATGAGAGAGCGCATTGCCCGTGCCGTTTCCGCAAGACTTGAGGCAAATCCGGGAGACCGCCATCTGCAGCGGCAGGAGACCCTCCTTCACCATGCGCAGATCACGACCATCGACAGCTTCTGCACCTTTCTTCTTCGGAACAACTTCAGTGAAATTGATCTGGATCCCGGCTTTCGTCAGATGGATGATACGCAGAATGTGCTTCTGAAGAAGGATGTGATGAAGCGCTTTCTGGAAGAGAAGTTTGAGGAAAAGGAGCCGGATTTTGCGGCGTGCGTGGAGTATTTCTGCCCGGCAAAGGACAGTGAGCATCTGGAGGATCTGATCCGGATGCTGTATGAGGCGGCGGACTCCCATCCGTATCCGGAGGTGTGGCTGGAGGAGCGAAGGGAAGATTACCATGTGGAAAGCGAGGAGGAGCTGTTTCAAAGCCCTTGGTATGGAGAGATTCTTCGGGAGGAAACGGCAAATCTGCCGGAGCTGTCCATGCTGCATGAGGCAATGGTCCGTATTGCCGGACTTCCGGACGGTCCGTTTCCGTACCTGGAGCTTCTGGAAAAGGAGGAAAGTGAGCTTTTCGGGAAGCTGGATGCTCTCGCAAAGGAAGCAGAGAACGAAACGGACCGGAAGCGTCTTCGGGAGAGGCTTCTGGAGGTTTCTTCTTATTCTCTGGCGAAGCTCCCTGTGATCCGGGGCGCAGAGAAGCAGGGAATTAACGAAGAGAGAAAGAGCGATGTACAGGAGCTTCGCAAGCAGCTGAAGAAAAGACTGGATACGCTTCATGATCATATTGAAGAGGATCCGTCTCTTACGGTGTACGAGATGCAGCGGGCGGAGAAGCCTCTTTCCACACTGATTTCTCTGACAATCGGCTACCGAAGGCTCCTGCAAAAGGTCAAGAAGGAGAAGAATGTCATTGATTTTTCGGATCTGGAGCACATGGCACTGGAGATTCTCCTGGAAAGACGGGAGGATGGAAGCTTTGTTCTTCGGAAAGCTGCCGAGGGATACCGGAATTATTTTGACGAAATACTGATTGACGAATATCAGGACAGCAATGAGGTGCAGGAGCTCCTTCTGTCGGCAATAGCGGGAGAGCGCGGAGGCGAAAGCTGCCGCTATGCCCGTTTCATGGTGGGCGATGTGAAGCAGAGCATCTACCGCTTCCGGAATGCAAGGCCGGAGATTTTTGAGGAGAAGTTTGAAACCTACCGGCAGGACGATCCGCAGACGGAGCGAATTGATCTGGATCAGAATTTCCGATCGAGGCAGGAGGTTCTGGATGCGGCAAATGCGGTCTTTACGAAGCTCATGCGGCGTGAAATCGGGGGTGTCGACTACGATGAGACAGTATCCTTAAAGGTCGGCGCGCATTACCCTCGGTCGGAGAATGTGTATCAGACGGAGCTTCTTCTGGTGGACGGAGCACCCGGCGATGCAGGAGATGCCGATTCCGGGACTTCCGACTCCGGGAATTTTGACTCGGGGACTTCCGATTCCGGAGATTTTCGTTCGGAGGATGGAGGAGAGAATGAGGCGGAGGAAGAGATTGCCATGCTCCCTTCCGCGCGCAAGGAGGCCCTTGCGGTGGCGCAGAGAATCCGGGAAATCGTGGGCATCCTTCCTGTCACGGACGAGGAGACAGGAGAGCTTCGCCCTGCCAGATTCGGCGACATTGTGATCCTGCTTCGATCGACCTCCGGCAAGCAGGATGCCTTCCGTGAGATTTTTGAGAAGGAGGGAATTCCTCTGTACCTGGAGTACAAGGGAGGATATTTTGCAGCGGAGGAGGTGCGTGCGGTCCTGCAGGCGCTGCGCGTCATCGACAATCCAAGGCAGGATATCCCGTTGTACGGCGTGCTCCGCGGATATTTTGGCGGCTTTACGCTGGATGAAATCGGAATCCTGCGGAGCCTCTATCCCCGGGAGAACGATCAGAAGGAGCAGAAGAATTCGTGGGAAAACAAGCTCCTGTACGACTGCGTGCTCGCGGCAGCAGGAGATCCGGCTCCGGAAGAGGCAGGAAGTGCTGCCGCCATGGAGGTTCCTCCGGTTCTCCGGGAGCACTGCAGGCAGTTTCTTTCCTGGCTCTCCGCGTACCGGGAGAAGATGGCATCCACTCCGATCCATGAGCTGATCAGTGAGCTGATCCGCAGCACGGGATACGAGAATTATGTCCGGGCACTCCCTGCGGGAGCAAGAAGAGCGGCCAATCTCCATTCCCTGCTCGTGAAGGCGGAGGCCTTTGAACAGGGAGATTATGCCGGACTGTTTCGCTTTCTTCGTTATATCGATCAGATGCATGAATACAACGTGGACTACGGGGAAGCAAATGTTCTGGATGAAAATGCAGATGTTGTGCGTCTGACAACCATCCATAAGAGCAAAGGACTGGAGTATCCGATCTGCTTTGTCTGCGGTCTTGGTGCAAGGCATCCGTTCTCGCGCGATGTGCGGGGAGATTTGATTACCGATACCGACGCAGGGCTTGGCGTCAGCTTTGTGGTGCCGGAGCTTCGGAGCAGCAGACAGACGCTCCGGCAGAAGGCGGTGGCCTCCAAGATCACAAGGGATGCACTCGGAGAAGAGCTTCGCGTTCTGTATGTTGCCATGACAAGAGCGAAGGAAAAGCTGATTCTGACCGGCTTTGTCCGTGACGGCGCCCGCGCAGAGAAGAAGGTTGCGATGGACATGGCTTCGGTAAGCCTTCCTGTGAAGCACCTGCCGGTCTCGCTGATCCGGTCCGCCTCAGGATTTCTTCCGTTGATTCTGGACAGCATGGAGGCGCTGAAGGCAGAAGGGGAAGAGCCCATCCGGCTCCGTAAGGTTGCGATTTCGGATCTTCGGCTTTCGGAGGTGGAAAATCAGGCCGCCCAGGGAGAGCTTCTCCGGACCCTTCACCTGATGGAGGACGGCGGAGCAGAGGTCCTTCCGGATCCGGCACTTGCCGGCACACTGAAGAAGCGATTCTCTTACCGGTATCCGCATGAGAATCTGAAGGGACTGTACACGAAAACCACGGTGACAGAACTGAAACGGGCGGCCATGCTGGAAGAAAGCGAGCTGATTCAGCCGGGCGAGGGTGCAGACAGCCTGTTTCCGGAGAAGAACCGGCAGTCCGGCAGAGCTCTGACAGGAAGCGCGCGCGGAACCGCCATTCATCGTATGTGTGAGAAAATCAACTACCATGTCTGGAGAGAGCCGGGCGAGGTGACCGCCGCAGAGTTTGAGAGCCGCGTGTCGCAGCTTCTGGCGGATGGAACCATTCCGAAGGAATATGCCGGGGTGCTGACGCCGGCGGTCTTTCTTCCATTCCTTTCCTCAGGAATTGCGGCGCGGATGGCCAGGGCGGATCAGAAAGGGCTTCTTCAAAGGGAGCAGCCCTTTGTTCTGGGAATTGCGGCGAACCGTCTGAATCCGGAGTTTCCTGCAGAGGAGACCATTCTGATTCAGGGTATTATCGATGCCTTTCTGATTGAAGGCGAGGGCGCAGATCGCCATGTGGTTATTGTGGATTACAAGACGGATCACGTAAAATATGCAGAGCAGCTTTCGGAGCGATATCAGGTGCAGCTGAATTATTATGCGGAAGCGTTGTCGAAGATGCTGCAGCTTCCCGTGACGGAGAAGATGATCTATTCGTTCCATCTGCAGAAGGAGATCCGGGTAAAATAAAAAATATGGACAATACGATATTGACTAAAAGAGTCAAAGAACTTTCGCAAAAGGCATATCAGGGAAATTTTGTAACACATACGCAGTTTCTTGCGGCATCGGAGCAGGCGGAGTTTCTGGAGGCTGCCGGGAAGAATGCAGTGGATCCGCAGGATGAGACGAGGAGCTCCGGAATTTATCAGGGAGTTCCGTGGATTCTTTACGGCGGCTGGGAAGAGGCGGAGCGAAGAGTTCTGTGCTTTCTTCCGGATTATCTGGACCGCGAGAGCTTTCTTCTTCAGGAGGAAGCAGAGCCGGAGGTGGTTTCCTGCATGGAGGTCCGGCCGGTGAACCGGAAATTTGCCGATGAGCTGACGCACCGGGATTATCTGGGAGCACTGATGAATCTTGGACTGGAAAGAGACCGGATCGGAGATATTCTGACCGATTCCGAAAATGCTTATCTGTTCGTGATGAAGGAGAATGCAGAGCTGATCTGTTCGGAGCTGATCCGGATCCGGCACACGAGCGTTGTGTGTCATCCGGTTCCGGCATCGTCCTGCACGATTCGTCCGGAATTCGAGGAGCGGGAAGGCTCTGTCCCTTCGGAGCGGCTTGATGCGATTCTTGCCATGGTTTATCATCTCTCCCGCGGAAAGGCGCAGGAGCTCGTGGAGCAGGAGCTTGTTTTTGTGGACGGGCGGACGGCCTTCTCCGGCGGGTATGACCTGAAGCCGGGCAGCCGTGTCTCGGTGAGAGGACATGGCAAATTTCAATATCTCGGAGCGGGAGCTCAGACAAGAAAGGGAAGATTTTACGCAAAGGTGAAAATCTGGAAATAGATCAGGAGGTAAATCCATATGAACAAAGGGTCAGAGAGCATGGAGACAAAGATCAGGGAGACAGCAGGCAAGGGAACCGATGCAATGACAACGGAAGCAGTCAAGGCCAGAATGCAGAGCTGGATTGACCGGCTTCATCTGGAGGTACATACGGAGGGCGGCTGGTTTTCCGAGGTCTATGCGGCACCGGCCGAATACGGAAGCTCGAAGGATGGACGGGTGATTGGAGGAACGATTTATTTCCTTCTGGGACAGGAGGATGTCTCGCATTTCCATGTCATCGACTGCGATGAGATCTGGTATTTCCATGAGGGGTGCGGTGTGGCACTGTGGCTTCTGAATCCGGACGGAACCTGCGAGTGCAGGAAGCTTGGCTGCGGGGAAGGAGAAGAGCCCATGGTGGTTGTTCCGAAGGGGGCGATCTTCGGAGCAGAAAACCTGAACCCTGAGAGCTATACGCTGATGAGCTGCGCGACCATGCCGAACTTTCATTATGAAGGCTTCCGGCTTGTGGATCAGAAGGAGCTGCTGGAAAAGTTCCCGAAGGAAGAAAAGCTGATCCGCAGGATGGCCTTTGCGCACACGGATGGCCAGAAGGAACTGCATAGTTTGTGAAAATGACGAAGATAAGACTGTATAAAATTTGATATTCGTTGTATTTTCTCTTGCATATGTGAATAAAAATGCATATTATACTATTCATCAGCCGTTGATATCGAAAAGAAACCGAAGCGGCGGGGTTGTAACTTACCGGAAAAGATGTATATTATGCAGAGCGCATCCAGCGCTTGCAGCAATAAGAGGAGGCATATTATGAAGAAAGCATTAGCAGTTTTACTTGCAGGAACAATGGCATTTGGCCTTGGTGCATGCGGAAGCTCTTCCGAAAGCACAGAGGCAGCAACCACGGAAGCAGAAGCAGCTTCTACAGAGGTAGAAGCAACCACAGAGGCAGCAGAAAGCGCAGCTGCAGATCTGTCCGGCTCCAAGTACCTTTCCGATGGAGAGCTGACGGTTGGCCTGAACGCAACCTTCCCTCCGTTTGAGTATGTGGGAGACGGCACCGACAATTTCGAGGCAGTTACCTCCAATGAGAACAACGTCACCGGCTTCGATGTTGCCATGATGAACGAGATCGGAAAGCGTCTCGGCGTATCGGTTGTCATCGAGGATATGGATTTTGACGGAATTGTTCCGGCAATCGGCACGAAGATCGACTGCGGCGCAACCGGCATGACCATCACAGATGAGAGAAAGGAAGCCGTAAACTTCTCGGATCCTTATTACGATGCAACACAGGCAGTTCTTCTTCCGATCGACTCTGAGGTGAAGACGGAGGATGACCTGAAGGCATGCAAGGCCATCGGCGTACAGGGCGGAACGACAGGTGAGACAGTTGCACGCGGCATCAATGACGGCGCAGTTGTTTCCGTAAAGAGCTTCAATCAGGCAGTACTTGACCTGGTAAACGGCAAGGATGATGCAGTCGTCATCGACCAGGTCCCCGGCGAAGCCTTCCTTTCCCAGTACTCGGACAAAATTCAGCTGGTAGAGGGCTCCACCTTTAACTTCGATGTGGAGCAGTACGGTATCGCAATGCCCAAGGATGACGAAGTCATGCTGAATGCCATCAACGGTGCTCTTGCAGACATGAAGGCAGACGGAACCTACGATCAGCTTCTGGAGCAGTACGTTAACAGTTACGAAGCAGAATAACAAGACAGAATCACACGTATCTGGTTTCCGACATAATGTCTGTACCGGATTCGGAGAGGGTGAGAAGCAAGATGCTCCTCACCCTCTTTTCAAAACACAGGGTAAGAGGGTACAATAAATCAGCATCAAAAGAGAAACCGTTCAAGGGTGAAGGAATACCATGTCAGAATTAGCCAATCAGTTTTTTAAAGCTTTTATTAAGAACAACCGCTGGCAGCTCTATGTGAAGGGACTGGGCAATACTCTGGAGGTGACGCTTTTTGCGGCACTTCTGGGTCTTCTTCTGGGTACCGCTGCGTGCCTTCTGAATATGCAGCGGACGAAGGAAGGAAAGAGAACCCTTCTTTCCAGAATTGCATATGTATACATTGATGTAATCCGCGGAACTCCGACGATGATTCAGCTGCTGATCATGTGGAATGTGATCATGGCGACCTCGAAGAACAAGGTCCTGGTTGCAGTGATGGCATTCGGAATCAACTCCGGCGCGTATGTTGCTGAGATCATTCGAGGCGGCATTCTGTCGGTGGATGACGGACAGATGGAGGCCGGGCGTTCTCTTGGACTCACCAAGATGCAGACCATGCTGGCAGTCATTCTGCCGCAGGCGTTCAAGAACTGTTTCCCGTCTCTTTTGAATGAGTTCATCACTCTGCTGAAGGAGACGTCCATCGCAGGAGCCGTCGGACTTTCCGAGCTGACGCATGCTTCGGATCAGGTGTCGTCCGCAACCTACGAATACATGATGCCTCTCCTTGGAGCTGCAGCAATGTACTTTGTGGTTGTGAAAATCCTGTCCTTCTTCTTCGGAATTCTGGAGAAAAAGCTGCGCGCAAGTGACAACCGGTGAGGTGGATAACATGGCAGAAGAGAAGAATGCAATGATCCGGGTCAAGGATCTGAAGAAAGAATTCGGAGACAATCATGTCCTCCGGGGAATCAATTATGAAATCGAGAAGGGCCAGAAGATCGTTCTGGTCGGGCCTTCCGGCTGCGGAAAGTCTACCTTCCTCCGCTGCATGAACCTTCTGGAGGTTCCGACGAGCGGAGAGGTCTGGCTGGATGATGTTCAGGTCAATGATCCGCATACGGATATCAACAAGGTCCGGCAGAAAATGGGAATGGTGTTTCAGCACTTTAACCTGTTCCACAATCTGACCATCATGAACAACATCACACTGGCACCGGTGAAGCTGGGACTCCTTGGCAAGGAGGAGGCATCGGAGAAGGCGCTGCAGCTGCTTCGCCGCGTCAATCTGGAGGACAAGGCGGATGCTTATCCGCATTCTCTTTCCGGCGGTCAGCAGCAGAGAATTGCCATCTGCCGCGCGCTGGCCATGAACCCTGAGGTGATGCTGTTTGATGAGCCGACCTCGGCACTGGATCCTGAGATGGTAGGCGAGGTACTTCAGGTTATGACGGAGCTTGCGGAGTCCGGCATGACGATGGTGGTCGTTACGCATGAGATGGCGTTTGCACGTCAGGTAGCGTCCAAGGTGATTTTTATTGACGAGGGAACCATCAAGGAAGAGAACACGCCGGAGGAATTCTTCGCACATCCGAAGAACCAGCGGCTTCAGGATTTCCTTTCGAAGGTGCTGCAATAATGAGCTGGGAAGAGAATGTACGGCGTGTATCGCCCTATGTGGCGGGGGAGCAGCCGAAGAATCCGAATATTATCAAGCTGAATACGAATGAGTGCCCGTATCCGCCGGCACCCGGAGTTGCGGACGCCGCCAGAAAGCTTGCGGAGGATTATGCGGCGATGCGGCTTTATCCGGATATGGATGCTGCGCCGCTTGTCCGGACACTTGCAAAGCGCTATCAGGTACAGCCGGAGCAGGTTTTTGTGGGAGTCGGATCGGACGATGTGCTGTCCATGTCGTTTCTCACGTTCTTTACAGCAGGAAAGAAGCTCCTGTTCCCGAACATCACATATTCCTTTTACGATGTCTGGGCGGATCTCTACCGGATTCCGTATACCATGGTTCCTCTTCGGGAGGACTTTACGATCGATCCGGAGAACTATATTCCGGACTCTCCTTCCTTTGCAGGAAAGGGCGAGGAGGTCGGCGGGATTATTTTTCCGAATCCTAATGCACCCACGGGAGTCGAGCTTCCTTTGGAGGAGATCGAACGCATTGTCTCCGCAAACCGTGACAAGGTCGTCATTGTGGATGAGGCCTATGTCGATTTCGGAGCGTCCTCGGCGCTTCCTCTGATTGACAGATATGATAACCTTCTGGTTGTACAGACGTTTTCCAAGTCAAGAGCAATGGCGGGAGCCAGAATCGGATTTGCCATCGGAAACGAGAAACTGATTTCTTATCTGAAGGATGTGAAGTTTTCCTTCAATTCCTATACAATGAATCTGCAGACCATCCGGATGGGGACAGCTGCGGTGGAGGATGAGGCGTATTTTCGGAGCCTGACCTCCAGAATCATTGCGACAAGAGAGAAATTCAAGAAAGATCTGACTGAAATGGGATTTGTTTTCCCGAATTCCAGAGCAAACTTTGTGTTTGCAAAACATCCGGAGCATTCCGGAGAGGAGCTGTTCCAAAAGCTCAGGGAGCGCGGCATCTATGTCCGCCACTGGAACAAGCCTTTGATCGGAGAGTATCTCCGCATTACCATCGGAACAGAAGAAGAAATGGCTGCGGTGACGCAGGCACTGAGGGAGATAGTAAATGCTGAATAAGTACTTTTATTGTTTTGTGATTTCCATGGTTCCGCTGATTGAGCTGCGCGGAGCAATTCCGATTGCGCAGGCGTTTCACACAGCGGATCCTTCGTTCAACATGCTGGCGGCGTATATTATCATCGCAATCGGCAACATGATTCCGGTTCCGATCATTTTCTTCTTCGCAAGAAGAGTGCTGGAATGGGGCGCAGACAAGAAGGTAATCGGCAAATTCTTCTCCTTCTGCCTGAACAAGGGACACAAGGGCGGAGAGAAGCTCAAGGCAACGGCAGGAAAAGGACTTTATATTGCGCTTCTTCTTTTTGTGGGAATTCCGCTTCCCGGAACGGGCGCATGGACCGGAACGCTGGCGGCATCCTTCCTGGATATGGATTTTAAGAAGAGTGTACTTGCGGTTCTTGGCGGCGTGGCACTTGCTGGCGTCATCATGGGCGCCTTAAGCTTTGCGGTTGCTTCGGGAGTCACGGCAATCGGATAACCGGTTATACAGAGTCAGGTCAGAGAGGGCGCAGAGGAATCTGCGCCTCTTTTTCCATTCAGAGATCTGCGGTCATGGGCGGAAGAGTTGTTCCCTGGTCTGAAAGCAGAAACGAAGAATGGAAGGGAAAACGGGGAGGAAGGGAACAGCAGATGAGAGATGGATTTTTCAAGGCGGCAGCGGTAGTGCCTGCCATGACGATTGCGGACCCGGAGTCGAATGCAAAGGAAATGATCCGGTGCCTTCGGGAGGCCGCAGAAAACGGGGCGAAGCTGATTGCATTTCCGGAGCTTGCTGTGACAGGCTATACGGGAAATGACCTCTTTCTGCAGGATATGCTGCTTCGCGGTGCGGAGGATGCGCTGCGCGTCATCCGGGACGCAACGACGGGCCTGGATGCGCTGGTCTTTGCCGGCTTTCCGCTGGAGTGGAAGGGGAAGCTTTATAACACGGCGGCAGTTCTGCAGAACGGAAGGATTCTTGCGTTTATTCCCAAGAGATGTCTCCCGGACTATGCGGAGTTTTATGAACCGAGGCAGTTCACACCGGGGCCTGTTTCTGCACAGGAGATCCTTTTTGAAGGAGCAGAGGTTCCGTTTGGCAGTCATATCCTTCTGGAGGTGGATGCGGTTCGTGACCTTCGCATTGCGTGCGAGATCTGCGAGGATGCCTGGGCGGTCCATGCACCGCACATTGAGCACGCGGTTGCCGGCGCGAATCTGATGGTCAATCTGTCGGCATCCAACGAGACCGTGGGAAAGGATGCCTACCGGACACAGCTGTTCTCGTCGGTTTCGGCAAGAACTCTTTCGGATTACATCTATGTAAGCTCGGGAGACGGAGAATCTACGCAGGACCTTGTATTCGGCGGCCGTGTCATGATGCTGGAGAACGGCTCACTTCTTGCGGAGAGGAAAATTTTTGACAATGCCTACGGAGAGACCAAGATCGTCTATGCAGATTTTGATGTGCAGAGAATGAATTACGAGCGGAGACGGATGACCTCCTTTCAGGTGCAGGAGAACGGATATCTCCGGATTCCGGTGCACATGGAGGAACAGGAATGCGAGCTGACGCGTGTGTTTGATCCGCATCCTTTTGTGCCGGCAGATGCGGCGGGAAGACTGAAGCGCTGCGAGGATATCCTGAACATCCAGTCGAGAGGACTGGCAAGGCGGCTTCATCACATTCACTGTCCTTTTGCTGTGATCGGCGTTTCCGGCGGTCTGGATTCCACGCTGGCACTTCTTGTGACCGCGAGGGCTTTTGATCTTCTGGGGCTTCCGCGGGAAAATATCCTGGCGGTGACAATGCCGTGCTTTGGCACAACGGATCGGACCTATCACAATGCACTGACGCTGGCAAAGACGCTGGGTGCCTCCTTGAAGGAGGTGCGCATCGCCGCATCGGTGACGCAGCATTTCAAGGACATCGATCAGGATCCGGAGATCCATGATGTGACCTATGAAAACGGACAGGCAAGGGAACGGACGCAGGTTCTGATGGATCTTGCCAATCAGAGAAACGGAATTGTCATCGGAACCGGTGATCTGTCCGAGCTGGCGCTTGGCTGGGCGACCTACAACGGAGATCACATGTCGATGTATGGCGTCAATGCCGGTGTTCCGAAGACGCTGGTATCTCATCTGGTTCGCTGCTGCGCGGAGGCAGCCGGAGAAAAGGAGCCGGCGCTTGCCGCCTGCCTTCTGGATGTGCTGGATACGCCGGTGAGCCCGGAGCTTCTTCCCCCGACCGAGGACGGGAAGATCTCACAGAAGACGGAGGACCTGGTCGGTCCGTACGAGCTTCATGATTATTTCCTCTATTACATGCTCCGCTGCGGCTATCGTCCGAGGAAGATCTTCCGGATTGCACAGCAGTCCTTTGCGGGTATCTACGATAGCGAGACGATTCTTAAGTGGGAGAAAAACTTCATGCGCAGGTTCTTTTCCCAGCAGTTCAAGCGCTCCTGTCTTCCGGATGGCCCGAAGGTTGGTTCGGTTGCGGTTTCGCCCCGCGGAGATCTGCGGATGCCAAGTGATGCCTGTGCAGAGCTCTGGAAGAACGATCTGCCGTAACCTTGGACGGAATCCTGCAATTACAGGGAAGGAGAAGAACAATGCTGCTTCATTTTACGAAGATGGAAGGCTGCGGAAATGACTACATCTATGTGAATGGATTTACGGAAAAGCTTCCGCAGGAGAGAAAACCGGAGCTTGTGAAAAAGCTCTCGAGACTGCATTTCGGAATCGGCGGCGACGGAGTGATCTTTATCAATCCGTCGGAAAAGGCGGATTTTGAAATGGAAATGTACAACAAGGACGGGTCGAGAGGCCGCATGTGCGGGAACGGAATTCGCTGTGTCGGCAAGTATGTCTATGACCACGGAATGACGAACGGGAAAACGGAAATTACCGTGGAGAGCTTCGGGGAAGTGAAGAAGCTGGAGCTTTCCTGCAGGGACGGAAAGATGTTGACTGCAAGAGTCAACATGGGACGGCCGGTTCTGGAGGCTGCGAAAATCCCTGTTTTGTCTGAAAAAAGTCCCGTGATCGATGAGCCGATCGAAGCAGCAGGCAGGACCTGGAGAATGACCTGCGTCTCGATGGGAAATCCGCACGATGTGATTTTTGTGGAGGATAAGGATCTGAAGGCCCGTGGTCTTCGGGATGAAAACGGCGAGCTTCTTGCAGACGGAGACATAAGAAATCTCGACCTTGAGAAAATCGGACCGCAGTTCGAATATCATCCCTGCTTCCCGGAGCGGACGAACACCGAATTTGTTCAGGTTATGGACCGCGGTCATGTTAACATGCGTGTCTGGGAGCGCGGAAGCGGTGAGACCCTTGCCTGCGGGACGGGATGCTGTGCGACCGTAGTCGCCTGTGTCCTGAACGGGAAAACCGACCGGAAGGTGGAGGTAAATCTTCTCGGAGGGAAGCTTCTCATCGAGTGGGATGAGGTAACAGATGATATCTATATGACAGGTCCTGCGGAAACGGTATTTGACGGAACCGTGGAGATTTCTTTATAACAGAGATATCTCTGTTATAAAGAATATCCGGCGAACAGGCATGGACAAGGAAAGCGCGCAGGCAGGATTACAGACAAGGAAGGAGTTTTGATATGTTTGAAGCAAACAGCGATAATCTGAAATTACCGGGAAGCTATCTGTTCAGCACCGTGGCGAAGAAGACCAGGGCTTACCAGAACGAGCATCCGGATGCCCAGCTGATCCGCATGGGAATCGGCGATGTCACACAGCCTCTTCCGCCGGCGGTGATTGAGGCTCTGCACAAGGCAGTAGACGAGCAGGCAAACGGAGCAACCTTCCGCGGCTATGCACCGGATCTTGGCTATGACTTCCTTCGCGCAGCCATCGCGGAGAACGATTACCGCGCACGCGGCTGCGACATTGCAGACGATGAGATTTTTGTCTCCGATGGTGCAAAATCGGATTCCGGAAATATTCAGGAGATTTTTGAAAAGGACAACGTGATCGCTGTCTGCGATCCGGTCTATCCGGTCTATGTGGACAGCAATGTCATGGCGGGAAGAACCGGTGAATATGACGCTGCGACCGGCCGCTGGAGCAATGTGATTTACATGCCCTGCACCGAGGAGAACGGCTTTGCACCGGATCTGCCCGGAACCGGAAAGACGAAGGAGGTCTCCGGAGACCGCAGGCCGGATCTTATTTATATCTGCTCTCCGAACAATCCGACCGGTGCAGCACTGACCAAGGTACAGCTGCAGAAATGGGTGGACTATGCAAATGCAAACGGAGCGGTGATTATTTTCGACTCCGCATACGAATCCTACATCACAGAGGAAGATGTCCCGCACACCATTTACGAGTGCGAGGGGGCAAGAACCTGCGCCATTGAAATTCGTTCCTTCTCCAAGAATGCCGGCTTTACAGGACTTCGCCTCGGCGCGACCATCATTCCGAAGGATCTGAAGGATCACAACGGAAATGCGCTGTACGGACTCTGGGCACGCCGCCACGGAACGAAGTACAACGGAGCACCCTACATTGTGCAGAGAGCAGGTGAGGCCATTTATTCCGATGCCGGAAAGGCACAGGTGAAGGAGATGGTAAACCGCTACATGAGCAATGCAAGGTTTATCAAGGAGAGCCTGCAGTCCATGGGCTATACGGCATACGGCGGTGTCAATTCCCCTTATATCTGGCTGAAGACACCGGATCAGATGACCAGCTGGGAATTCTTCGATTATCTTCTCGACAAGGCGAATGTGATCGGCACGCCCGGATCGGGCTTTGGCCCCTCCGGAGAGCATTTCTTCCGGCTTACGAGCTTCGGCACGGTGGAGAATTCCAGAATTGCAATGGACCGGATCCGCGCGCTGTGATAAACTATATCGGTGAATCATTTACTTTGTAAGCTTTGGAGGAAGTTAAGCAATGGCATTACTGCAGGAATGGCGCGCAAAGGCGTACAATGAAAAGGCAAATAAGGGTGATCTCCAGAGACTCTGGTCGGATTACTTTATGAAGGAGAAGGAGATCTACGAGCAGCTGCTGAAGACCCCGGATGAGGAAGTCAGAGGAACCGTGAAGGAGCTTGCAGAGAAATATAACATTTCTCTGGAGTACATGGTTGGATTCCTGGATGGAATCAATGATTCCCTGAAGATCGAGAATCCCATTGAGACCATGGAAGAGGACACCGAGGTCAGCCTTGCATTCGACAAGGAGAAGCTGTACAAGAACATGGTTGCCGCTGAGGCCGACTGGCTCTATCAGCTTCCGGAATGGAACGAGATCTTCTCCGAGGAGAAGCAGAAGGAGCTCTATCTTGAGCAGAAGAAGTCCGGCACCATCGTAAAGGGACAGAAGATTTATCCGAACGATCCCTGCCCGTGCGGCTCCGGCAAGAAGTACAAGAAGTGCCACGGGAAGAATAAGTAAAATTCGTTCCGGATCAAATTACACATATTTATCCGAATCGGTTTGTACAGTATCCCACTGGACTTTTGGGAGCCTGATTTTGTAGAATACAATCACTGACCGACAAGGTCTCTCTGGTTTGACAGAGCAGGGTACGGTTTGGCACCGTACCCTTTTTATTTCACTCTCGCTGCTGTTCGAGTTACTTTTTCGAATCAGTCATTTCCTTATTTTTACATTCAGAGTTCTTTGTTCTGTATTCGGCGGCAACAATCCTATCTGCCGCAGACTTTCTTGAAATTCTCAGATTAGATTTGATATCAATTGATGATTATCTGCCGCTCTGTCTCTGCATGACAGGTGTGGTATGATAGGAACAGGAGAAGCATGTTGAAACGTTTATCTCACAGCAGGACAATGGAGTTTGTACAGAAGCTTCGCCCGATAGACAACGCCTTTTTCCCCGTTCTCGGACAGGATCCGGGAGTGATGGAAGAAATCCTGCGTGTTATTCTTAATGACGACACCCTCACGGTAGAAAAGGTCATTGCTGAGTACACGCTTCCCAACCTTCCCGGAAGGGGAGTCCGACTGGATTCCTTCTGTGAGACAGGTGACGGGCATCGGATCAACGTCGAAGTCCAGAAGGCGGATGACGATGATCATATTCGAAGGTGTCGCTATAACGCTGCCGGAATGACGTGGAAGGAAGCAGAAAAGGGAACCAGATTCAAGGATCTTCCTGATGTCTGCGTGGTGTACATTACCGAACACGATTTTCTACACGGTGGCCGTACTGTTTATCATGTGGACAAGATCCTTCGCGAAAACGGCTCGATCATTGATGACGGAAGTTCTGTGATATATGTAAACACTGCGGTAAATGATGGAAGTGCCATCTCCGATTTGATGCAATGTTTTATGCAGAAGACGGTAAATGATCCCAGGTTTCCCAGGCTTTCCGAGAGAGTACATCAATACAAGAATACCGAGAAAGGAGCTGCAGAAATGTGTGAAGAATTAGAGCGCTATATTGATGAAATTACTGAGGAAATGCAGGCAAAGGTCGTGCAGCTGCAGGCTTCGAATATTGAGAAGAACAAGACTATTTCCGAAAAGGACAAGGAGATTGCGCGTCTCAATGAGCTTGTTGCCTCCTTATCAAAGAAAAACAGCAGGCCCGTAAATTCCTGAGCCTGCTGTACCGTATCCTACTGTCAGAATATCAGTTCCTGTATTTCTTCTTGCTGAATTTATTCAGCACGTTCTCTGATCAGAATCAGAACGTGGTATTGGATGCTCCTTCATCGGTGCGTCCCATAAAGTGATCGCGGATGGCAATGTACATTTCTGCAGATGCCGTTGCCTGATATGGCTTTACATAGAAGATGCCGAGAAGACCGAACGTGAAGACGTTCAGAATATGCCATCCGATAAAGGAAAGATCCAGGCAAAATGCATGCCATTTGTTGCCGTCCATCATCTCGCGGGAGAGACGAAAGGCCTCTTTGTTGTCCATATCCGGCTCCTCAGCAAGAATGTAAGGCACCAGCATATAGGAATAGCCCTTGATGATTCCCGGAATTATGAAAAGCAGTGACCACAGGATGATATACAGGTCCCGCAGGAACAGCGTCTTCACGACATTCAGATATCCGTTGTTGAAGCTGTGGAAGATTTCCCCGATTCTCGTGCTGCCAGGTTCCTCGTGATTGATGATAAAGAATCTCTGGCAGCCGCTTTCGATCGGATTCATCAGGAAAATATGAATGGCAATTCCTGCCAGAGCTGCAACGACGATGACAGCGCCCAGAAGACACATAAGCCAGGTCGCAATCAGCGGGAACTGGAAATCCCAGTGATAGCTGAGGGGACCGTTTCCTGCATAGAACTGCCAGGAGGATGCTCCCTGATTGTTGATCTGTGCCTGCGCGCCGGAGGCTGCGCCTGCATTTCCTGCACCTGCACCGGTCACAACAGCGAGAATGAGTGCAACCAGAACACTTTTCCAGTAAGAAAGGCTCAGCTTCGCGCGGGCCGATTGTTTTACTTCATATATATTCCACATCGTTTGGTACCTCCTTGAAAACTAATGAGTCAGAAGCTTTATGAATATGATTACAACACATAAATTATAACACATGGCATACCGGCAATGATTTTCCGCGCGCCTCCGCCCGCGTACATATTTTGTTAAAAAAATGGTAACAGCAAGGTCATGGCGGTGCAAATCCCTCCCGTTACACTGAAAAGAAAAAACGGGAGGGAAGACGTATGTATACAAAATGGGAACAAATTCAAAAAAGAGTTTTTCTGGTATCGGTTATTCTGACAGCTGCCATGCTTGTCGGCGTATCCTATCTGACGTCTCAGAGTGCAGCGGCAACCCTTTCGACGCAGGCGAGAGCCGTGGAGCTGTTTCCGTTTGCCTTTCGCAAGCATTATCACAATCCTCTGTGGCTTCATCTGGAGCTGAACAGTCCCAGGCGCCTGGCACATGTCTACGAATTCGGATTTTTTGGTCTTTTTGCAGCCTTGATGATGCTGACGGTACCGTGTCCCGCAAAAAAGACAGGACATTCCTCCGGAACCCGGGTCAGCATCCGCCTTGGAATTGCTGTCGCATTGTGTGCAGCTGTGAGCGTTCTGGATCAGGTGCATAAAATTTTTGTTGAGTATCGTCATTTTGACCTGCTGGATCTTCGGCTGGATGCGATCGGTTATGTGGGTGCCGCACTCATCGTCACGATTCTGTATCTCGTGTCCTGTCGGAAGATTTGTTCGCAGGAGAAGCTGCCGAAGGAGAAAATGCCGCAGGAGCAATGGACATAGCTTCCTGAAATCATACGTGAGGAAGACCTCTCGCAATCACATCTGCAATACTATGATATATACAGATAAAACAGCAAATAGAACACTATATTGCGGCACTATACAGCCTGTGCGGCAAAATGTTATAGTAAAGATGCGAAAATAACTGTTTTTATAAGATTGCGAGGAAGGGAACTATGGCAGATTTATTCAAAAACAGACGAAACCGAAGGCGAGGCTTCCCGGTTGCCCTTGCGCTTCTTCTGTGTCCGCTGCTTGCTGCCTGCGGGCTTCTGGACATCAAGGATAAAGGCGGCATGGAAAATCCGGATGTCGTGAGGGCAAGGCAGGAGGGAAAGGAAAGCCCGGAGGACGATGCGGATTTGGAAGAAGCAGATCAGGAAGACGCGGACGATGACGATGCGGATGATGCAGACGTGGCGGATGAAGATGCGGCTCGCGGGGAAGAACAGGAGCCGGATGACGACTGCTATGAGCTCAACGATGATATGGATTCCGATGATTGGGATGATTTGGAGGATGCGTCCTGGCTGACGCAGACCGGCAGAATTCAGTTTGAAAATGACCGGGAATTCGTTCGTGAGAATCAGGCCGCGGTCGGCGTCGCGTTCCTTGGGTACACGGCAGATTATGAAATGTCCGGCAAACAGGAGCAGCTTCGCCTCTCTTTTCCATATCTGGAGAATCTTCCTGCCGGGCAGACAGTGGAGTATTCCGGGGATGAATGGTATCTGATCGTACCGGAGAGCGATGACTGGAGCATCACCATGAACGCCTGCAGCTGGACTGATGATTTCTCATCGGTGGTGAAGGAGAAGGAGCTTTTCCGGGAAGAAAACGGATTTCCAATTGTATTACGATGCAATCTCAGTGATCTTCATGCAAATGTTGTCATCACGGCACAAAACGGAAAGGAAAGGTATACCTGGTGTCCGGAATACAATTATTATGCAGGAGAGGTATTCGGAAATGAGAATTATGTGCCGCTTCCTGCCGCACCGGACTATCAGACAGCAGGATACCTTTATGATATGGCAGGCAGCTGGCTGTGCACTGATCTGCGGGATGAAAAGGGGAAGCCGTTCTTCTACAGTGTTTCTCTGTGCAAGGATCGCACCGGAATACCTTCTGTAATGTGGTTTTACGGCGGCTACCTGGACGGAGATCTGCAGAAAATCACCTTTTACTGGGACGGAAACTATGTGGCCCGCAGACGTGCAGGAAGCGGAAGCTACGACATGGAAAGAGGTCCCTGGGAATTTGATTTCCGGCTCAACACGCCGGACGGAGAGCGAAGCGGAACGATCCGGATGGAAGAGTATGACGCATGTCTGTACATCGATGATCTTTCCGGAGATTCCTTTTTCCCGTATACCGCGAATCAATCCGCTGTGTTTGAATATGTTCCTGAAAGCTACGGAGATACGGACTGGGAAAGCACAGACGTAGAAGCAGACATGGAATATCTTGCGGAGATTCCGGAGGTTAAAAGGCAGCTTCAGAGGGGCATGTATCTTTACTCCGGAGACGGCATGGAGGAAATTGACGGAGAGGTCTGCAATGTATTCCAGCTCCGAAGCGACAACGGAGACTTCTCTGTAACCGAATTCTTCTATGCGGTATCGCCCTCCAGAAGCGTATACCGGATGGATTATCTGACCGGGGACTGGGAGCCTGTGGAATAATGTCGTCGATTGATTTTTATCGATATTTCAGCACAGTTTTGCTTGTCTTTGCTTGTGAGAAGTGATCCGGATTTGCAGGAAATTCTATTCAGGGATGCATTTGCGAGGGAAAAGTGATCCTGATTCGCAGAAAAAGCCTGGCAGGGATGCATTTGCAAGGGAAAAGTGATCCTGATTTGTTGAAATATCAGCTCAGAGATGCATGTGGAGCCGCGAAATGCATCTGTAAAAGCCGGAAAAGCAAATCCGAGATGCATGATCGGCTGAAGCAACCTTTGCAAGCCCGAGCGGGTCTGAGTGTTTGCAGAATAACGAAAAAAATACCTCTTGCTTTTCTGGCTGCACTCTTATATAATAACGCTTGCGTCTGTTGAGAGACAGACGCAAGATATAGAGATCGGGGTGTAGCGCAGCTGGTAGCGCGCCACGTTAGGGACGTGGAGGCCGCAAGTTCGAACCTTGTCACTCCGATGCGGATGAAGTCCTGGAAACGTTGAGAAATCAACGTTTCTGGGACTTTTTCTTTGCTGCTAACAATGGATACAGTTGGATACAAGCCTTGTCGACTATGCATACAGCTTGTCCATGGTCTGCTGTTTATCGGCAAGCTGAGCTGTATCGTAGTCATAATGTCTGGCATCTACCTCTTCCGTATGTCCCATGATGTGAGAAACAGTAGCACGGTCATAGATTGCATTTAAACGGCTTGCCACGGTTCTGCGTATACGGTGGATGGTAAGAGGTCCGTCTATTCCGGCTTCAATCCCCCGGCGCTTGGCTGCTTTCCCTAGCGTGTTAGGTGTAGGAAGTTTGCCGTTGTCCAGTATGTACGGGCTATCAATTCCCATATCTGCCTGTGCTGCTTTAAGCTGATCTAATATAACGGACAGCTTCTGGCCGATTGGAATGGCTCTGTCTTTGTGGTTCTTGGTATCGCCGATCTCTGTAGTCTGTCCATCACTCGTGATGACACGGCGCACAGATTTCGTGACATGGATGCAGCCGTCACGAATGTCCGTCCATTCCAAGGCAGCAAGCTCTCCGGCACGCATACCAGTATACTGCGCAATCAGAATAGCATAATCAGGAAGATAGCTAGGTTCTAATGCCAGGTGTGCTTCTACTGCCTTTTTCACCCGATGCATCTGTATATCAGACAGAATTCTTTCCTCATCCGGCTGACACTTCGGCTTGTAGCAGGCAGGATAAACAACCTCTCTAAGGCTGACCCGATCCCATGGGTTGCTGTCTATGATATGGTTCCGGTAGGCTACAAAGAAAATCCCCTTTACATATCCGGCAAGCTGGCAAACACGCTTTTGCGTCATATGGTAGCGTTCTGCCTGTTCAACCAGATAATCTTCAATGTCAAACTCTGACAGCGAAGATATCTTTCGCTTGGAAAAAGTGGTTCCATCAAGAAATCTCTTTCGGTCAGATCGGAACATTTTCAAAGAAGTAGTCTTTAAGCTCCTATTATGAGAAGCCTTAAAGTCATACCAGAGTTGCCAGCAATCTTCGATGGTCATGTTGCTGGAAGATACCTTCTGTTCCTGTTCCATGAAAAATAGAATTACTGCATTTTCCACTTCCTCTCTCGTTGCTTTTCGGATGAGCCTGCGCCCATCTTTTTTCGTTTTGTCAGGGACACGCGTACTCCATCTGGTGTCCGTTCCTTTCCCCTGTGTAATGGGGTGCGTTAACATGCCTAAATATCTTTCACGTGCTTTCATAGCTTCATTCAGCACGCCGTTCGGATCAAGTATAACATCAGCAGAAAGTTGCATAAAGGGATGTTTACCTCATAATAAGAGATGACACATGTGCTCACAGTGTGAATGGATGCAGTCGGTATCAGATTGCATTCCTCTATACGAGAAACAGAAATTCAGGTAATATCCGATGATTGTTCTGAAGTCATGAGTGATTCCCAATCGGGTAGCAGGTTGTCAAAAAGCTCTTCCACACGCAATTGATCGCCCTGGATATAAATTTGGTGATCAATGCAGGCCTCTTTCAGATTTTTTTTATACGAGACCTCCGCTGACGAAGAAAAAACTGCTCCTGCTGTTTTGATCGTTTGCGGTTGTCAGGCCGACAGCCGTCGATGGATTCTCTTGCATGAATTAATCGACGGAGATATCGTTCTTGACCAACATTAACCAGATCAGTCAATCCTTCGACAGACAGGATAAGTGGAATATTATTCTTGTCTTCCAATGCATGTATGTCGTTCATAACTGCATTTGCCCATCCATTTTTGTCAGTGCCATAGTGTGTCAAAAGCACTTGACGCAGGTATGGACGGACATAAGCGCTTTTTTTCTTGTACTGCTGAATAAGTTCCGTTTTGATAAAGTTGTGGAAGAAGCAATTGATCTTGTCATCTGTGAGCCCTTTTAGTGAATTGGATCCCAATGAAGCACGGATACGTTGAGGGGATTTCAAAACAAGTTCCACACGCATATACTGCTGGTCGACAACAAATCCATCCTTGAGCAGCTGCGCAGTTTTATCATAGATTTTGAATTCCATTCCCCTGGAACCAGAATTTTTAAGATAAGTCTGAATGGTTCGATTTCGCGTTTCTGGGCGTCTGTGCTTTTTATCACGCTGATAGTAGGAGGTTTCACAGAATCGGTGTGTCGCAGAGGGGAGGCTCAAAATATAGATCAGTGGACGGCGGTAGCGTTCAAATGGATCATTAATAGGAAAGGTTTTATTGATCTCAATGTACCGTATCTTAGCATCTGATAGATCCGTATGAATTCCGAAGTGCTCTATCAAAAAATCGGTTGCCATCCAGAGCTGCCGTTGGAGACTGGATACTGTCCAGCAGTTAAGATTATGAAAATCGAGATCATTTTTTGTTGTTGTATCCGTTTCTCGTATAGAAAGCTCCATTGAGACATGGACACCTCCGTCTGGCATGATAAAAGCCTTGAAGCAGTCAAAGGCAGGGGACTCTTTAAGATAGATACTGCTGAATTTTTTGCCATCCAAAAGGTAGATGTATTGGGCAGCTCCATGATTGATAAGCAATTCTCCACTCTTGATAAGTGGTGTCAGATTATCTATTGTGGTGATATTGATATGAGTGATTGTTACTTTGTCGATGAGCGCATGCACGGGATCGGTTAGACTAACCATAGAATGTCCTCCATATACTGAGTGATTGATGCTGTACATCTATGATCGATGGAAAAAAATGACTTTCCGCATGGGTGCGGAAAGTCAGCACAATGTCATAAAAAAAGTTGAAATGAGGGAAGTATGGATAAGGGATGGACTGCATTGACGAAAGAAATGGAAAGTGAACTCATAACAGATGCAAGAAAAAATGAGAGCAGAATAACAACTTGGAGAGAACGGCAGATTTATCTTGTTGATCTTGCCAAAAAAGCTCTGGTGCATAAGTTAGGGCACTATTTGCCAGAGGATTCGGAAGAAGATAAGGTTAAGATCAGCGACCGTTTTTTGGCGCAATACTACAATTGCAGATTTACATCAGAAAAGGAAATCAGTGCGGATATGCTTCAGAGGACACGTGATGTGTTGCGGGAGTATAGAGAATATCCAAGGTCTGAAGAGCGTATGCGTGACCGGGGACGTTCACTACATTTTGATGTAGCCAACAGTCTGGCAGAAATGGCTGATGTCGCACTGGTACCTTTATGGGACGACATGGAAGTAGAGCGCAAAGAGAGCAGCCTGGATGATCTTCTCGCCAGGTTACTGGTAGAAATACAGATGATAGCAGAAGATACTCATGAATATTTGGATGAAAAAGGAAATCCGATCGAACGAACAGGTCTATTTTTTAAAATCTTTTTCCATTTAAATGAGTATGTCGGAAAACTAACCAATGCAGAGCTGGATAATATGGACGATGAAAAAATAATCCAACTAACTACCGACTTACAGGTAATGATGATTCATCTGAATGAAATGCAGAAGAAATTGAAGGAGACGACAGAAGAGACGACAGAATCGGGATTTTTGATGAAATTTGAATCGGGAAGGAATTCTGAGGGAGAAGGACAGATGTGGCTCGAGCTGAAAGGAGATACAGAGCCAGGTGCGCAGATGCGGTTTGAGCCGAGGACTTCTGAAAACCAGAATAATCCGGCAAGCAACCAGCAAAGAAAACCCTCAGGTCAAGAAAACCGGATGAGTAAATATCTACTCAAGTCTATGCTTATAACATTAGATCTGGCATTTACGAAAGTGGTAATCGAATCTTGTCTGCGAGGACTCCCTTATAATTCCAATTTTAGAAAAGAGTCTGAGCTCAGGGAAAGACTGCAGAAGCGGATGGGCTTATATTGCAGAAGAATTTCAAAGGAAAATGATGATTAATGCAACCTCGTAACAACCCGCACGACCTGAGGGGGAAAAACAGGCAGCGATTTGCCAAAATCCCCCTCTTTACAGGCGCTTGCCATCAAATTGCGGGTGACATAGTCTTGTCACAATGTGGGGGCACAACTGCTGCCTCCGACACAAAGTGATGGATGATAATGAGAAGAACTGAGATGAACGGGTTCCAAGAGAAATCGAAGATGTTCCTGAGCCTCTCCTGAGAAGCAAAGTGATTTTGGCTACCGATGATGCTGCTTTAAGTGTACAAATTCAGCCATAAGTGTCTCTTTGTCTTGTGGGATCCCCGTATACTTTTCAAGCCTTGAACTGCGAATTTTGTGACCATCAGCATCGATGTAGGTAATGTCCCGTCGAGTATCGACCCAGTGTACGGAAATTCCTGACTCGCCAAGTAGGGTTATATATTCTTCGCGCGAGTGTGCACGGTGGCGGGCATCTCTGACTTTACAGGAGATAGTATAGGTATAGCTGTTAATCTCTCCACGCTTTGCGCGCTGCATAAGATGGTAATCATCCTTTGACCAAATGGTCGGAGCAGTTCGCTTGAATCCATCGCAGTCGTACCCTTTTTGGGTAATGGTGAGACCGCGTGCACAACAGATTGCGTCAGAATGCTGTTTTGCTTGCTGCAACCAGGCTGCAGAGGTGTGGATTTTATGGCCGTCTATATAGCTGACAGAGTTGACGAGTATGTGAGAATGTAAGTGCTTTGTGTCGGTATGTGTAGCTACTACGACCTCAAAGCCGGTAAACTCCTTTTCTGCCCACTCGACAGCGATGGCATGTGCCTCTTCGGGAGAAACTTTTCTTCCGGAGAAAAGCTCTGGACGTAATGGTCGTAACTTCGACCCGTGGTTTTGCCCCAAATTTTCTTAGTGATCACCATTTCGGTGGCTGCCGACGCCGGAGAGCAGGAAATGCCGGTCATCAGTGTTTCTTCTGTTTTGCAAGGACGCTCTATGTACTGGAGCGCAGTTTTTATGCTTGCACTTGAGTGAATTGCTTTAATAACTGCCACACTTTTTTCCTCTCTTTTTCTATTTCATTCATTATCTTGATCATCTCTGCGGAATCAGTATGTCCGAGATTTACTGTTTTTGCGATTTGATTGAGATTTACGCCTTGCTGTTTGTACTCTTTTAGCAGTTCGCGGAAAGGGGTGGGGTCAGTGATGTTAGCTCCAAGAGCCGCTTTAAGTAAATAATCCTGCTGAGAAAGGCCAGAATCGGTGATTTTTTTCCGGATTTCATTTGCGTCGTGCTCATCGGTGCGAAGCAAAAATTGGACATTTTTTTTTCGTGCCATATGGATCTCCTTATATATTTTTGTGTGAAAATGGTTATAAGTATCATTTTTTGCGCAACGCTTGGTGACAAATGGTGACTGTAACGCGTTGTAGGTTATGAGTGGATACTGGTATCCATGGTGGTGCTTTTGAAAACATTGCTGTGTTTTTGGGAATGAAGAGATGTTCTGCAAGCTCCGCCTCAGGATATCCATAAATGGATACCCGAGGACCGCTTGCAGGGGGAGAAATCTCCCCCATGTCCCCTTCTTTTACCGCATCCGCCGCACCGTATCATGGCGTACACGTTCAGCTGATTCGGAAATCTGCGTGTATGAAATTTCACTTTTATCCTGCGGATCCAAGCCGTGATTGATCAGCACCTGCTCTGCAGCGGCCTGAATTGAAATTTGCGGGGGGAATGAAGTCAGTCCCGAAGCGATTTGTTTGTAATCGGATGAGTAAAACTGATAGAAAATATCGCCATCGGGCCGACCAGATGAATCTTTGACACGGGATGTTGCAACATAACCAGAAGGTATTTGATAAGCGATATTATTACGTTGCTCGCTCTGCCGCCGTTCAATGACCGCATCTGTTCGATCCATGAGATCTGCAGCAACTCCTTTGATCCCGGTAATCCGAGCCATCAGCGCTTTATCATCCATTCGGGAAGCCCATCCGGCGATATAAGGAAAACTGTATTCATCGGTCGAAATCCCATAATGGCTGCACACAATATAGGCAATACTTTCTGCCTCTGTTTCCCGCTCTGCAGTGGTTTTCTTCTGATCTGATGAGCCGGGTGCATGAACAGTGGCATGGCCAATTTCATGAGCTAGTGTTTTGATGGTTTGTACATCACTCATACCGGTATTGATTACAATTCTCTGATCTAACGGGCTGTAATAGCCTTTTGAGCCATCCGTGAGCTTGTCAAACTGAACCGGTACAGGACTGACAGAAATCAGCCCATCGCGAATCTGTTGGTATCCGCCAACTGTGCCCTTCAGTTCTTCGACCAGCAGCATCGGAAGCGGATCTCCCGAAGTCTGCGAAATATCAAAAACCGTGGTGGGACGGAAATACAGCCGAATTTCTTCGGAATCCGTTTCTGAAACGTGAGCAGATGAATCGACCATTTGATGTGTCTCTTTGTTTTTTTTGTACGTGTGAGGTGCAATGATCTTGATTCCGTGTTCTCCGGCAGAGACCTTCCTTCCAAGTGAGCGCCAGACAGCATAGCCAGCTACCTGTGTTGCTTCTGGCATCTGTGATAAGATTAGAAGACAGTTTCTTGCGGAGTAATGCGGAAATCGGGCCTGTACCTCAAGATATTTTTTATAACCATCACTGTTCCGGAGAGCAGTGATGCCTTTTTTCAGTTGTTCTGCCAGCTGGTCGATTTTGGGGTTGTTGATATCCTGCATGATGTATCCTCATTGGTGTTGTTAAAATTCATGTCATGTGTTTGCATATAGGCCCGATAGAGCATAAAAAATCTTTGCACATCTGATGGGGAAAGTGGATATTTCATATGAGAAGAGACAGGCGTTTCGCCTGTCCCTTCCTGATGATTCGCAAATTTCATTGCTATACTCCGATTCCGTGCGGTCTTATTCCTCGACCTCACCAAAAATGCTTTCGTACTCGCCAACAGACATATACTTCTCGCCCCATTTCCTTGCATCTTCTTCTGAAATTGGGAAGATGTTTTCCCCGCTCGTACTCCCCATCCCAACGGATTGTGCATATGGTGAAAGTCCGTTTCCTGCTCCATGCAGGAAAAATTCTCCAGTGCGCTTTCTATAAAGCTCTTCCCAGTAATAGTAGCCGTCATTGAAATTGTAGGTTGACGCCATTTCTCCAACGCACTCTGCGGTTTTGGTATTGTACTTTCTTCCATTGATGATCTTTCTCATAATAGAATGCCTTTCTGCCTTCATCGGCTTTGCGAGTTTTGCTTGCACACAAAAATATGTGCGTTTTATAAAAACATCTTATAAGTGATGCCTTTTTTCCTGTAATTGGGTGACCGGTTCCATCTGATCTCTGCAAAGTGCTGCTTCGGCATCTTCCAAACTGCGGGTCTGGTGGTCATAGAGCATGGCACGGTCAGACAACCTGTCTTTGGGTACTACATCAAGCTTGTTGACAGAGGCAATGAGATTGTTTAGCTGCTTGACGGAAAGACCTCCATCTTCTGGAAAAAGAAGCACTTCGTGTACTGAAGAGGGAATTACTAAAATTTTGTCAGTCCCAAGCTGTGAAGCAGCTTCTTCCATTGCAACAGTGTTCAGCGCTTCGCAGCTACCATAAAGAGCTTTTTGGTTGGTCAGAATCAACAGCGATGAATTGCCGTCCCCTTCTGTTGGATTTCCCAGCAGATCCTCGACAAAAGCAAGGTGATAAGCATTCCGCTCCTGATTCTGTATAGCGCAGCCAATCACTTCCCTGCCAGTCAGTTTGCGTTCTGCGGCAGATTTTCTGTCTACAGGCGTTCTGTCTGCGCCAGAAACGGCGATGCATGCAATTTCGTCTGTGATAATCTGGTGCGGGCAGGTTGCCAGAAGTTTTTCTTCCCGTTCCCGATTGACAAATTTTGGCTGCAGTGACTCCTTGAATTTTTTTATATCAGATGGATTCATTGATTTTTGCCTCATTCTTTCTTTTGACTGCGGCCTCATGCTGAATTTCCCGATGCCGCATGAGGGCACTAAGCTCGCGATCTTCGTAGTATTTGACCTTCGTCACCTGCATGAAGTTTCCGTCAATAAAAAGAACAGCAGAATTGGTATCCTTCAAACGGAAAAACTCTTCCGGATCCATGCATCTCCGGCGTTCCTGGCTATAGCTGTACGCATTTGGCAGCTTCAAAAGTCCATGTGTCTGCGTGCTGGTGCGGTCTTCTTCATACTGCCCTGTCATTTTGGAAAAGTATTCGGCAGTTTCATTGTTTGCCACTCCGAGAACGACTTTGACTAAACTGTCATCCAGAATGGTATTTGCCTTTTCTTTTCCATATGCGTTTTCCAGCTGAGAGATCGCCTGACACACGATGCAAACGGAAATCTTCTTTGACCTGCAGGTACTAAGGAAGGAATCCAGATGCGGAATTGCGCCATACAACGGCGCTTCTTCCAGAACAAACCAGATCGGAGTCTGCGAACTTGTCACATTGTTTTCGCGGGATTCAAGCAGATACTGAAACATTTGCGCATAAAACAGGCGGATGAAAGGCGCAAATTCCTCGATTCTTTCCTGCTCGATGCTCAGGAAGATAGAATTTCCCCATGCGGTGTCATACGGAGTGACCATTCTGGGCGATTCCGCAAGGCTCCAGTCCATCGATGAGGATGCTGCAAAAACATCAATTGCGGTGGTGACCTCTGTTGTAATCGATTCAATATCTTCGCCTGTCTTTCCTGAGTACGCGGAAAGCATTTTTTTCACCAACTTGCTGTCAGTTTCTTCCAGCGCCTGCTCAATCAGCGCCATTACATTGTGCGTACTGATATCCGTCATGATTTCAGGGAAGTTTTTTCCCTGACGGATCATCCATGCCATCAGGCCGGTCAACATTTTTCTGGCATTCGCCCAAAAGTATTCGTTCTTTTTACCACCCGCATCGCTGACCAGAGCTTCTGCGATCACTTTCAAATGCTTTTCCAGCTCTTCATCGGACATTCCCGGTTCATACCAGTAAAAAATGTTGTATCCATGCTGCTCGCGGTCTGTCAGAGAAATAATTTTCACGTTCGGGAGATCCGAAAATTTTTCAGAGAGCTCTCCCTTCGGATCCGTTGCGACAACAGTGAAAGCTCTTGTCAAACAGAAATTTTCAATGAGGCTGGCCATAATAGTGACCGATTTTCCTGACCCCGGCGTGGAACAGAGGAGGCCGCAAAAAGAATCCGTTGATGGAAGAATTCTGACATACTGATTTCCAACACGTCCCAAAACATATCCCGTTGGGCAGTGCGAGAGATATTTCTCAGGTACCTCTGGATGCGATGCTCTTTGTTTCCTCCTGCTGGGAAGCTCTGCATTGTGCAGAGCAGAGCGAAAAGTAAATTTGCGCTTTCCCCAAACCAAATACTGGTAGATGTGGATGGCTGTAATCAATGCTCCGCCCGTCATGGCACACAGTGCAGCCAGAAGATAACCGCATATAGTCAGTCCGTGTCCCCACGAATGCACCATAGCGACAATGGTGCCAAAGGAGACCGGAATGCTCCAAATGCCGGTAAAAATGATCCGATTATCCGGGATCTTGTCGATGAGTATACGTATTGTATCTTTAAGTTTCATAAATTTCCCTTCTGCTGGCCGCTCAAAAGCCGAAAATATGGGATTTTCGTGAAGATGCAGCTTCAAATACTGCCGCCTTATTTCTGTATTTTTCCTATATGTATATTGTACTTTATGTTTTGTTTTGAAAGAACACATCGTATTTTCTGGCGCTAAGTGAGGTATGACCGCAAGCATAAGTAAGGTTTTGGAGTGCCCATCACGTCAGCTTTTTCTGGGGTGTGAACCGTCAGTAAAGTATCCGGAACAGATGGCGCAGGAAAAGTATGGATATAGTCATTGGTTTCGTTCGCTTTTCAGAGTAGAATTATAAAAGGCTAATTATAAATTGCCGTTTCAGGCTTTGCGCACAGATTGAGGTTGATTTATGGACTACATGACGATTAGACAGACTGCTGAGAAGTGGGGCATCTGCACAAGAAGGATTCAGACGCTGTGTACAGAAGGCCGCATCGAAGGAGCGGAACGGCTGGGTTATCAGTGGGTCATTCCAGCGGACGCGGAAAAGCCAAAGGATGCAAGAATCAAAAGCGGCAAGTATATCAAAACAAAGAAAGAGAATGGAGACAACGGAAATGGAGAGAAAACCGTATAGTGCCGGAGCGGTCAAGTTTTCATTCTGGTTCCTGGAGTTTCGGAAAACAGTTCAGCTTCTTGCCGAGGGAAAGACCTTTGCGGACATCAAAAAACTGAGTGAGGAAGAGAACATTTATGCTGCATCTACCCTGGCCCGTGCACAGATGATTTGCTCTACGGTAATATCTCGAATCAGGACGCTGGATGCCAGCTTTTATCCCGTGTTCCTGTCAGGGGATCTGGCAACACAGAAGATGTTTGCACTTGTGGCCGCACTGGCACATGACACGCTCTTCTTTGATTTTGTATATGAGGTCGTTCGGGAAAAGCTGATCCTTGGAGCAAATGAATTGACGGACGCTGACATCCGTATCTTTTTCAAAAATAAACAGGCGCAGAGTGAAAAGGTTGCTTCGTTTCAGGAATACACGCTGCACCGGCTGGGTGCCTGCTATAAGACGCAGCTGACAGAAGCAGGGCTGCTTGATGGCAGCCGCGGCGGCAATGCCAGAAGAATTCTGAAACCGATTCTGGATATCGAATTGGAGCATTGGCTGCAGGATCATGGCTATGCCATCATGATCAATGCGCTGACGGGGGTGAGATAATGACAGATTTGAACAGCCGGCTGGATGAGATGGAACTTGCGATCCATAAGCCATCCTTCCGCAAAGGCACGGGCCGTGCCAATGAGGTCAATTACTGGGTGTTTGATTATCCGCCGGAAAAAGAACTGGAAGTCCGGGAACGGATTGAATATATGAAGAATAAGAATCAGCGGGGCGATGACGATTTCGAGCTGGTCGTGTTTGACCTTTATGATATTATCATCGACTTTCTGGAGAATAAGCACTTCATGGAAAAGTGCTATGACTTTGAAAAGAAGCGTGGAATGGAACGCATCGTCAAGGCGGTGACCAACTCCATGAAAGTGAACGATGATGACAGTCTGATCGTGCAGTATATCAAGGAGCATACGCCAGACAACGCGATTGTTTTTCTGACCGGTATTGGGAAGTGCTATCCGATTTTACGTTCTCACAAGGTGCTGAACAATCTCCATCAGGCATTTGTCCGATGTCCGGTGGTGATGTTCTTTCCGGGAACCTACAATGAGCAGGAACTGATTCTGTTCAACGAGATCAAAGATGATAATTATTACAGAGCGTTCAAACTGGTGAAGTGACGGGGGATATGGAACCATGCAGATTAAAGATATGTTCCGTAAAAAAATCGACCGTGAGATTCAGGGAGTAATCATTGTCGGTCAGGGCGAAGAGACCAATGTGGCGCAGGAGCTGGAAGAGTATGTTGTGACCCGTGAACTGCAGAAGCATTTCATGGATTTCTTTGCGGCGTATAAAAAAGGCATTCTGGGAACAACACCGAAGATGGGCGTCTGGATCTCCGGCTTCTTTGGAAGTGGTAAATCTCACTTTTTGAAAATCCTGTCTTATCTGCTTCAGAATAAGCAGGTCGGGGACAGACACGCCATCGACTATTTTATTGAGGATAAAAAGATCACCAACCAGATGGTTTTGGCGGACATGCAGCTTGCGGCAGATACATCATCTGATGTGATCCTGTTTAACATTGATTCTAAGAGCGATTCCAATGGCAAGGAAAACAAGGATGCCATTGTGAATGTTTTCCTGAAAGTATTCAATGAAATGCAGGGCTTCTGCGGCTCCATGCCTCACCTTGCTGATCTGGAACGCCGTCTGACGGATGCAGGCCGTTTCGATGAGTTTAAGGAAAAGTTTGAGGATGAGTACGGCGATCCGTGGGAGCAGTCCCGTCAGGATTTCGATTTCATTCAGGATTCCGTGGTCGATGTGCTGGCAGATATGGACTTTATGAGCGAGTCGGCTGCCCGCAACTGGTGTGAAAAGGCGGTGGAACCCTACCAGATTAGCATTGAAGATTTTGCAAAGCGGGTCAAGTCTTATATCGACAAAAAGGGCAACAACCATCATGTGGTTTTTCTCGTGGATGAGATCGGCCAGTACATCGGCGATGACAGTAAGCTGATGCTCAACCTTCAGACTGTGACCGAGGAGCTTGGAAAAGAGTGCATGGGGAAAGCGTGGGTGATCGTGACTTCCCAGCAGGATATTGATTCCATCACCAAGGTCAAGGGCAATGACTTTTCCAAGATTCAGGGACGCTTTGATACCCGTCTTTCCCTGTCCTCCGCCAATGTGGATGCTGTGATCAAAAAGAGAATTCTGGACAAGACCGACACGGCGGCACAGAGTCTGCGTCTGCTCTATGACCAGAAAGAGACCATCATCAAAAATCTGATCGTGTTCAGCGACGGCGCAGAGAAAAAGCTCTACGGAAGTGCCGAGGATTTTGCGGAGGTCTATCCGTTTGTGCCGTATCAGTTTAACCTGCTGGCAAGTGTGCTGACCAGTATCCGCACTCACGGCGCGTCCGGCAAGCACCTGTCCGAAGGTGAGCGTTCCATGCTGGCTCTGTTCAAAGAATCTGCCATGCAGCTGATGAACGAGGAAGTGGGCGCAATTGTTCCGTTCCATAAATTCTATGACGCGCTGGAAAACTTCCTCGACCACAGCCATAGCAGCGTCATTATCCGTGCGTATGACAACAGCTTTATCAATCCGGAGAAAAAAGAGAAAGACGTTTTCGCCATCAATGTGCTGAAAACCCTCTTTATGATCAAATATGTGCTGGAGTGTGAACCAAACATCGAGAACATCACCAGCCTGATGATCTCCAATATCGACGATGACCGCATTGCTCTGAAAGCGAAAGTGGAAGATGCGCTGAAAGTCCTTACGCGTCAGATGCTAGTACAGAAGAATGGCAGCCATTATGTTTTCCTCTCGAACGAGGAGCAGGAGATCAACAGCGAAATCGAGAAAGAAAATGTAGAGATACCGGATGTCATCGCGAAGATTGCCGAGATGATCTTCGAGGATGTGTTTTCCAGCAAGAAATACCAGTACCCAGCATTTGGCGGAAGATATGCGTTCTCCTTTAATCAGAATGTGGATGACCGTCCCTACAAGGCCAACCAGAATTATGACATCGGCCTGCGTGTGCTGACTCCCTGGTATGAGGGAGGAACAGATGATGGAACCCTGCGTCTGATCTCCGGTCAGGGCAAAGAGGTTCTGGTTGTTCTGCCGAATGACGATGCCTTCCTGACCGAAATGCGGGCGTACCTGAAAATCGAACGGTTCCTGCGCAAAAACACTTCCGTGCAGCTTGCCAAATACGAGGCCATCAAGGAAGCCAAGCGTGTGGAGATGCGGGAACGCAACGGCAACGCGAAGCTCTACCTGACCGAAGCCCTGAAAGAAGCAACCATCTATGTAAACGGTGATGTGCTGCACACCTCCGGCAAGGAAGTGAACAGCCGCATCAACGAGGCGATTGGCCGTCTGGTGCAGAACGTTTACCACAAGCTGTCTTACATTGATGCCGCTATGGGCGAAGCTGACATCCGCAAGATGTTCCAGACCAGCAATCAGATCTCACTGGTTCTGGACAATGTACAGGAATCCAATGCGCATGCACTGGATGATCTGCTCCAGTTCATCGCCGGGAATTCCCGGATGCACATGAAAACATCCATGCGGACCATCAAGGACCGGTTTATGAAAGCTCCTTATGGTTTTGTGGATGATGATATCCACTGGCTGGTTGCCCGTCTGTTCAAGCGGGGCGATCTGTCCTTTACGGTCAATGGCGAGAGTGTGACGGTGGGCAACCGTTCGGCCGAAGAGATCATCGGCTATATCACGAAGAAACAGTTCGTGGAGAAACTGCTGATGGAAGTGCGTGTCCGTGTGCCGGAGAATCAGAAGAAAGCGGTCCGCAGCGTGATGAAAGACCTGTTCAAGGTCGCACCGTCTGCGGACGACGAAGATACCATCATGAAGAACTTTCAGCACTACTGCGGCAGCCGCATCCACCAGATCGAGATTCTGGAGCCGAAGTATCAGAATTACGCATACCCAGGAAAGAAAGTGCTGGAAAGCGGCAAAAAACTGCTGACTTCGTTGAAGCAGATTCCGACACCGCTGGAATTTTTCAAGGCCGTCTTTGACGAGCAGGATGACCTGCTGGATTTCGGTGAGGACTTTGAGCCGATCAACAATTTCTTTGACGGGGAACAGCTCACCATCTTCACTCGTGCGCTGGATATGCTGGACATTTATGAGGACAGCAAGACCTACATCGTGGACGCCGATCTGGAAGATGTGGTGAAGCAAATGCGGACAATCGTCCGGATGGAGAAGCCTTACAAGGAGATTCCAAAACTGCCGGAGCTGCGTGAGCAGTTTATGAACTGCTACGCCAAGGTTCTGGAGGAGCAGGCCGCCCCGGTCATGGATTCCATTCGGCAGGACCGCGACCGTGTGCTTGAAGTGCTGAACACAAAGCCTTACAAAGACGGAAAATACAACCGCTATGTGGAAAAATTCGAGGAACTGCTGACCGGAGCGGACCACTGCAATAATGTCTCTACCCTGCGCAGCTTTGGAGACAAGGCGGAGGCACTGAAGCTCCGTCTGCTGGATGAGATGGATGAGGAAGATGCCTGCCTTGCGAAAGAAGCAGCCGAAAAAGCGGAAGCAGAGCGCAAGCGTCAGGAAGAGGGAGCACGCAAGCGCGGCGTGGATGTCGAGCCTGCTGCAGCAGTGGCAGCGCCTGCCCCTGTTTATAAGGTGCGCACGACAAAGAATGTCTCCATCCGGACGGTGGCGAAGACTTCCTCTTGGCGGCTGGAAAGCGCAGCGGACGTGGATAAATATCTGAGCGCGCTGCGGGAAAACCTGATGAAGGAAATCGACGGCGATACCATCGTAAACATTGAGCTGTAAGGAGCCCTCCGACATGAATAAAACAGCTATTAAAAATTTTGCCATCTGGGCGAGAAATAAACTGATCGCGGACATCAGCTATCGTGCCGGGCTGATGGGCATTACCGAAAAAGGTATTGCCGATGCCCTGCCCCAGAGTACCGGCGATACCGATTTTTACGACATTGGCGCAGCGCAGCCTTACTCCATTACGGGTGAGGCCATCCGCCAGCGGAAAAAACTGGTGGAGGTCATCCGGACAAAAGAAAAGGACACCGACTATCAGACCGCATACCGGTACATCATGGAGGAGGTCGCTTACACATGGTTCAACCGCCTGATCGCGGTACGTTTTATAGAGGTCAATGACTATCTGCCCAGCCATATCCGTGTTCTCAGCTCCGAGAGCGGCAAGCTGGAGCCGGATCTGGTCACAACACCCTTTGATGCGGATCTTTCGTTCACACAGGCAGAGGAAGCCGCGCTTGTGCAGCTCAGGCAGGACAACAAACTGGACGAAGCGTTCCGGCTGCTGTTCATCAAACAGTGCAATGCTCTGAACGAGATTCTGCCTGCCCTGTTTGAAAAGACCAAGGACTATACAGAATTACTGCTCAATCTCTCCGTTATTGATCAGGAGGGCGTGGTTTATCATTTGGTCCACGATATCCCGGAGGATGATTTCAATATTGACCGAGGCGGTCAGGTAGAGATCATTGGCTGGTTGTACCAGTATTACAACACCGAGCCGAAAGCCGCCGCCTTTGCCAAAAAAGAGAAGATCACGAAAGAAGAAATCCCTGCGGTCACCCAGCTGTTCACCCCGGACTGGATCGTCCGCTACATGGTGGAGAACAGCTTGGGTCGTCTCTGGCTGGAAGGACACCCGGACAGCACCCTGAAAAAAAACTGGAAATACTATCTGGATGAAGCCCCGCAGGAGCCGGAGGTGCAGGTCAGGCTGGCAGAAATTCGCAGGGAGTATGCCGTACTCACCCCGGAGGACATCAAACTCATCGATCCCTGCATGGGGTCCGGGCACATTCTGGTCTACGCTTTTGACGTACTGATGCAGATTTATACCAGCGTGGGTTACAGTGAGCGGGATGCCGCCAGGAGCATCCTCGAACACAACCTCTACGGTCTGGACATTGATGATCGCGCCTATCAGCTTGCCTATTTTGCTGTGATGATGAAGGCCCGGCAGTACAACCGCCGTATTCTGAACGGAGAAAATACCTGCCACGTCTATGCCATTCAGGAGAGCAACACCGTGAACCGTGTGCAACTGAAGTATTTCGGTGCAGGTTTAAACGATTTGGAAAAGAATCTTGCCACCATGCAGATCGGCGGGCTGCTGGATACCCTGACCGATGCCAAGGAGTATGGTTCCATCCTGAATGTAGAGAATTACAACTGGGAGCTGCTGCGCCAGTTTGTGGCGGGGATGGATATCGGGACCCAGATCAACATGGACAGCTATGGTGTGGAGGATACCGCAGAGCAACTGATGCAGCTCATTGACATTGGCGAGACGATGGCGCAGAAGTATTGGGTCACTGTCACGAACCCGCCGTACAGAGCAGTAGCCGATTGTGGAGACAAGCTGAATACTTTTGCCAAGGGAAATTATCCTGATAGTAAAAATGATCTAAGTACGATATTCATGGAAAAAACGCTTGGAATGTGTAAACCATACGGATATATGGCAATGATTAACATTCCGGTATGGATGTCAAAATCCAGCTTTGAGCAATTAAGATATAAATTGCTGGCTTTGCATACGATTTCGGTTATGGCGCATTGTGGGCGTGGTATTTTTGGCTCGGATTTTGGAACGACTGCGTTTGTTGTGCAAAATGCGCATATTACCAAATATCGTGCTTTGTTCCGGCAACTGTTCAATGAACTTGGTGCAGTGGATTCTGTTGAACAAAAGGAAAAATGGTTTTTCGAGGAGAAAGGAATTTATTATGCGTATCCTGATAAATTCCTGAAAATTGCAAGTTATCCTATTGCATACTGGGTGAGTGACAGATTACTTACTGTTTTGAATGAGTGTAAGCCATTAAATGACTTTGCGGCACCAAGAAAAGGATTGACTACAGGTGATAATGATACATTTGTGCGGTTATGGTTTGAAATAACTTCAAAGAAATTCGCAGTTCATGACAATATGCCATCTAAGTGGTCTCCGATGACTAAAGGTGGCGATTTCAGAAGATGGTATGGAAATAATTCCTATGTTGTGAATTGGGAAAATGATGGATATGAACTAAAGAATTTCAAAGATAGCTCTGGAAAATTGCGCTCGGTTTTGCGAAACACTCAGTTTTATTTTAAGGAATGCATCTCTTGGAATGATACCACAGCAACAGGCAAAATTGCATTTCGATATCAAACGAATGAATTTATACCAAATGCTTCTGGACCTTGTGTGTATGCCAATAAAAATCTTTGGTATCTGTTTGGATTACTGAACTCGAAAGTTTCACAGGTATTACTTGAGATTTTAGCTCCAAATATGAAGTTTGAAGTAGGGCAAATGGGGCTTGTGCCGATTATCTTAGAAACAAGACCTGATGTGGAAGAACTGGTACACGATACGGTACGAGAAGAAAAGGCTGACTGGGACTCTTTTGAGACAAGCTGGGACTTTATCCGCCATCCTCTTTTGAAAGCCATCACCAAGCATCCCAACCAGATGAAAACAGGCAGCATTTACCTTTCTGAGTGTTATGACATCTGGGCGGCTGAGTGTGAGGAGCGCTTTGCACGGCTGAAAACCAACGAAGAAGAACTAAATCGCATTTTTATTGAGATTTACGGCTTGCAGGATGAACTGACCCCGGAAGTGGAGGATCAGGATGTGACCGTGCGCAAGGCAGACTTGCAGCATGATATCAAGAGTCTGATCAGCTATGCTGTGGGTTGTATGTTCGGGCGGTATTCTTTGGATAGAGATGGACTTGTATATGCCGGTGGTTCTTGGGAAGATAAATTCGACAGTTATACGGGATCATTTCAAGACTTGCAGGATTATACATGGGGGGAACTTGGCGGTTTACGTGTAACATATGGAAAAGCAGGCAGTAAGTTTTACTATCTCAAGGGAACAGGAAAGAGAGCTTTAGAGAGCTTTCCGGTAGATTATGACAACGTGATTCCAATCACCGATGAAGAGTTCTTTGATGATGACATCATTTCCCGCTTTTGCGATTGGATGAAGTATGCCTATGGTGCAGACACGCTGGAAGCCAATTTGGACTTTATCGCAAAAGCCCTTGGCAATAAGGGCAATACCAGCCGGGAGATCATCCGTAATTACTTCCTGAACGATTTCTTCAAGGATCACTGCCTGACCTATTCCGTCACCGGCTCCGGCAAGCGCCCCATCTACTGGCTGTTTGACAGTGGCAAACAGAACGGCTTCAAGGCGCTGATTTATCTGCACCGTTATACGCCGGATACCATCGGCAACCTGCGCATTGATTACCTGCACAAGATGCAGCGTGTCTACGAGAGTGAGATGGAGCGGATGCAGGATATGATCGACCACAGCACCAACGCCAGTGAGGCCGCTGCCGCCACCAAGCGCAAGGACAAGCTGGCGAGGCAGCTCAAAGAGTGCCGTGACTACGATGAAAAGATCGGACATCTGGCTCTCTCCCGCATCGAACTTGACCTTGATGATGGCGTAAAGGTCAACTACCGCAAGCTTCAGACTGCCTATGATGGCAAGTTCTATGAGGTGCTGGCGGATAGTAATAAGATTATGGCAGACGATAAGCTTTGGACAGCGTATCGGACGGAATGGCCTCATTGAGAACGAAGGCCGAGAGCGAAAGAAAGAATGGAACGGAGAGGTAGAAAATGTATCTTCAAAAACTGACGCTTCATAATTTTAAATGCTTTGAAAATTTAGAATTAGAGTTTCATCCCAATCTTACGGTGATTGTAGGCGCCAACGGTTCCGGGAAAACGTCTGTTTTGGAAGCTGCCGCAATTGCAGTCAGTACCCTGTTTGTAAAAATGGACCGGCTTTCAGGAAGAAGCATTGATAAAAGCCAGGCGCATTTGAAGGCTTTCTCCATTGGTAGTACGAAGGATGTTCAGCCTCAGTATCCTGTTACGGTGAAAGCCTCCGCGGTGATCGAAAAGGAAGAAGCCACATGGTCCAGAAGCTTGAACAAGCCGGCCGGGAGCACTACCGTCATAGATGCAAAAGAGATCATTGACATCGGAGCTCGTTTTCAGGAACGGCTGCGGAAGGGAGATACCTCCCTCATATTGCCTGTCATTGCCTATTATGGCACTGGTAGATTGTGGGATTACCATCGTGAAAAGCAGAATGATGTATTTGAAACGAATAACCGGAGCAATGGATATATTGACTGCGTGGACGGAACCGCAAATATTAAGCTGATGATGAACTGGTTTTCCAAAATGACCGTTCAGAAGTACCAGAATCAGGAACTGGGGGCAGGAGATATTCCGGAGTTAGAGACGGTATATTCGGCCATGGAATCCTGTTATCAAAGAATTACAGGAAGTGATTTTGTTAAGATCCAGTACAGCATGGCAACAAGAGAACTGGAAGTAGCATATAAAGATCCGTCTGGGAAGCTGATGAGGATTCCGATCAATCAGTTAAGTGATGGCTATAAAAGTACGATCAGTCTTGTTGCGGATATTGCGTACCGGATGGCCGTATTAAATCCACAGCTTCTTGGCGGTGTCTGCAGGGAAACAGAGGGGATCATACTGATTGACGAGGTGGATTTACATCTGCATCCGACATGGCAGCAGCGGATTCTGAAGGATTTAACGGAAATCTTCCCTAAGGTACAGTTTATCGTAAGCACGCATGCTCCGGCAGTCATCAGCACGGTAAAGAGCGAAAATATTGTTATGCTGGACAACGGGGAAGCATGGGAACCCTCCGGGGAAATTTATGGAAAAGACATCAACACGATTGTCAGTGGAATTATGAAGGCACCAGAGCGCCCCTCAGACATCAAAGAATTATTTGACGATTTTTATCACTGGGTCGACATGGGTCAGGCTGAGAAGGCAGAGCAAACACTGGATGCCCTGAAAGCGCGTATTGGAAACGATGATTCAGAAATTGCAGCCTGCAATGTAAAACTTAAGTTATTGAAGTTTAGGAGAGACAAATGATTCTGATCAAGAAAATGCAGGCCCCTTCTGAATTGGAACATTTAAAAAGAGAAGCAGAGGAGCAGGGGCTGTCCGATAAAGAGGGATATGCGGAATTGAGAAATCCATTAAAATCGCAGATTCGGGAATCCCTCATGAAGGAACAGGGGCACCTTTGTGCTTACTGTATGCGCAGAATACCGGATGAGCGCATACGGGAAGAGGATGCCGACTTAAGCGATGTTTACATTGAACACTGGATGGCGAGAACGGCAGATAATAAAACCGGTGAGAATAAAGGATTAGATTATAGGAATATGCTTGCGGTATGTTCTGGTAATGAAAAAGCACCGGGGGCAGGAAAACATAAAAGAAGATTTCTTACCTGCGACAAAAAGCGTGAGAACGCACCACTAAAGATCAATCCGTTGGATGAGAAGACTCTGGAGACGATCTATTATTTGGCGGATGGAACAATAAAAGCGACGGATCCCGAAATAGACTATGATATCAACATTCATTTGAACCTGAACTGTTCTACGGAGGCAGTTACCCTGCCGGAAAACCGCAAAAAAGTTCTTGATACCATTCAGGAAGATCTTGTGAATCAGGGCGGTGATTTACGGCAGAACTGTATCGAACAGTTACAGATGTGGGAAAGCGAGGAAGATCCCAAAACGCCATATATCGGAATTGCAATCTGGTGGCTGAAAGAACAGATCGCCCAAATGGAGTGTTAGGATTACAAATCAATCGCAGGTAAGAAAAACAACATGGCAGAATTAAACCTGAAACAAATCATAGACCGCCTGAATGCGGAATTTACCGGGGAGACCCGGAAGCTGGTTTTCTGGTACGATGACAAGGCAGACTTTGCCGAGGATATGGAGACGGTGGAATTGCAGAACGCAAAAATCTACCGTCTCCAGCCGGATAACCAGTTTTATACCAAATATTTTCTGGAACGGGTGGATAAAACTACGAATTATCTGATCTATGCTCCGTTTCCGAAGCCGGATGTGCGGGAAAATCACTTGGAAGATACCATGCTGTACTCCAAGCGGTTCTTTGCCGACCGTGCTTCCCTGCTGTCGGTCGATCTCGGCATTGAGGAGAAGTACAAACCGGGCATTGAGAAGCACATTAAGTTTTTTGCCAGTAAGGAGCGTACCCAGCGGTTCTATGATCTGGAAATCGAGAACTTCAATGAAGAGAATATCCTTGTCGGCCTGCTGAGTGCCATCTGCAGAGCCCGCACCTGCTCTTTTGAAGAGGTCGTGCGGATCATCTTAATGGACGACGGACTGGAAGAAAACAGGTTCCTGCAGGAGTTTGCCAAGTACGATCTGCTGGATTCATTTTGGAAGCTCTGCGAGCAGCACTTTGGCTACACGGATGTGAAGCCGGGGCTGGAACGGCTGCTGGTGACAATGTTTGTGACCTATACCGCCCGGTATGTGCAGGCGGAGCTGCCTGCCGCATGGAAGAGCTTTGTTTCTTACAAGTCCGGCAACATCATTGCGTTTCTTGACAGCCTGATGAATAGCGTGCTTTATCGTGACCGCTATGATGCGCTGTCTGCTCATGTTTCTGAGGGCCTGAATGTTCTCTCTGTACTTGTGGGATACCGCGTTGATGACCTGTTGGAATGTGATACTTTCCTTGCAGTGGATCAGATTCTGGTGAAATGGCTGGTTGAGCGTCTGCTAGCCGAGGATATTGGTGCACAGCTGAACGAGCTGACCATTCCGGAAATCTGTGAAAAGCGGGAAAAGATGCACTTTGGCCGCAAGACGGAGAAGGCGTATCGGCTCCTGAACAGCGCATACAGTATGGTCAGAGCAGCGGATTATCACAGCCCGGATGGATTCAAGGCCATTGTCGACCGATATGTGGAAACAGACCACATGATTGACCAACAGTACCGTAAATTTTACGATTGCTATGACCAGATGGAGAATACGGATGCGTTTGAAAAGCTGCGGGAGCTGGTCGAAAATATTTATACCAACGAGTATCTGAACAATCTGCTTCCGGCATGGAACGCAGGCATCCAGACAGATATTACTGGTGTCCTGCCATTGCAGCAGGAGTTCTATTCTGATAATTTGCTTTATACCAAGGAGCGTACGGTGGTCATCATTTCCGATGCCATGCGCTATGAAGTAGGGCAAGAGCTGTTTGTCCGGATGCAGGATGATCCGAAATGCACAGCCAAGCTCTCCGTGCAGCTCAGTGTGCTGCCTTCTTATACCAGGCTGGGCATGGCTTCCTTACTGCCGCACCGGACACTGGAAATGACCGATGATTTTCAGGTGATGGCAGACGGTGTGCTGTGTGACAATCTGGCCGGCCGTCAGCAGGTGCTGCAGGCCCACTGCCCGGACAGCGTGTGCATTCAGTTCGATGACATCAAGAATCTGAAAGTCGCAGACCTGCGGGACGTGCTGACCAAACGCCAGATCATTTATGTGTACCATAATCAGATCGATGCCCGCGGCGATAAGGCGAACACCGAGGATGAAGTGTTTCATGCCTGTGAGGAAGCGATTCAGGAGATCATGGACCTGATCCATCGGATTTCTATCAGCGGCAACACCTATCACTTTATCGTTACCGCAGACCACGGGTTTATTTACAAGCGGGACAAGCTGAATGAAAGTGATAAGATCAGCGGCAGGAGCACAGAAAGAGCCTTCCTGAATCGCCGATTTATCGTGTCGAAAACTCCGTTGGAGGAGGATGGCATCGGCCATATGAGTATGGGACGGGTGCTTGGCAACGAGGACGATAAGTTTGTTTCTTATCCGGTTAGCAGCAATGTGTTCAAGGTGGCGGGCGGCGGCGCAAACTTTGTGCATGGCGGCTCTTCCCCGCAGGAGATGCTGGTACCTGTGCTGGAGATCAAGATGGAGCGTGGACATATGGAGACGAAGAACGCAGAAATCGCTCTGGTCAGCATCGTTCATAAGATCACCAATCTGATCACTTCGATGGATTTCATCCAGTCTGAAGCCGTCAGCGATGTGATTAAGGCGGCGACGTACCGCATCTGCTTTATCTCGGAGGATAACGAGAAGATCTCCAACGAAAATACCTATGTGGCAGACAGTCGTGAAGACAGCGCACAGAAGCGCATTTTCCGACAGAGGTTCACATTCAAAAACAAGAAGTACGACAAGGATAAGCAGTATTATCTGGTTGTTTATGACGAAGAGACCGGGCTTGAAAAGTGGAGGCACCCTGTCATTATGGACATTGCCTTTGCGGATGATTTCGGGTTTGGCTTTTAAGACAGTGGAGGCAGGAAGTCCTTATGGATATGACGGAATTTGCGGCAGACGATGCCCGTGCAGAATTGCGCCGGAAACTGCGCGAGGGCTTTGATGGGCGTATCGTTCGGAAAGACCTGACAAAGAAAATCAAAGAGGGCGCAAATGTCCCTGTCTATGTATT
>HF986556.1:2671-15901 GCA_000431495.1 Firmicutes bacterium CAG:791 | reverse complement strand
TGCTGGGACAGTATTGCAGCTCAGACGATGAAGCGATCATTGAGCAGGGCGTTCAGAACGTGAAGCGTATTCTGGCAGATAACTTTGTGCGCCCGGACGAGGCACAGAAGATTCTCTCGCAGCTGCGCAAAAACGGCAGTCATACCATCATTGATATGGTCACAGTGCATCTGGACATCAAAAAGGACTGCTTTTTTGCGGAGTTTTCCAATCTGGGCTTAAGCAATGTTCCGATCACGGATGCCTACCCGGAAAAATATGACCGGTTACTCTGCGGCGGCATCTGGTGTATTGTCCAGCTTGAATATGAATCCGAGGGAGACAGCAGTTTTGGCGTGGTGGACATGGATGGCAATCCCATCAGCTCCCGGCAGAAAAAGCAAAAGGATATCTCCCCTATCAGCATCCACAAGCTGACTCCGATCCAGATGCCGCATATCGACATTGAAGAAGTTAAGGAGGGGCGCAAGGCATTTACGCAGGATGAATGGATGGACGTCATGCTCCGTTCCTGTGGTTATGAACCGGATCAGCTGAACCGGCGGGAAAAGTGGCTGCTTCTGGCCCGTATGCTGCCGCTGGTGGAGAATAACTTCAATCTCTGTGAGCTTGGCCCCCGCAGTACAGGCAAATCCCATATCTATAAAGAGATCAGTCCGAACAGTATTCTGGTATCGGGTGGACAGACCACGGTGGCAAATCTTTTTTACAATATGGGGCGAAAGACGGTTGGTCTCGTCGGTTTATGGGACTGCGTTGCCTTTGATGAGGTTGCCGGTATTAAGTTCAAAGACAAAGACGGCATTCAGATCATGAAAGACTATATGGCCTCCGGCTCTTTTGCCCGTGGGAAAGAGGAAAAGGCTGCTTCGGCTTCGATGGTTTTTGTGGGCAACATCAACCAGAGCGTGGATGTTCTGCTGAAAAACTCCAGCCTCTTTGACCCGTTTCCGCCTGAGATGGGAACGGACACGGCTTTTCTTGACCGTCTGCACTGCTATATTCCCGGCTGGGAAATTCCGAAGTTCCGACCGGAGCATTTCACGAACGATTATGGCTTTATTACCGATTATATGGCAGAGTTCATCCGGGAGCTGCGCAAGGAGCAGTATGGCGATGCGCTGGATCAGTATTTCCGCCTGGGCAAGAACCTGAACCAGCGTGATACGATTGCTGTGCGCAAAATCGTGGACGGCTATGTGAAGCTGCTGTACCCAGATGGCGAGTATACAAAAGAGCAGATTGAGGAAATTCTTGTATTTGCGCTGGAAATGCGCCGCCGTGTCAAAGAACAGTTGAAAAAACTGGGCGGCATGGAGTTCTACGACGTGAATTTCAGTTACATAGACCTCGATACTTTTGAAGAGAAGTTTGTTTCTGTGCCGGAACAGGGCGGCGGCAAACTGATTCCCGATGGTACGTGCAATCCAGGGCAGGTCTACACTGTCAGTCAGGGCAAGTCTGGTATGATCGGAGTGTTCCGTCTGGAGAGCCAGATGCTTCCCGACAATGGCAAATTTGAGCGCACCGGTCTTGGCAGTGACCGTGACTGCAGGGAATCTACCAATACAGCATTCAACTTCCTGAAAGCGAACAGAAACCGCATCAGCGGCAGCATCAGTACTACGATGAAAGATTACATCATCAATTATCAGGATTTGCAGGGCATCGGCATGACCGGCAAGCTGGCACTGCCGACTCTGATTGCGCTGTGCAGCATCGCATTGGGACGTCCTACGGTCAGTACCCTTGCGGTATTGGGAGAAATCAGCATCAGCGGCACGATTTTGAAAGTGGATGAGTTGGCCAACAGCCTGCAAGTCTGCCTCGACAGCGGCGCAAAGAAGGTGCTGCTGCCGATTACCAGTGCAGCAGACCTTGGCACAGTACCTCCGGAGCTGGTCGGAAGTTTTAATCTGATTTTTTACAGCAGTGCGGAAGATGCGGTGTTTAAGGCCTTGGGAGTAGAATAATATGGCGAGCAGGCCCCAATTATAAAAAAATCAACTGGGATGTAGTGGCTCCGTTGTTTCGGATTCACCGCAGGAGCTATTGACTTTGTTTCAAAAGCCTTCATAATAATCTTAGAATCAAAGAAACCAAGAAACTCATATGCAAAGAAAAAGTGCATATAAAATAATATGGAGGTACGAAAGATGGCCATGGCTGTAATGAAAAAAGAGAACATGAAGCTGAATCGTAAGGTTCTCAGCATTTCTCCCAAAAGACAGATTACAATACCGCAAAGGTTTTATAAGGCTCTCGGTTTTGGTGATGAAGCCGAATGCGTAGTACGCGGAGACGAACTGATTATTCGTCCGGTCAAAACAGCTGCAGGCGGTGAATTTTCGGAGCAGATTTTGGCAGAACTGATTGATGAAGGGCTGTCAGGAACAGAACTGCTTGAGGAATTTAAGAAGCGTCAGGCACAGATCCGACCGGCTGCGGAAGCAATGCTTGCGAAAGCAGAAGATATTGCAGCTGGCAAAGCGGAATATGCGACTTACGAAGATGTCTTTGGAACGGAGGAGTAATTCATGTTACCAGTGCGATTCGATCCTCCGGCAGCGAAATTTATTAAGAAATTGAAAGATAAAAAACTGAAGAAGCTATATCAGGAGGCCATTGATAAGATCCGGGAAGATTATACAATCGGTGAACGGAAAACAGGAGATCTGTCTGGATTTTATGGCTATGATATTTTCTACAACAAGACCAATTATGAACTTGCATATACCATCGAGAACATTGATGGAGAGATGGTCATTATTGTTATGGCCGGAACCAGAGAAAATTTTTACAATGAATTGAAACGATATATAAAAGGATGATTTAAAAACCAACATCGTCATATTTATCAAAAGCCAGTAACAAATCATAGAGATGTCAGATGCTAAGCCTGTGATTCGGGATGTACTGGCATGCTATGGCACATGGATACAAAAGTGGATACAGATGAAAACGGCGTGCTGTAACCTCCTTTTTATCGATGTTCTGGAGCGGCAAGTGCTTCGAACCTTGTCACTCCGATGCCCGGGAAGCCAGTAAAATCAAGGCTTTCCGTTTTTTTTGTCCTGAAACATCTGAAAATCCTTGAGAGAGCTTGAGAGAGTTACCGCCTTACGGCGTGGGGGTCAGAAGTCTTTCTCTTCTTCCCTTTACGCCGATTCGAGAGCATTTTCGATCTTGCCCGGGTGGCGGCATCCTTTGAGGCAATGAGATAATAACGCTCATCAACCTCAGGGGAGTGTCCCAGAATGGCCGCCCGCTCTACCACAGTCAGTCCCGCATCCATCAGAGTGACAGTATTGAACGTCCTCCTGAGAGAGTGGATCCCCGTTGCCGACAGAGACAGCCGACGACAGACCCTGCCTATGTACTTCTCTATACTCTTGTTGGTTACTTCTGATCCGTCGTCTTCACAGATAATCCTGTCAGTCACGAGGCCGATGTCCTGCTGGTGCTGCCTGATCCGGTCCAGAATCTCTCCGGTCTCCGGCAGGATGGGGACGAAACGGCCGCCTTCGGAAATGCCCTTCTCGTTCTTGGTGTACTCCAGTGTTCGAAATCCGGTCCACGCGGCCAGCTCGATTGCAAAGGCTCTTGGATTCGGCTCTTTACCTTCCAGCTCCGACAGCAGCGCATTCTTCTGCGGTTCAGTGAACATACGCTCTTCCGGAGCTTTGCCGGGGGCAATGCATGCCTTGAAATCTTCTGCCTCAATGAGCTCTACAGGATTATCCCTCACAATGTGCTTGCCTCTTGCCAGCTGATAGATACCGTTCAGGATCTGAAGATATGATCTGATATCGCGCATCGATGGACTGATGCCATCCAGCTTCCCCCGGTAGTAATCGCAGAGAGCAGATATGATCATATCGTAGGATTTCCGTTCAATAGGCTTGCGACGACCATCTGGCAGATCAACGTACGTCTTGTATGCTCCTTTGTGGTCTCCTTTCTCGATGATGAATATCTTGTGATTGTGTATTGCTTCGATGAATTCCTTTTTAGACTCCATGATACGCTCCTGTATTATGGGGTCTCCAGCTACCTCAGCTCCCATTTTATCATCCAGTTGGAGATATAGCTCTATCGTTTCACGCGTCATCAAAGATTTTTGCCGGACTGAAGCTGCAGGCTCAGGCGATATTTGTTGTATGCCTTCCTGCATATGGAACCGGCTCTACTCCTTTCGGCGTATATGACTGCGTGTGAGGTTTGTGGGCGGAAATTTCCAAAACAAGAACACTCTGCAGGTGTGATAGGCATCCACACGGTTGGATGCGTCTCACGTCTACAGAGTTGTCAACAACAAGGAAAACATTTTTATTTTGCATGGATCGATCCGGCATGCCGGGAGTGAGTGTATTTTGACTATCTTTTTCCCTCTGTAGACATTTCTGTTGACAACATGGATAAGAAGATAGGAAAAATAAAGCCTGCCGCCACCATGGTGTCTGGAATTCTGTCAACAGACTGCCAACAGACGTATGGGTTGCGGCAGAAATTCTGACATAGGGAATCGTTGGTATTGATTTTGTTGAGACTGCTACGATCCGTCACGTGTACAACTGACCAGTAATACACGAAAATTCGGACGCTAATCCATAAAAATCACGGATTTTAGAATGCCTGGTCCAAAATATTCTGCAATAATTCATCGAAAAGACGAGTACAACGAGTAAGACAAAGCATTTATTATATCAAATGTACAAATCTTATCATTCATGACACTGAATTTACAGCGCCTGGACAGGAGTCTCGTATGAGCCGTGAGAAGACCGCAAAAGTTAGTTCGCGTAAAAAGGATAGCAAGAAGCTGGTCCTGATTATTTTTCCGTTCCTCGTTCTGACGTTCTTGGTCAGTTATCTTCCACTCACCGGATGGATTTATGCCTTTTATGATTACCGTGCGCCTCTTCGTCTGAACCAGTGTGAATTTGTCGGATTCAAGTGGTTTGTTAAGTTGTTCGCTAATCCGACACAGATCAGACAGATGATCGTAGTCCTTGAGAATACGTTTGCAATGAGCCTTATTGGTATCGCCACGTCGATCCTGCCTCTGCTCTTTGCGGTATTCCTGAATGAGATCAAGGCCAAGTGGTTCAAGAACCTTGTACAGACCATCACTACAGTGCCCAACTTCATCAGCTGGACGCTCGTGTATTCCGTAGCATTCGCACTGTTCTCTACGACAGGCATGGTCAACAGTCTCCTGCAGAGAATGGGCGTCATTGATTCGGCTATCAAATTCCTGGACAGCGGCAATCATGTATGGTTGTCAATGACACTGTGGAGCATCTGGAAGAATCTGGGCTGGGACGCCATCATGTATTTGGCGGCCATCTCCGGTATCGACGGAGAAATGTACGACGCCGCCAGGGTTGACGGTGCCGGTAGATTCCAGACCATGCGCTACATCACCATACCGTCGCTCTTGCCTACATTTTTCGTTCTGGTCATGCTGAAGGTAGCGAGCTTCCTCTCCAACGGAATTGATCAGTACTATGTCTTTCAGAACGCATTCAACAAGGAGAGAATCCAGGTTCTCGATCTGTATGTGTATAACATCGGTATGACTGGCAAGAGTCTGTCCCTCGCGACTGCGGTTGGCATTCTGAAGAGTCTCGTCAGTGTGACGCTCCTCTTCATCGTCAACTGGCTGTCGAAGAAGATAAGAGGCGAGAGCATTATCTGAATGGAAGGATGAACAACATGAGTAAGAGCAGTTCTTCAGAACTCACAGTAACGAAGAGACATCATCACAGAAAGCCAGGAGACGTAGTATTCAAAGTCATCAACTATACGATCTTCGGCATTCTGGCCTTCTTGTGCGCCTATCCGTTCTATTATCTGATCATCAACTCCATCAGTTCAAATGAGCTGAGCAATAATGGAATGATCAATTTCATACCGCGGCAGATACACTTCCAGAACTATCGAGACGTTTTCAAGCTGAACGGTCTGTCAACGGCTATGATCGTTTCGGTACTGAGAACTGTGATCGGCACTGCGCTCACTGTATTCAGTTCCGCCCTGCTCGGTTACATGTTCACGTTGAAGAAGATGTGGCACAGGAAGTTCTTCTATCGGTTCATAGTCATAACCATGTACTTCAACGCGGGCATCATTCCGATGTTCATGACGATGAAGAACCTGCATCTGACGAATAATTTTCTCGTGTACATTCTGCCCTGGATTGTGCAGCCATTCTACATCATCATGGTAAAAACTTATATTGAGAGTACACCGATCTCACTGCAGGAGGCGGCCGAGGTTGATGGTGCTGGGCCCCTGACGATCTTCATAAAGGTCGTTCTGCCGATCAGTACGCCGATCCTCGCAACCGTTGCAATTTGGGCAGCTGTAGGGCAGTGGAATTCTTTCCAGGACACGCTGCTATATGTGACTGATCAGAAGCTCTGGTCCCTACAGTACCTCCTGTACACCTATATCAATCAGGCAAATTCACTGGCTGCAGCCGTGAAATCATCCGGCAGTATGGCCAATGTCCAGAACCTGATCACAAGACAGACGCCAACCTCGATCCGTATGACAGTTTCTGTTATCGTTGTACTGCCGATCCTGTTCGTCTACCCGATTTTCCAGAGATACTTCGTCAAAGGTATCATGATCGGCGCAGTTAAGGGTTGAAAATACAAGTTATCGTTCGCTGCGTGAACGAGAATCTGCGTTCACATTAGTATATATTCTAAGGAGGGTTATATGAGTAAAGCGAAAAAGGTTGTCAGTGCAGTGCTGGCAGGCGTCATGGCATCGGCCATGGTCGCAGGCTGTGGTCAGAGCTCCGGAGGTTCGGACAGTTCCACTGCTGCATCCTCGTCCGCGGCAGCTGCTACAACAGCTGCGGCAGAAACGGCAGATGCAGGCGAAGGTGCTGCGAAGTATCCCGAGTTCATAACGGTTGATGTATTCGACAGCCAGGCCAATTATCAGGGCATCCAGTCTGGTTGGTTCGCGAAGATCGTCAAGGACAAGTTCAATATGGAGCTGAATATCATCGCACCGAATGTTGCGGGCGGCGGTGATACATTGTTCCAGACCCGTTCGGCGAACGGCAATCTGGGCGACCTGATCCTGACGAACGCGAACAAGGGCAGACTGCAGGATCTGGTAACGGCAGGACTCGTTCTGGATATGACGGACTACATGAAGGACGCCAGTTATCTGAATGAGTATCCGGACGCCATCGCCAAATGCAACAGTCTCGTTCAGGAGGATGGCATCTACGCGATCCCCAGTAGCGTATAACTGCTCACCGCGGATCAGCCCGGTGAAGTAACCGATCCTACCTGCGCTCTGTGCCTGCGCTGGGATATTTACCAGCAGATCGGCGCACCTGAGATCGATACATTCGAGGATCTGCTCCCGGTACTGCAGCAGATGCAGGAGGCTGCAGGCACCAGTGATTCAGGCAAACAGGTATATGCAATGTCGCTGTTCTCCGACTGGGACAGCACCTATATGCAGAATGCGTTCACGATCGGTCAGGCACTTGGCTATGATATTCTGGGCTTCGCTCAGCTCGATATCACGACGGGTGATGTATACAGCATCATCGATGACGATTCACCTTATGTTAGAGCACTGAAGTTCTACTATCAGGCGAATCAGATGGGTCTGATCGATCCGGAATCCACAACGCAGAATTACGACACCATGGCATCCAAGATGTCAGACGGTGCTATTCTCTACAGTTTCTGGCCGTGGTGCGGCATGGGACTGTATAACAGCACAGATCATACGGCAGAAGGCAAGGGATTCATGCCTGTACCGATGAAGGAAGCCCGTTTCATGAGCTATGGTCCTAATCCTTACGGCTCCACCGATTTCGATATCATGGTCGGCAGTCAGGCACAGGATCCGCAGCGTATGGTTGACTTCATCAACTGGCTGTATTCTCCTGAGGCAGTTGTCTGCTCAGGGTCCCAGACCGCGAGTGCACCCGGGCCGGAGGGTCTGACCTGGGAACTCAATAGTGAAGGCAAGCCGGAATTCACTGACTTCGGCAAGCAGGTGCTCATTAAGAAGGACCAGACCGCAGTTGTTCCCGACGAATGGGGCGGCGGTACATACTATGATGGTAGATCTGCTCTGAATTATCAGCCCGTTGGTATCAAGGATGTCAACCCTGATACTGGTAACCCTTATAACTATCAGATGTGGGATTCCTACTATGATCTGACCGCAACTGCTCTGAGTAAAGATTATGAAGAGAAGACCGGCTATAAGGCTTCGATTGAGTATCTTGATTCTCTGGGAGAACTCTCGATCGTTCCCGGCAATGATTATGCGGCGCCGGTTTACTCAACTGATATCACGACTGAGCAGGAACAGTGTAAGCAGATCATCGTTGACTCCTCCTGGAAGATGGCATTCGCAGCGAACGAGGATGAGTTCAACGCGACACTGAAGGATATGCAGGAGACGGCGAAGGGCCTCGGTTATGATGACGTCTTCGCGGTGGATCAGCAGAATGCAAAGGATCAGTTCGCAGCATATCAGGCAGCCCGCGGTAAGTGATCCGTAACGTACAGCAACAACAGTCGGCCTGACTGTGAATAAGTTAGATTAGTAATACCGGCTTGGATAACAGGCCGGTATTATGTTATCGTACATAGTTCGTTGTCGGGACAGGATTCCCTTCCTTTTCTATAGTCGTAAGGAAAGAAAACCCTGTTCTGACAATGTATGAATAGCTGTGGCATTACTGATATTGAGGCATGATAATGGAGGTGATCATGAGAACAGCAGCAGAGTTGTTACAGACGATCTACAGGGGATGGAATCTTGGCAACGAAGAGGATTGCTTCCCGTTCGATGATGCGGAGAAGATTTTCAATGAGCGGGGGCAGCATCCCGGAGCGCCGTGGCACAACAATGAAACGGACTGGGGCAATCCGATCGTGGAGGAGGCGGTTATTGATACCATTGCGGCCAGTGGGATGAATCTGATCCGGATTCCGGTGACCTGGTTTGGCGCGATGACAGATGAGGCGGGGACCATTCATCCGGATAAATTGAAGCGCGTCAAGCAGCTGGTGGACTGGGCACTGGACGATGGAATGGTCACGATCGTCAACATGCATCACGAGAACAGGTGGATGTTCAACAGAGATTTTTCATTAGAAACCGTGTGTGGCATTTACTGTAACGTCTGGAGACAGATCGCAGAGGCATTCCGCGGATATCCGGATATGCTGATTTTTGAGGCACTGAACGAGCCAAGAATTGAGAATGCACCGGAGGAGTGGTGCGGTGGCACTGCAGAGGTCAGGGATAAGGTTAACCGGCTGCAGTCTGCGTTCCGGGACCAGATTCGCAGTGATCCGGCACATCAGAAAAGGATTCTGCTGTATACAACACCTGGTGCGGTTCCGGCGGAATGTGCGTTGCAGGATCTGATCGTGCCAGAAGACCCATATCTCGGCGTATCTACACACCTTTACCGACCCTCCGCATTCTGTAATCCGACCGTTCCCGAAGACGTACCTGTGAGATGGACGGCTGAAGGGCAGCAGGAGATTGATGCTGCTTTCGAGCGGATCGACCGGTTCCTGGTGTCCAAAGGCATTCCGGTCATTCTGACAGAATACGGTGCGGCAGACCATCACAATGAGGACGATGTGGCCGAATGGACTGGCTACATTCTGCGTAAGGCCAACAGCCTCGGAATATCCGGCATCTTCTGGGACAATAACAGTGAGGAGCAGAACGGAGACGGCTTCTCCATCCTGCGCCGTCAGGACCTCACCTGGGTGCGTCCAAAGGTAAGGGATGCTATACTTGTGAAAGATATATCCGCGGGGGAGAATCATTGAAGATCAATCTGGAAAGTCCGTTCATCCAATACGTGAATACAGTTATCAGCTATGCAGCACTGAACATCCTGTTCCTGCTGCTCTGTGTTCCTGTTGTCACAGCAGGACCGGCGCTGACTGCTCTTTACGCAGTGCTGCTGATGGAGGCTGACCGGGATTATGAGAGAATCTACCGGAATTTCTTCAAATATTTCAGGAAGCTGTTCGTGAAGGGGCTGGTGTTGGAATTGATCACGGCAGGTCTGTCCGCGGTACTGATCTTCGGGATTTCGTTCTGGTATCAGATGACCGATCTGCTGACCGGCATCATCACGGTTCTGCTGGCGGTGGTGCTGTTCGAATTGCTCGCGACCATGCAGTACGCGATTGCAATGATCGCGAGACAGGACACATCGGTGAGAACAGCAGTCCGGTCAGGACTGCATGTAGCAACGAGTCATCCGTTCTGGAGCCTCTTGTTCGTCGGAATGGATGCTGCGGCGGTTATCCTGGTTTATCAGTTCAAGGCGGCGCGGATATTCATGATCTTCATAGGTGTCGTCTTCATTGTGTTCTGTAAGTCCTGGCTGCTCCTCCGAATGCAGAAGAGATATGACCCGCAGGCACAGGTAGCAACAGCTGTTTCACCGGGTATTGGAAAGGATGGGCGGACAGAGTGAAGAAGATACGGCACATACTCTCCTCTACTCTGCATCAGATCCGGGGACAGATCCTGATCGTGATGATCCTCGCTCTGATGCTGCCGGAATTGATGCTCGTCCTGATCATGCGCAGATTTATCACAGGGGAGCTGACTGAGAGATACAAGGAGCTCGTTCAGGCAGAGACGACAAGGGCTTCGTCGATCATGTTCGACACGACTACTTCAATCTACCGCACCTGCATGGACCTGTCGTCTGACAGTGCATTTCAGACATTCTTCAGTACGGAAAGTCCTCTTGACATAGTTGAGGTACAGTCGTTTAGCAACAGTCTGAAGAGGATCAGTGACAACAGTCCGATGCTCCTGTCAGTCAATGTATATACCGACAATCCGATGATACCTGGATACGGCAGAGTGAGATATGCAGAGGATCTTCGCTCCTGCGAATGGTTCGATCCGGAACGTGAGGATGAATGGAGCCGCTGGATCACTTATCCCGGGCAGGTAAATGAGCATGAGGTGATGCCCTGCCTGACACTGGTGCAGAAGATTAATACGTCAAATTCAGAGTGGGATTCTTATATTGTTGCAGCGATCAGCTACAATTATTTGAATAACCGGATCAATAACACGGAATACACACTGCTCATGACGACAGAGCCTGAGGGGAGTTTCTACGCGACAAGATTTCGTGATATCGGGAAGAGTCTCACGGAGAATCATTTCCCGAAGGGAGAGTACTACCGTTACCTTGGGTATTCAGTCTGGAATGATCAGGAGGTTCTCTCCGCCGTCAGTTCATTCACACCGTTCGGCACGCAGAGTAAGATCTATATACAGTCTATCGACCGGAACGCTGTCGGTACACTGCGTGCACTCAGGAATACATTTATCGTCATTCTGATCATCTCATTCTGCGGTCCGCTGCAGATCGTGCTGCTGTATTCCGGACTGCTCAGCAGACGTCTGAAGATCCTGAAGAAGGCAATGCATCAGACTACACTGGGACAGTATGAAATCATCGACGAAGTTTCCGGTCAGGATGAGCTGACCGAGACATTTCATGATCTGAAGGCAACGACGGAGCAGATCCGGGAGAAGGAGAAACAGTACTACCAGGAGATCATCCGTAATCAGGCACTGGAAAACCGTCAGCAGCAGATCGAGTTCAAGATGCTGGAGAGCCAGCTGAACCCGCACTACCTTTACAACACCCTCGAAATGATACGCATGCAGGCGTTGAGACACAAGGATCCTGAAGTTGGCACGTCGGTCATGCTCCTGTCGAAGACCATGCATTATGTTCTTGAAAGTTATGACCGCAGATATGTGACGCTGAAGGAGGAACTGGACAATATCAGCAGTTATCTGAGGATCCAGAAGCTGCGCTTCGGCGATCGGATCAACTGGGATTTCTATCCGGATGAGGAGATCAGTGTCTCGGATTATCCGATCCTGCCACTGATATTGCAGCCGATTGTAGAGAATTCCATTGCTCATGGTCTGGAGAATCGAACAAATGATGGTCACATCAGTATCATTATGGAAGTGGACGGAGATCTGTTCCTCATCACGGTCAGCGACAATGGATACGGCATGTCAGAAGAGGATCTGCAGAAGACTATACAGATGATGAAGAGCTCACCGGAACAGGACACTCCGGGGCATATCGGACTGCGGAATACGTATCAGAGGATCCGTATGTTCTATGGAGAAGAGTACGGAATCCGGATTGTGAGCAGAGAAGGAACCGGCACGAGGATCACCCTGATTCTGCCACGGGAGGCCAACTTATATTTTCAGGACGCCGCAAAGAGAAACGGGCTCTGAAGAATACCAGAACAAAGAGAGACAAGATCTGAATGATTATCAGGAAGATAGACGTACTCATCGTGGATGATGAGAAATTCGTAAGAGAAGGTTTCAGGAATATCATCGACTGGGACAGGCTCGGATTCCGCATATGCGCAGAGGCGAGCGACGCGGAGGATGCGCTCGACAAGATCTGGATGTATCAACCCGGCCTGGTGCTGCTCGACGTCCGGCTGCCGGACATGCTCGGGACCGAAGTTCTCAGGAAGGCACGAGAGACCGGTTACCAGGGGGAAGTGATCATCCTGAGCGGTTATACGGATTTCGAATATGCCAGGGAGGCGATGAGCTGCGGTGCGTTCAGTTATCTCGTGAAGCCGGTGGATGAGAGGGAACTGCAGTCTGTCATTCTGCAGGTAAGAGACAAGATCAACAACAAGGGAATCGAACAGGTCAGGATCGATCAGTTCTACCACAAGACACGGGAGAAGGTCCTGATCGATCTGCTGACGGATGATATCTATGATCCGATGGTTGGTTACTATGATCTGGGACTCGTGTATCCGCAGTATCAGGTTGTGATCTATGAGATCTATGAGCAGGGACAGCAGAGACTGAATTTCGCAGAAATTCTGGGAGGCAAGCCGGATGCGGAGGACATTGATCAGCTGCACATTGATCATCGCAATGTCATTCTATTGGAAGGGGCGGAGAAGATCAGCAGGTTCCACTCATGGATTCAGCATCTTGAGGCCGGAGTTGAGAGAAATTCTTATATTGATTCGATCTTCTTCGTTTATGGTGAGGCAGTGACGGAGCTCAGGGATATCCGAAGATCTTACACAGAATGTCTGGATTTGATCCAGAGACGGTTGTTCTGTGAGGAGAATCAGCATATGTTATCCTGGCGTGATCTGCCGGAACGGAGGT
>HF986556.1:0-2650 GCA_000431495.1 Firmicutes bacterium CAG:791 | reverse complement strand
ACGGAGGGTCAGCAGGCAACCGGCTCTGGACGAAAAGGTAACGGGGCAGTACAGTTCACAGATCTTCGAACTGCTGCAACAGAGGAAGAGGAGAGAACTCTCGCAGCTGCTGTCTGAGCTCAGGGATCGGCTGGCAGGAGAGAGCTACAGTAATCTGCAGGTCAAGCATTTTGTGATCGACGTCATGCTGCAGGTCAGGCACGATCTGCTGCAGAAATACGGCAATGAGATGAAACAGCTCTTTGACAGCAACACAGCAATGATCGAGAGCATAGAATCGAGTGAATATTTCTATGAGATTATCCGCTACATGTCCTCGCAGTTCGAGAAGGTAATGGAACGGATCGGCAATGCGACGCCCGGCAACGTTGTAGATGATGTCGTGTATTACATCCGTCAGAATTATGCATCAAGGCTCACGCTCGAATCCATAGCGCCGCTGTTCGGCTATACAAGCTCCTATCTTGGTAAGATGTTGTCAACATCGCTTGGGTGTAATTTCAATTCTTACCTCGATCAGGTCCGCCTGGAGAAGGCAGAGAAACTGCTGACCGGAACTGAAATGATGATCCAGGATATCGCGATAGCAACCGGATACAGATATATCGATGTATTCAACCAGAAATTCCGCAGGAAGAATGGATGCACCCCATCTGAATACAGGAGGAGTCATGGTAGAACAGGATTACAGAGTGATTGATCATGAACCTGTGGCGAGACCAACTCAGCAGATATTGGACTGGTCAGACAGAGAGATCGGTGTATTGATTCATTATGATATAGAAGTATTCGATCCGGATGCTGATCTGAATACAGAACAGGTTCCGGCAGATAAGTGGAGACCGCTGCAGCTGGACACCGACCAGTGGATCAGGACGGCAAAAGAGGCAGGTGCTACATACGCTCTTCTGACCGCGAAACATCTGTCGGGGTTCTGTCTGTGGCCGACGGGGCAGCATCCGTATCATGTTGGCAACGCGCCTGTCAATACGGATGTTATCGGCGAATTCTTCAGCTCCTGCCGCAAATATGGTCTGAAGCCTGGTGTTTACTTTGGCCTATTCTCCAAGTATATGGAGAAAATTTGCAGAAATGCGGATGGCTCCATAGATCAGGAGATGATGAACCGGATCTATATGAAGCAGATTGAAGAAATCGTGATACATTATGGACCGGTGTATGAGATCTGGTTTGATGGAGGAATATTGCGCCCAGAATGCGGAGGCCCGGATATGCCGGGGCTGTTGCAACGAATCTCACCGGACACGATATGTTTCGGTGGGGAACCCGGCATGTCGAATGTGCTGCGCTGGAGCGGCAGTGAGCAGGGTGTCGCTGTGCCTGAATGCTGGTCAGCAGCGCACTGGATCGACGGTCCTGATCATCCGCATGTGACAACGGATTCCTATGGCGCCCCTGCGGATCCTGTCTGGGCTCCGGTGGAGGTTGATATGCCACCGCGAGATGTCATCTATGCATGGCAGGGTGGATGGATGTACCGTAAGGAGGACGATGACAAGACCTACAGCGGTGAGTATCTGTTCTCAAGATATCTCACGAGTGTAGGGCGCAACGCCAACCTGCTCCTCGGCATGTTGCCGGATCAGACCGGCAGGATCAGTGAGGATCAGGTCGCGTCTTTTACAGAATTCGGTCGACTTGTGAGGGAGCGGCTCGGAAGACCTGCAGGAGAGGCAACAGAGCAACAACAGGGCAGTATGGCGGTATTCTTCAATTACCCTGTTGATGTGAGTTATATATCGGCGGAGGAAGATCAGTCGGACGGGCAGAGAATATTGGAATGGGTTCTTGAGACCCGGTGGCCTGATGACTGGTGCAGGAATGGCGATGATCACTGGATTCCAATTGCGCAGGGTCAGAGTATAGGACATAAGCGGATTATCAGTATCGGACATCTGATCGGCTATGCCTTCCGCGTCCGGATCGTCAGCGGCTATCCTAATGCGAAATTGAAGAGAGTCAGGGTCTATGGGAAACCACAGCAGTATACAGTGTACTGTGAGCGGAAGGTTTAAAGCCATGATCCTCTTCTGTATGGGGATTATGATCCGTGTGCACTTCCCCATCACTACGGTTTTGTGAAGCACGTAGCTACTGTTTCTTTTTCTCCAGCCGATTCATTAACGATGGCTTGCAGTCTGTCCACTCTGTCGGGTATTAATACTTCCATCGGACGTAGTGAGAAGTGTTGCCGATGGCCATCCTCTGATCAATGCCCCCGGTTTCGGATATCCAAAGACAGTTGATGTCAGATTCCTGATCTGCCCGCCTGCGTTCTCTTTGAGCGCAGCGAAGGTGCAATTCGCCGGGTATGGTGTATTTTACGCCCTCACTCCGTTCGGGGATTTGATAATGCTCCATTTTAAACTACGAGTTTAATGACATTGATATCTACTGGTGATACCTTGTAAGCAGACACGAGCCGGAAGAAACCGGAAACTTATATGAAACGGACAGCACGAAGTGGCGGGAGCTGTTTCATGGATCTGAGCTTTTGGAAAATGTAATACAGGATATATGCCGGGCGTATGGTGTAGACCAGATGCCACGGAGAAACAGGGAACTGGTTGCGTTGGACATTTGGGCAAAGCTGGACGGCAGACGGGAAGATGACGATTTCGTAATGGGA
>HF986555.1:36396-61961 GCA_000431495.1 Firmicutes bacterium CAG:791 | reverse complement strand
CGTGAGGTTCTCGGAGAGGACCGCGGAATTCTGGCGCCTGGAACCGGTAAAATGAGCCGCAAGCAGGCCTGTGCATCCATTGGGCAGGCGAGACTCATTATGATTTATCAGAAGTTTTTCGAGGAGTACAACCAGCTCACGAGCCAGATTCTGATTTCGAAGACCACCATCGTCAATCCGACAAGTCGTCAGAATCTGGAAAGCACCATTGAAGAGCTGCTTTCCATCGGTGTGATTCCGATTGTCAACGAGAATGACGTCGTGGCGACACTGGAATACAAGCTCGGAGATAATGATTCCTTATCTGCGATGGTCGCATCGATTCTGAAGGCGGATCTTCTGATTCTTCTTTCGGATGTGGATGGCCTCTATACAGACGACCCGCGGAGCAACCTGGATGCGAAGTTTATCGAATATGTTCCGGAGCTCACGGATCAGATTATGAACATGGGCAAGGAGACCACGGGAAGCGGTGTCGGAACCGGCGGGATGAATACGAAGCTTCATGCAGCCAAAATGGCGACAGCCTCCGGTTGTGATATGCTTATTGTAAATACGAAAAACGGTGTCCGTGTCATTGCGGATGCAGTAAACGGAGAAAATGTAGGAACTTTGTTCTGTGCGAAGGAGGATCCGGCATTTGATCTGGTGGAATATGTGGAGGAAACCTACTGATGGTGACAAGTCAGATGGAATTTGACAGACAAAAAGAAGAGCTTCGAAGAAAAATGAGGGAAATCCGTGACTCCATTCCGGATGAGGTCCGGGAAGAAGAGAATAAGACCATTACGAATATCATTCTGCATACAGAACTGTATGAGACGGCATCCTGTATTTTGAGCTATGTTTCTTTCGGCTCTGAGGTAGACACGAAGGAGCTGATCCGTCAGGCCATTCGTGACGGCAAGAGAGTCTACGTGCCGAAGGTTCTTCCTCATGGAAAAATGGACTTTTTTCTGTGTGAAGATCTTTCCCTTCTGGTCCGCAATGAAAAGGGAATTCTGGAGCCTGAGGCGAATCCGGCAAGGCTTTTTCCTTATACCACTCACATCTCACTGGATTCCGCAGAGAATTGCATGATTCTCGTTCCCGGTCTTGCGTTTGATGCAAAGCTTGGACGGATTGGCTACGGTGCCGGTTACTATGACCGTTATCTTTCCGGCTTCTGCAAGAAGATGACCATCGGCATGGCATTTAAGGAGCAGATCGTTGAGGAGGTTCCGATGGGACAGGATGACATTCTGATGGATCTGGTGGTCACGCCGGAACAGGCCTATTTCTGAAAAGCCTTCCGATATGAGAGGAGGGTTGTTTTTCCTGATTTCCTTAAGGGGGATGAATGAGAGAATTAACGCAGCAGAAATTTGAGACATTGAAGCATATTCTGAAGGACATGGGGAGCTGCGCAGTGGCATTTTCCGGCGGTGTGGATTCCACGCTCCTTCTGATGACGGCACATGAGGTACTTGGCGAAAAGGCGGTTGCTTTCACCGCTGCCTCCGAGACCTTCCCTTCGCGCGAAGCCAGGGAAGCCAGAGAATTCTGCGAGAAGAGGGACATCCGTCAGGTGGTCTTTGAATCCAATGAGATCAATGTTCCGGGGTACCGGGAGAATCCGGTCAACCGGTGTTACCTTTGCAAGCATTCGCTGTTCAGTCAGCTGAAGAAGCTGGCTGCGGAGAATCATCTGAATGAGGTTGCAGAAGGCTCCAACATTGATGACAACGGAGATTTCCGGCCGGGAATGATTGCCATCCGGGAGCTTGAAATCCGCTCGCCTCTTCGGGAGGCTGGCCTGAATAAGGAAGAAATCCGCGAGATCTCGAAGGAGCTTTCGCTGCCGACATGGCGCAAGCAGTCCTATGCCTGTCTGGCATCCCGCTTCGTATACGGGGAAACCATCTCGGAGAAGAAGCTGAAGATGGTGGATCAGGCGGAGGAGCTCCTTCTGAATCTTGGCTTTCATCAGCTTCGAGTGCGCATTCATGACAATCTGGCGCGCATCGAGGTGACGCCGCAGGAATTTGAGCTGCTGCTTTCGCACCGGGATGAGATCACAAAGGCTTTGAAAGAATACGGCTTTTCCTATGTGACGATGGATCTGCAGGGCTATCGCACCGGCAGCATGAATGAAACACTGGATCCGAAGCTGATTGCGGATACGCAGGCAATTGCCGGAAAGCTGCGGGAGGACCGGGGAAGATGACCGCAAAAGAAGTACTGGAGCAGGTAAAAAACGGAGCGATGTCTGTCGAAGAGGCGGACCGTTTTTTTCAGGAAAAACCGTATGAGGATTTAGGCTATGCGAAGCTCGATCTTCATCGAAGAACAAGATCCGGATATCCGGAGGTAGTCTTCTGCCAGGGAAAAGAGAATGCGTATCTTACCGGTATTTTTAAGACCCTGTACGAGAAAAACGGTCTTGTGATGGGAACCAGGGCCAGCATCGAGCAGGCAGAACTCGTAAGGGAGGTGCTTCCGTCCGCAGAGTATGATCCCGTCTCCAGAATTCTGAAGGCAGCGGCTCCCGGCAGCATTCTGCCGCAGAAGGGACGGATTGCGGTCTGCTCGGGAGGAACGGCAGACATTGCAGCGGCGGAAGAGGCTGCCCAGACGGCAGAGTTCTTCGGCGCCAGGGTTGACCGGATTTATGATGTCGGAGTCAGCGGACTTCACAGGCTTTTGTCCCGTCTGGAGCAGATTCGAAAGGCGAATGTCGTAATCGCGGTCGCCGGGATGGAAGGCGCTCTTGCGGGAGTTCTTGCGGGGCTCGTGGAAAATCCGGTCATTGCAGTCCCGACATCCGTCGGATACGGAGCCAATTTCGGAGGAGTCTCTGCCCTTCTGACCATGATCAATTCCTGCGCCAACGGAATTACCGTGGTCAACATCGACAATGGATACGGGGCAGGATATGTTGCTTCGCAGATCAATCGTCTCGCGGATGCAGGGGAAAACGGAAAAGCATAAGGAATGAAGGAAATGAAGGTATATGTTATGCGGCATGGAGAGACGGACTGGAATGCCCGCCATCTCTTTCAGGGGCAGGTCAATACTTCCCTGAATGAAAAAGGAAGAGAACAGGCCCGGAAGGCAAGAGAGCGCGTCAGGGAGCTCGGGCTTTCCTTTGACTGCGTTTATTCCAGTCCGATTGACCGGGCGGCACAGACAATCGAGATTGTGACAGGGTTGGACCGCTCACAGATTCATCTGGATGACAGGCTCAAGGAGATGAATTTTGGCCCTTTGGATGAGACTCCCTTTGAAAAGGATTCGCCTGCGGTCGGACATCTTTTCGACAAGCCGTCCGCTTATGAAGCGCCGGAGGGTGCGGAGACGTTTGCGGAGCTGGAAGCGCGTCTTTCTTCATTTTTGCAGGATCTTCGCAAAAATCATCCGGGTGAGAGTATTCTTGTCGGCTGTCATGGCTGTGCCATGCGCATTCTTCTTGTGCTGCTCGGATATCTGCCTTTGGATGAGATATGGAATCAGGGAATCGGGAACTGTGCTATTATTGAACTGACTTTGGGTGAGGATGACGGTTTCCATGTCACGCAGATGTATGAAACGCAGGACTGGTTCGGACAAAAGTAAGAATCATCACAGCAGGAGGCCTTTATGACAGCACAAACAGATCGGAAAGAGACGGAAACGCTGAAAGAGCAGGAAGAAAAAAAGATACCGAAGAAAGCACCGGCTGCAAAACGAAAAGAAGCCGAAGAAAAGTACGTGGCATACGTTTCTGCCTATACGACTTCCACGGGAGATAACTTCGGAATCCGTATCTATGATGTGGATTTGAAGGAGGGCCGGTTTATTGAGAAGGATCAGGTGGAAATCACCAATTCCTCTTATGTAACCATTGCCCACAATCAGAAATATCTGTATTCCATCACGGATTTCGGCGTGGAGGCTTACCGGATTGTAAAGGGCGGGGACCTGGAATTTATCAATAAGGCATCGATCAACGGAATGAGAGGCTCGTACCTTTCTACCGATTATACGGATTCCTGGCTGTTTGTTGCAGGCTACCATGACGGCAAGATCACGGTCCTGAAGCTGGATCCGGAGACCGGGAAAATCGGACAGATCACCGATGAGGTGTTTCACAAGGGAATGGGCTCTGTCGCAGAGCGAAACTTCCGTCCGCATGTACAGTGCGTCAAAATGACGCGTGACAACCGATTCCTCTGCGCGGCGGATCTTGGTCTGGATCATACGAATGTCTATGCCTTCAACACAGTAACCGGAAAGATCAAGCAGGTGGATATCATTCACGGTGAGCTGGAATCGGCACCCCGCCACATTAAGTTTTCGAAGGATGGAAGATTCCTTTATATCGTGAATGAGATGAAGTGCTCGATTGATGTTTTCAGCTATCATCTGAAGAACAATGAGCCGGAGTTTGAGAAGGTGCAGACGGTTTCCACGCTGAACAATTATCATTCGGCGGATGCTGCGGCCTCTGCCCTGAATCTTTCCGATGATTTCAGGTATCTGGTGACCTCAAACGCAGGGGATAATTCCGCAGCTGTTTTCTCCATCGATGAGAAGACCGGCATGCTTACGAAGATTCTCTGCCTTCCGGTATCCGGTGACTACCCGAAGGACTGTGCCCTGTTCCCGGACAATCGCCACCTCGTTGCCGTCAACCATGAGTCCAACACGATGACCTTCTTTACCTGTGACCTGAAAAAGGGCCTGATCATCATGAAGGGAAAGGAGCTTCACGTGGATCGTCCGAACTGCGTGATTTTCCATAAGCTGATCGGTGACCAGATTTAAGTTTTTGATTCTGAGAAAGTAGAGATTTCAATATGGCAGGTTCGTATTTTGGAAACATTCTTCGTGTGACGACCTTCGGGGAATCGCACGGAGCAGGTGTCGGGGCGGTTCTTGACGGCTTTCCGGCAGGAATGGAACTGACAAATGAGGATATTCAGGAGTATCTGGACCGGAGGAAACCGGGCAGAAACAGCATTTCGACGCCCCGTAAGGAGGATGATCTGGTTGAGATTCTCTCCGGAACCTTTGAGGGGAAAACAACCGGTACGCCGATTGCGCTTCTGATCCGCAACAACAATCAGAACCCGCGGGATTACAGCGAGATTGCAGACTGCTTCCGGCCGGGACATGCAGATTATACCTATCAGTGCAAATATGGCTTTCGCGATTACCGGGGCGGCGGAAGATCTTCTGCCAGAGAGACGGCGGCAAGAGTTGCAGCCGGAGCCATTGCAGAGAAGTTTCTGAAGGAACTTGGCATTGATTTCTGCTTCTATACCGCAGCGATCGGGGATGTTGTCATTGATCCGGATCGCTTTGACAGGGAGCTGATTCGGAAGACTCCGACCTGCATGCCGGATGAAGAGGCAAACGATGAGGCGGTTGCGCTGATTGAAGCCTGCCGGGAGGAACAGGATTCCATCGGCGGTATCGTGAAGGGTGTGATTTCCGGGGTTCCTGCAGGGATCGGTGATCCGACGATGCAGAAGCTTGACGCACGGCTTGCCGATGCCCTGATGGGCATCAATGCCTGCAAGTCCGTCGGCGTAGGAGACGGAATGTTTGCCGCGTATGCAAGAGGCTCGGAGAACAACGATCCGTTTTACACCAACGAAAACGGAATCATCAGCAAGAGGTCCAATCATGCGGGCGGAATTCTTGGCGGCATCTCAGACGGCTCAGACATTGTGCTGACTGCCGCGTTTAAGCCGACACCTTCCATCGCACAGCCCCAGGAGACGGTCATGCTGGACGGCATCCCGAAGGCACTTGTCATTCACGGACGACATGATCCCACCGTTGTTCCGCGGGCAGTTGTAGTCTGTGAGACCATGTGCGCACTGACCATTCTGGATGCCATGCTTACGAACATGACGGCAAGGGCGGAAAATGTCCGGAAGTTTTATTCCGAAGAAGCTACCGGCGAAATCTGATATCAGGGCTCTGCCCCTGGATTTTTACGAGGAGAAATAAAGGAAAAGCATATGCCACAGCAGGATTATACGTATGAAATTATCAATACGGACGGAAGAGCCAAGCGCGCGCACATGACCACGGTGCATGGCACGATTGAGACTCCTGTTTTCATGAATGTCGCAACAGCGGGAGCCATCAAGGGAGGGCTCTCTGCGCAGGATCTTCGTGACATTGAGACACAGGTGATGCTCAGCAATACCTATCATCTGCACGTCCGCACCGGAGATGCCGTGATCAAAGAGCTCGGTGGGCTTCACAAATTCACAACCTGGGATCGTCCGATTCTGACGGATTCCGGCGGATTTCAGGTGTTTTCGCTGGCAGAGCTCCGCAAAATCAAGGAAGAGGGTGTTTCGTTCCATTCACATGTGGACGGAGCAAATATTTTCATGGGACCGGAAGAGTCCATGACCATTCAGTCGAATCTGGGCTCTACCATTGCCATGGCCTTTGACGAATGCGCACCGGCCCTTGCCGACCGCACTTATGTGGAGAATTCCGTGGCAAGAACCACAAGATGGCTTGCGCGCTGTCAGAAGAAAATGGCGGAGCTTCGGCAGGAGGATGGCTGCGTCAATCCGCACCAGCTCCTGTTTGCCATCAATCAGGGAGCTATTTTCCATGATATCCGCGTGGATCATGCCAAACAGATCGCGGAGATGGAGCTTGACGGCTATGCGATCGGCGGGCTTGCCGTCGGAGAAAGTCATGAGCAGATGTACAGTGTTCTGGATGAGGTGGTTCCGCATCTTCCGAAGAACAAGCCGACGTATCTGATGGGCGTCGGTACGCCGGAGAACATTCTGGAAGCTGTGGATCGCGGCGTTGATTTCTTCGATTGTGTCTATCCGTCTCGAAACGGACGTCACGGAAATCTGTACACCAATCACGGGACGCTTCACATCCGGAATGCCGCCTATGAAAAGGATATGCGTCCGATTGATGAGACCTGTGGCTGCCCTGTCTGCCGCGGAGGATATTCCAGAGCCTACATCCGTCATCTTCTGAAGGCACAGGAATCTCTGGGACTGCGCTTCTGCGTCATGCACAACCTGTATTTCTACAATCATCTGATGAAGGAGATCCGGGATGCGATCGATGCAGGCATGTATCCGATTTACAAGGCGCACAAGCTGGAGGACCTGAAGGGAACACCTTGATGCTATGATACATTTTCTGTATCATACAGGCCTCTTATACAGGAGAAAATATCCGCTTTTTCAAAAATGCTTGTCCAGTATTTAATGTTTGTTGTATAGTAAATGGAAATTGGCACCGGGGCAGGGATCCGGCGCCGAAGAATGACTCATGGAGGAGATTGTATTATGTTTCTTAGTTCATCCGCAGCAGGAAGCTCTACGATGGTGATGGTGATTTATCTGGTAGTCATCGTTGCGTTTTTCTATTTCTTCTTTATTCGTCCGCAGAATAAGGAGAAGAAGCAGAAGGATGCTCTTCTTTCTTCTGTAGCAGTAGGAGACAGCGTGCTTACGACGGCTGGCTTCTACGGAGTTATCGTTGACATGAACGACGATACCGTAATCGTTGAGTTTGGCAACAACAAGAACTGCCGCATTCCGATGCAGAAGGCAGCGATTGTACAGGTTGAGAAGCCTGAGGATGCCATCGCAGAAGACGAATCCAAGACGAAATAAAGCTGGGTTTGCCGAAGAATGAAATGACATGGCCGCTGTGCTGCGGCAAACGCAAAAAGAAGGCCAAGGCCTTCTTTTTGTGTATTCCTGTCCGTTATCTGCAGCTTTTCTTCGGGTTCGGAACAGGGAAATCAGCACAGATCGCAGGATGCAGAGGAGGACAGACGATGGAGATGAAGATTGCAGTAATCGGCGGAGACGGAATCGGCCCGGAAATTGTTGCCGAAGCCAGAAAGGTATTGGATTGTGTCTGTGAGAAGTACGGGCATACCATTCATTACACGGATATTCTGATGGGAGGGTGCTCCATAGACCGTTACGGCGTTCCGCTGACACAGGAAACCATTGACATTGCAAAGAGCAGCGATGCCGTTCTGATGGGCTCCATCGGGGGAGATGCGAAAACCTCTCCCTGGTATCAGCTTCCGCCTGAAAAGCGTCCGGAGGCAGGACTTCTGGCAATCCGGAAGGCACTCGGACTGTATGCCAATCTGCGTCCCGTTTATCTGTTCCCGGAGCTTGCGGCTTCCTGCCCTCTGGCAGCCAGAGAGGGAGGACGGAAATTTGATCTCATCATCGTCCGTGAGCTGACCGGAGGTCTGTATTTCGGCGATCGCTGGACGAGAGAGGAGGACGGCGTCCTCACTGCGGTGGATACGCTGAAGTACAACGAGAATGAAATCCGCCGCATTGCGAAGACCGCCTTTGAAATTGCAGGAAAGCGCAGGAAAAAGGTGACCAGCGTAGATAAGGCAAACGTTCTGGATACCTCCAGACTCTGGAGAAAAATTGTCCATGAGGTGGCCGCAGATTATCCGGAGATTGAGCTTTCGGATATGCTGGTTGACAACTGTGCAATGCAGCTTGTGAAGGATCCGGAGCAGTTCGATGTTGTGGTAACCGAGAACATGTTCGGAGATATTCTTTCGGATGAAGCCTCCATGATAACGGGATCGATCGGAATGCTGTCCTCTGCATCCCTTAACGAGAGCAGCTTCGGACTTTATGAGCCCAGCCATGGCAGTGCACCGGATATTGCGGGGCTTGGCATTGCCAATCCCATTGCGACGATTCTTTCCGCGGCCATGATGCTCCGCTATTCCTTCGGTCTTGTGAAGGAGGCAGACGCCATCGAGGAAGCGGTGAAGAAGACCCTTTCGGATGGGATCCGGAGCGTGGATCTGATGCCGAAGAATCCGGAAGAGGCAGAAGGAATGACAAAGGTCTCCTGCTCGGAAATGGGAGATGCCATTGCAGACAGAATCTGAGAATATCGAAGCTGCAGGCAGCAGCGGAAAGGAATCGAACGCATGATTAGTTCAAATGTCAAGGAAGGGGTTCAGCAGGCTCCGCACAGAAGTCTGTTCAACGCCCTTGGATTTACCAAAGAAGAGATGAAGAAGCCGATGATCGGAGTCGTCTGCTCCTATAATGAGATTGTTCCCGGGCATATGAATCTGGACAAGATTGCAAATGCCGTAAAGCTTGGCATCGCCGAAGCAGGCGGAATGCCGGTTATGTTCCCGGCCATCGCGGTCTGCGACGGCATTGCCATGGGACATGTCGGAATGAAGTATTCGCTGGTCACCCGCGACCTCATTGCGGATTCGACAGAGTGTATGGCAAAGGCTCACCAGTTCGACGGCCTTGTTATGATTCCGAACTGCGACAAGAATGTTCCCGGTCTTCTGATGGCGGCGGCAAGAGTCAATATCCCGACTGTTTTTGTTTCCGGTGGTCCGATGCTTGCCGGTCATGTAAATGGAAGAAAGCGCTCTCTTTCCTCGATGTTTGAGGCAGTAGGAGAGTTTGATTCCGGAAAAATCACAGCGGAAGAGCTTGCCAATTTCGAGGAAAATGTCTGCCCGACCTGCGGCTCCTGCTCCGGAATGTACACGGCAAATTCCATGAACTGCCTGACGGAGGCAATCGGAATGGGACTTCCCGGAAACGGAACGATTCCGGCAGTATATTCGGCACGTATCCGCCTTGCGAAGGAGGCCGGATATGCGGTCATGGATATGATCAGAAAGAATATCCGCCCGCGGGACATCATGACAAAGACGGCTTTCACCAATGCAATGACGGTGGATATGGCGCTTGGATGTTCCACGAATACCATGCTGCATCTTCCTGCCATCGCGCATGAATGCGGCATTGAGCTGAATATGGAATTTGCCAATGAAATTTCCGACCGGACACCGAACCTGTGCCACCTGGCACCGGCAGGTCCGACCTATATGGAAGACCTGAATGAGGCAGGCGGTATTTACGCCGTTATGCATGAGCTTACAAAGAAGAATCTCCTGGATCTTGACGGAATCACGGTTACCGGAAAGACGGTTGGCGAGAACATTGCAAATGCGGTTAACCGCAACCCGGAGGTCATCCGGCCGATCGAAAATCCGTTCATGGCAAACGGCGGAATTGCGGTCCTCAAGGGAAATCTTGCACCTGATACCGGAATCGTCAAGAGAAGTGCAGTGGCACCGGAGATGATGACGCATGAAGGACCTGCCCGCGTTTTCGACTGCGAGGAGGATGCCATCAAGGCCATCACCACAGGTCAGATCCATGAGGGCGATGTTGTTGTCATTCGTTATGAAGGGCCGAAGGGCGGTCCCGGTATGCGTGAGATGCTGAATCCGACTTCTGCCATCATCGGCATGGGACTTGGTTCCACCGTGGCACTGATTACGGACGGACGTTTCTCCGGAGCTTCCCGCGGAGCTGCAATCGGACATGTAAGTCCCGAGGCTGCGGTTGGCGGACCGATTGCTCTTGTGCATGAGGGGGATACCATCCTTGTTGATATCCCGAACAATCGTCTGGAGCTGAAGGTTTCGGAGGAAGAACTGGCGGGGAGGCGCGCTGTATGGACACCGAAGAAGCCGAAGATTACGGAAGGGTATCTGGGCCGCTATCAGGCACTGGTGACATCCGGTAATCGCGGAGCAATTCTGGAGCTTTCGAAGGAGCTTCAGAACTGAATGAGGAGATACTGCTTTGAAGTTAAATGGTTCTGAAATCATCGTAAGATGCCTGCTGGAGCAGGACGTCGATACTGTATTCGGATATCCGGGCGGAGCTATTTTAAATGTTTACGATGCCCTCTATAAGAACAGTGATAAGATTCGCCACATTCTGACAAGCCACGAGCAGGGAGCGGCACATGCTGCGGATGGATATGCCCGTGCATCCGGCAAGGTCGGAGTCTGCATGGCAACCTCCGGCCCCGGAGCCACCAATCTGGTTACCGGCATTGCAACGGCCTACATGGATTCGGTTCCCATGGTTGCGATCACCTGCAATGTGACGCTGCCTCTTCTTGGAAAGGATTCCTTTCAGGAGGTCGATATTGCAGGAATTACCATGCCGGTTACCAAGCATGGCTTCATCGTAAAGAATATTGAAGAGCTTGCACCGACGATCCGAAAGGCCTTCCGGATTGCAACAACCGGCCGCCCCGGTCCTGTCCTTGTGGATGTCACAAAGGATGTCACGGCTGCTGTCTGCGAGTTTACGCAGGAGACCAGGGAACAGATCCGGGCGGAGAAGGATGCTGCAGCGGAAAAGATCGGAAATTACTCGCAGGAGGATATTGATCTTGCCATCTCCATGATTGAGAATGCAAAGCGGCCGTTTCTTTATGTCGGAGGAGGCGCAGTCATCTCCGGTGCCTGGCAGGAGGTTCGGCATCTGGATGAGCTTCTGGATGCTCCTGTGTGCGACACACTGATGGGAAAGGGTGTCTTTGACGGGCATAACCGGCATTACACCGGAATGATTGGAATGCACGGCACCAAGGCCTCCAACTTCGGGCTTTCCAGAGCAGATCTGGTCATTGCGCTGGGAACCCGTTTCTCGGATCGTCAGACCGGAAATCCGAAGAAATTTGCAGAGCATGCAAGAATCCTGCAGATTGACGTGGATGAAGCCGAGATCAATAAGAACGTGAAGGTTGATCTTGCCCTTGTCGGAAATCTGAAGGAAATTCTTGCAAAGATCAACAAAGGACTGACAAAGACAAGCCACGAGCTGTGGATGAGCGAAATCCGGGATCTCAAGGAGAGATATCCGCTTCACTATGATCCTGCCAGACTCACCTGCCCGATGGTCATAGAGGCACTTGACAAGGTGACCGATGGAAAGGCAATCGTTACCACAGATGTCGGACAGCACCAGATGTGGGCGGCACAGTATTATACCTATTCCGAACCCAGAACCTTCCTGACAAGCGGAGGGCTTGGTACGATGGGATATGGCCTTGGGGCCTGCATCGGTGCCAAGACGGCACGTCCCGATAAGATCTGCGTCAACATTGCAGGGGATGGATGCTTCCGTATGAATCTGATTGAGCTTGCCACCGCCAGCCGTTATGATATCCCGATTATAGAAATTGTGATCAATAATCAGGTTCTCGGTATGGTAAGGCAATGGCAGACGTTGTATTATGGAAAACGTTACAGTGCAACGGTTCTGACCGATAAGGTGGATTATTGCAAAACCGCGGAAGGACTTGGCTGCAAGGCCATCCGGATCAGCAGACCCTCGGAGGTTGAGAGTGCTCTGAGAGAAGCCATAGCTGCAAAGGGACCGGTTGTCATTGAATGTGTCATTGATGAAGATGACAAGGTATTTCCGATGGTATCTCCGGGAACCTCCATTGAGGAAGCCTTTGATGAAACAGACCTTCTTGAAAAGGAGAAATGAGGCGGCAGATGAAGAAGCAAGAGGTAAGGTTGAAGCATTTTGGACAAACATCCTGGTCAGGGGCGGAATGCCTGCTTTCAGGAATTGCTTTCTGTATGGCGATCTGCCTGCTTCTTCTGACGAAGGCATTTTCCCTGCAGGCACGCGCGGCAGTGCTTCCGCCTGCTCCGCAGTGCAGAATTACCTATGATTTCGGAAAGGGAAAGACCTATACCGTAACGCCGGAGCTTGCGATGACCATGATGGTCACGAACAAGGACGGAAGCTATTACCTTGATCCGAAGACCGGCTATTATGTGTGCGATTCCAATAAGATGCAGAGCTTTTTTTCCGGATTGCAGAAGCTGTATCCGCCGCAGAACAGTGTCCCCAATACCGCCGGATTCCAGAAAACGGACGGCACCTTTCTTCCGGTGGATGGAACCTTTCAGATGACCGGCTACTTCGATGTGAATGCCGAGATCAATTATCTGGCTGCTGCCATGATGGAGCAGCGAACGGAGACCCACACGCCGATTCTTCGCTGCGGAGGAACGTATGTGGAGATTGACATCGCCAATCAGATTCTGTATTACTACGAAAACGGGATCCGGCGGTTCTCATCCTCTGTAGTCACAGGCAATCACAGACTGGGTCACGATACACCGACCGGTGTGTATCAGATCCGCGGGAAGCAGCGCAACATCACGCTGACCGGACGCGGATATGCTTCTCCTGTGAAATACTGGATGAATTTTATCGGAAACAACTATGGTATTCACGACGCCAACTGGCGATCGAAGTTCGGGGGATCGGTCTATCTGACGAATGGTTCCCATGGCTGCGTCAATGTTCCTCCGTCAGACATGCCGGAGCTTTACGGAATGGTACAGACGGGGACACCGGTTGTTCTGTACTGACCGGACAGACCATATCCGGCGTGCCTGCCGGAGCAAGGATGTGAGCGCGGAATGTTTCCGCTTCACATAGATCATGATGGCCTGCAGCCATTGCAGGTGACATCAGAACAGAAAATGGAATTGCACAGGATTGCAGTTCCAAGAGGAGGTAGATGATGAGCAGAGTGTACAATTTCTCAGCAGGTCCTGCGATGCTCCCTTTGGAGGTATTGCAGACGGCAGCCAGTGAAATGCTGGATTACCACGGCAGCGGAATGTCTGTCATGGAGATGTCGCATCGAAGTAAGGTGTATGACAACCTGATCAAGGAAACCGAGGCGGATTTCCGATCCCTGGTTGGCGTTCCGGATAATTACAAGGTGCTGTTCCTGCAGGGAGGCGGCTCTACTCAGTTTGCAGAGGTTCCGATGAATCTGATGAAGAACGGAAAGGCTGCGTATATCGTTACCGGTCAGTGGGCGAAGAAGGCCTGGAAGGAAGCACAGAAATATGGCGACGCCATCAAAGTTGCTTCCTCCGAGGATCAGAACTTCTCCTATATTCCGGATTGCTCCGATCTGGACATTCCGGAGGATGCTGACTATGTCTACATCTGTGAGAACAATACCATTTACGGCACCGAGTATTTCAAGCTGCCGAACACCAAGGGACATGATCTGGTTGCGGATGTCTCCTCGAACTTCCTGTCCCGTCCGATTGACGTCAATCAGTACGGCATGTTCTTCGGCGGAGTTCAGAAGAACGTCGGACCTGCAGGTGTTGTCATTGCAGTCATCCGTGAGGACCTGATCCGTGATGATCTTCCGGACTATGTTCCGACCATGCTGCGCTACAAGACGCAGGCAGACAAGGATTCTCTTTACAATACGCCTCCGTGCTACAACATTTACATCTGCGGTCTTGTATTCAAGTGGCTGATGAAGCAGGGCGGCCTTTCGGGCATTGCACGCTATAACGAGGAAAAGGCCGCAATTTTCTATGATTATCTGGATGAATCGAAGCTCTTTAAGGGAACGGTGCGGAAGCAGGACCGCTCTTTGATGAACGCTCCGTTCGTAACCGGCGATCCGGATCTGGATGCTGAATTTGTCAAGGAAGCAGCTGCGAACGGCCTGGTATCCCTGAAGGGGCATCGGACGGTCGGAGGAATGCGCGCATCCATGTACAATGCCATGCCGATCGAGGGCGTCGAGAAGCTGGTTTCCTTTATGAAGGAATTTGAAGCGAAGCACTGATTTTGCGTGTGAAGCAGAAGGAGTCGATCATGTTCAAATATGCAGAACTGAATAACATTTCCGCTGTCGGCACAAGCCGCTTTGACGGAAATTTTGAAAAAACCGATAAGATCGAAGAGGCTGCCGGAATTCTTGTCCGCAGTGCCAAGATGCACGACATGGAATTTTCGGACAATCTGCTTGCCATCGCAAGAGCAGGTGCCGGGGTCAACAACATTCCGCTGGATCGCTGCGCCGAGAAGGGAATTGTCGTATTCAATACTCCCGGTGCCAACGCAAACGGCGTGAAGGAACTGGTGATTGCAGGAATGCTTCTCGCATCCCGTGATATCGTTGAGGGCGTTGACTGGGTTCGTGCCAACTGGAACAATCCTGACATCACCGCTCAGGTGGAGAAGGAGAAGAAGCAGTTTGCAGGAACCGAGCTGGATGGCAAGAAGCTCGGCATCATCGGTCTTGGTGCCATTGGTGTGCGTGTTGCAAATGCGGCTGTATATCTTGGCATGGATGTTTACGGCTTCGACCCGTATGTAAACGTTGAGAACGCCTGGAGTCTTTCCCGCAAGGTCACGCACGTGACGGATATCAACGAGATTTATCGGAATTGCGACATCATTACGATTCACGTTCCGGCAATGGATTCCACCAAGGGCTACATTTCCAAAGAAGCTATCGATGAGATGAAGCAGGGCGTCATTGTTCTTAACATGGCCCGCGATGTACTTGTTGACGAAAAGGCAATGATTGCTGCCATTGATGCAGGAAAAGTACGCCGTTATGTATCGGATTTCCCGAATCCGACGGTAGCAGGCCACCGCGGCTGCATTACAACACCGCATCTTGGCGCTTCCACGGAAGAGTCTGAGACCAACTGTGCGGTTATGGCGGTGGATGAGCTGCAGGACTATCTGGAGAACGGCAACATCACGCATTCTGTCAACTATCCGGCATGTGATGCGGGAGTTTGCTCCAGAGAAGGCAGAATTGCAATTCTTCATAAGAATGTTGCAAACATGATTACCGGCTTTGCATCGATCATGGGTGCGGCAGGAATCAACATTGCCGAGATGACGAACAAATCCAGAGGAGATGTTGCATACACCATTTTGGATGTGGATTCCAAGGTATCGGAAGAGGTGGCTGCAAAGCTTTCCGAAGTAGACGGCGTATTCCGGATTCGCATCATCAAATAGGAGCCCTATGGCAAATATCAGACAATTTCGTGCCTTCCGCCCTGCCATGGGTCTGGAAGGAAAAGTTGCGGCGCTTCCCTATGATGTTTTCTCACGGGAAGAAGCCAGAGAATATGTAAAGAAACATCCGGATTCGTTCCTTGCCATTGACCGCGCAGAGTCGATCCTTCCGGAAGAGGTCGGAACCTATGAGGATGTCGTCTATGCAAAGGCTGCTGAAATGCTGAAGCAGGAGATGGAGGACGGAACCTTCCTTCAGGATCAAAAGCCCTGCTTTTATCTGTATGAGCAGACCTGGCAGGGACGCAGCCAGACCGGAATTACCGCGTGTGCCTCCATTGATGATTATGAGAGCGGCGTGATTAAGAAGCATGAGAACACCGTAGAAGCAAAGGAGCAGGACCGGATCCGGCACGTGGATACCTGCAATGCCCAGACAGGTCCGATTTTTCTTGCCTATCGTGACAATGAGGCGATCGATGCCGTGACACGCAGAGTGAAGGAGCAGACTCCGGTTTGCGATTTTATTTCTGCGGGAGAAGTGCGGAACCGGGTCTGGGTCATTTCGGAGGAATCCGAGGTTGCAATGATCCGGGAAGCCTTTGCAGGCATTGACCGGATTTATATCGCAGACGGACATCACCGCGCCGCGTCTGCAGTCAGGGTCGGGCAGAAACGGCGCATGGAGAATCCCGGGTATACCGGAGAGGAAGCGTTTAATTTCTTTCTCTGCATCCTGTTCCCGGAAAGCGAGCTGAAGATTCTGGATTATAACCGTGTTGTAAATGATCTCGGCGGGCAGTCCAAGGCGGAGATTCTGGAGAGGCTTCGTCCGAATTTTAATATCATGCCTTATCGCAGGAATGTTGCGCGCCCCTCTGCCAAGGGCGAGATCGGGATGTACCTGGATCATTCCTGGTTTCTTCTGACGGCGAAGAACAACGTAAAGAGCGGCGATGCGGTAAAGGGACTGGATGTGTCCATTCTGCAGGACCGCGTTCTTGCACCGGTATTCGGCATCGAGAATCCAAGAGCGGATGCACGCATCGATTTTGTCGGCGGCATTCGCGGGGCAGAGGAGCTCATGGAGCGTGCAGACGCTTCACAGGGAGCGGCGTTTCTTATGTTCCCGACCTCCATTCAGGAGCTTTTCCGTGTGGCGGATGCTGGAAAGCTGATGCCTCCGAAGTCCACATGGTTTGAGCCCAAGCTTTTGTCCGGACTTTTTCTGCATTCCCTGAAGGATTGATGAATGCAGCCTGGCACTTACCAGGTTCGGAAAACTGACAGCAGGCGTCCTGGTGAAACAAGAATCCGAAAGAATTCACTTAAATTCTCGATTTCACTTGCCAAGACGAAAAAGACTCTGTATAATGATCAACGTTCGGTCGCGTGATGCGGCCGGACGATATGCTGGAATAGCGCAGTTGGTAGCGCAACTGATTCGTAATCAGTAGGTCGAGGGTTCAAGTCCCTTTTCCAGCTTTTACGGAGCCCTGCTGAAGAAGCAGGGCTTTTTCTGTTTCCGACGGAACGGAATTTTGTTTGATTGATACGGTATGATTCACGCAGGAGGAGTTTATATGGCACAGCTCTGGGGCGGACGATTTACCAAGGAAACCAATGCCTTGGTGAAGGCGTTCAACGATTCCATCGGATTTGACAAAAGACTCTGGCGGGAAGATATTGAAGGGAGCATTGCGCATGCGACGATGCTCGGACGCCAGGGAATTCTTTCTCCGGAGGCTTCGGAGAATATCATCGAAGGTCTTCTTTCTATCCGGAATGACATAGAATCCGGAAAACTTCCCATCACAAATGAATATGAGGATATTCACAGCTTCGTAGAAGCCAATCTGATCGACCGGATCGGTGATGACGGCAAGAAGCTTCACACCGGACGTTCGCGCAATGATCAGGTGGCGCTGGACATGCGGCTTTTCACCCGAAAGGCTGTCAGTGAGGTTCACGAAGAGCTTCTGTGTCTGGAGCGTGTGATTCTTCAGATCATGAAGGCGCATAAGGAAACATATATGCCGGGCTTCACCCATCTGCAGAAGGCACAGCCGGTCACACTGGCACATCACTTCGGGGCTTATTTTGAAATGTTCCGGAGAGACTGCCTTCGTCTTGAGGACACCGGAAAGCGACTGAATGAATGCCCGCTCGGTGCGGGCGCACTGGCAGGAACCACCTATCCGCTGGACCGCGAATTTGTCGCGGAAAGCCTTGATTTTGACAGGCCGACCGGAAACAGTATGGATTCGGTTTCAGATCGCGATTACGCCATTGAGTTTCTGAGTGATCTTTCTCTTGTGATGGTGCATCTGTCGCGCCTCAGTGAGGAAATCATTCTCTGGAACAGCAATGAATACCGGTTCGTGGAGATGGATGACGGTTACTCTACCGGAAGCAGCATCATGCCGCAGAAGAAGAATCCGGATGTGGCCGAGCTGATTCGCGGCAAGACCGGACGTGTTTTCGGGGATCAGACAAGTCTCCTGACAACCATGAAGGCGATTCCGCTTGCTTATGACAAGGATATGCAGGAGGACAAGGAACCGGTTTTCGATGCATTTGATACCGTGACCATGTGTGTTCGACTGATGGCCGGAATGCTGGAAACCATGACCTTCCGCGAAGATGTGATGGAGAAGAGCGCGCGGCATGGATTTACCAACGCGACGGATGCAGCAGATTACCTGGTCGGAAAGGGAGTCCCTTTCCGTGATGCACACGGTATTACGGGACGCATGGTTTTGTACTGCATCGAAAAAGGAATCGCTCTGGATGATCTGACGATGGAAGAATTCAAAAGCTTCAGTGAGTCCTTTGACAATGATATTTACGAGGCAATCAGCCTGAAGACATGCGTAGATAAGCGTCTTACAACGGGAGCCCCCGGGCTGGCAGCTATAGAGGCGGAGATCGCGGCTTCCGAAGCATGGCTTTCGGAAGAGGAGGCTGCAAACGGCGAAGATGCAGATCGCTGACAGAAAAATCAGCAGTTGCAGTAAGGACACGGCTTAAGAAGCCGAAAGGGAGGAATTATGGAGAAATTAAGAGTTGGTGTATTAGGCGGAACCGGCATGGTTGGCCAGCGTTTCATTCAGATTCTTGAGAATCATCCCTGGTTTGAGGTTGCGGAAATTGCAGCAAGTCCCCGCAGCGCAGGACATACTTACGGCGAAGCGGTTGACGGAAGATGGAAGCTGGACGGAGAGGTTCCGGAGAATGTGAAGAACATCGTGATCCGGGACATCAATGATGTAAAGACTGTTGCAGACAATGTTGATTTCGTTCTTTCCGCAGTGAACATGTCCAAGGATGAAATCAAAAAGATTGAAGAAGAATATGCAAAGACAGAGACGCCGGTTGTTTCCAACAACAGTGCGCATCGCTGGACACCGGATGTGCCGATGATCATTCCGGAAATCAATCCGGAGCATACGGCCGTCATCGAATATCAGAAGAAGAGACTGGGCACGCAGCGAGGTTTCATCGCAGTCAAGCCGAACTGCTCCATTCAGAGCTATACGCCGGCACTCGCTGCATGGAAAGAGTACGAGCCCTATGAAGTGGTTGCAACGACCTATCAGGCAATTTCCGGAGCCGGAAAGACCTTTAAGGACTGGCCGGAAATGAACGGCAATGTGATTCCGTTTATCAGCGGTGAGGAAGAAAAGTCAGAGCGCGAGCCGCTCCGCATCTTCGGCCACATTGAGAACGGGCAGATTGTTCCGGCAGAGTCTCCGCTGATTACCTGCCAGTGCATCCGGATTCCGGTTCTGTACGGACATACAGCAGCTGCTTTTGTTCGCTTCAAGCAGGACCCGACCAAGGAAGAACTCATCGAGAAGCTTCGTGCTTTCTCCGGTGTTCCGCAGGAGCTGAAGCTTCCGAGTGCTCCCGAGCATTTCATCCAGTATATGGAAGAGGATGATCGTCCTCAGGTTATGAAGGATGTCAACTATGAGGGAGGCATGGGTGTTTCGATCGGACGTCTCCGCAAGGACACGATGTTCGACTGGAAGTTTGTCGGACTTTCCCACAACACGCTGCGCGGCGCTGCCGGCGGAGCCGTGGAGTGTGCAGAGCTTCTGACCGCTCAGAATTACATTCAGCACAAGTAAAACGAATAAAAAGACAGGAATGCAGAGCTGGTTTTTTGTCCGGGCAGGCAAAAAAACCGGCTCTTCATTTTCACACAGGAGATCTGCTTGGGAAAAAGAGTATTTATTGCAGAGAAGCCAAGCGTGGCTAAGGATTTTGCAAAGGCCTTGCATGAGAACTTCACCAATCGGGACGGATATCAGGAGTCGGAGAATACGATTGTGACCTGGTGCTTCGGACATCTGGTCACCATGTGTTATCCGGAAGCCTATGACCCGAAGTATAAAAAGTGGTCGCTGGATACCATCCCGTTTATACCGGAACAGTATAAATATCAGGTTATTGATGACGCCGGCGTGCGCAGGCAGTTTAAAACCGTAAAGAGTATTCTTACCTCCGAGCAGGTGGACACAATCTATATCTGTACGGACTCCGGGCGGGAAGGCGAATACATCTACCGTCTGGTCGCCAATGAAGCGGGAGTGAAGAACAAAAAGCAGCTTCGCGTCTGGATCGACTCCTTTACGGAATCCGAAATCCAGAGAGGAATTCGCGAGGCCAAGGATGACAGCGCCTATGACAATATGGGGGCAGCTGCGTATCTTCGTGCCAAGGAAGACTACCTGATGGGAATTAATTTCTCGAGGGCTCTTTCGTTAAAATATGCCGGAGGCATCCGCGATTTTCTTGGAATGGATCGCTGTGTTATCGCCGTGGGCCGCGTGATGACCTGTGTCCTTGGGATCATTGTTCGCAGGGAACGGGAAATCCGTTCCTTTGTAAAAACACCGTTTTACCGGGTGATTGGAAGCTTTTCCATGGCAGGGGAAGTTTTGGAAGCTTCCTCCTTTGAAGCGGAGTGGTCGGCCAGGGAGGGGAGCAGATATTTCGAGTCGCCGCTTCTCTACCGGGAAAACGGCTTCCGAAAGGAAGAGGATGCGAGAGCCCTGATCGCTTATCTGAAGTCCGAAGAGGACGGAAACCCTGCGCCCTTTGTCAGGGGAATTACGAAGAAGCAGGAGAAGAAGAATCCGCCGCTTCTCTACAACCTTGCTGAGCTTCAGAATGACTGCTCGCGCTTTTTCAAGCTAAGCCCGGACCAGACGCTGGATGCTGCCCAGACCTTATACGAGAGAAAGCTTACAACCTATCCCAGAACCGACGCCAGAGTTCTTTCTTCTGCGGTCGCGAAGGAAATCGATCACAATCTGAAGGGGGTCGGAAACCTTCCGCAGTACCGCTCCCTTGTCCGGACCATTGCGGAATCCGGCTCCTGGAAGAGCATCGGAAAGACGAAGTATACGAACGACAAGGCAATCACGGATCATTATGCGATCATACCGACCGGAGAAGGCCTGAATGGCCTGAAGGATCTGACGCCGACACTGCAGAAGGTTTATGATCTGATCGTACGCCGGTTTCTTGCCATCTTTTATCCGGCGGCAGTGTTTGATAAAATGACGTTGCAGGTCGGAATCAAAAGTGAGACGCTGACGGCCTCACTTCGTGTCTGTAAGGACAAGGGCTATCTGATCTGTCAAGACCGCGGAGGCGGCGACCCGGAAAATGCGGAGGAAGCCATGAACGCTTCCTCTGATCTCGAGACACTGATCAAAAAGCTGAAAAAGGGAGATCCCTTATTCCTGCAGAAGCTGGACATCAAGGAAGGAGAGACCTCTCCGCCCAAGCGCTACACCGGCGGCAGCATGATTCTGACCATGGAGAACGCCGGGCAGTTCATCGAGGATGACGAGCTTCGTGAACAGATCAAGGGAGCCGGCATCGGAACCAGTGCAACGCGCGCGGGAATTCTGGAGAAGCTGGTCAACAACCAGTACATTAACCTGAATGCGAAGACGCAGGTCTACACGCCGACGCAGCTTGGGGAAATGATTTACGACACAGTATCTCTTTCCCTGAAGCCGCTTCTGGAGCCGAAGCTGACTGCAAGCTGGGAAAAGGGCCTCTCACAGGTTGCAGACGGGAGTACGACAGAGGAAGAGTATACAAACAAGCTGGATGATTACGTGACCCGCAGAACCAATGCTGTCAAGACCTCCGATTATCGGGCGGTGCTGCAGCAGATGTATCTGCAGGCTTCGCAGTTTTATCCGAAGGCCATGCATTTCAAGGCGAAATACAGCTACGGCAAGGCTTCCGGTAAAAGAGCGGCTGCAGGCAGACTGCAGCAGAAGGGAAAAGAGAAATGATCAAGGATTTTACACTGGAGCAGCTGGTTGATTTCAACGAGAGTATTGCCGGGGATTATCTGAAGGAGTACACCTATCCCTGGGAAGCACTCCCTCACATTGAAGAAATCATTCTGACAATCGGAAAATCTCTTCCGGAAGATCGTTTCGAAAAGCGCGGAGAGAACATCTGGATTGCCAAAAGTGCAGTCGTGTTCGATTCTGCTTATATTGCAGGTCCCTGCATTATTGATGAGGACGCGGAAATCCGCCAGTGTGCGTTCATCCGCGGGAAGGCGCTGGTCGGAAAGGGCTGCGTTGTCGGCAATTCCTGTGAGCTGAAGAATGTTATCCTGTTCAACAAGTGTGAGGTACCGCATTACAACTATGTCGGCGATTCCATCCTTGGATTCCATGCCCATATGGGAGCAGGCTCCATTACCTCCAACATTAAGTCGGACCGGACGAATGTTGTTGTTCACGATGGGGAGGATTCTGCAGAAACAGGACTTCGCAAAATGGGCGCAATCCTTGGCGACTGGACGGAAATCGGCTGCAACAGCGTACTGAATCCGGGAACTGTGGTCGGGCGTCACACCAATGTATATCCGCTTTCCATGGTTCGCGGCTGCATCGCGGCAAATCATATTTACAAAGACAGAGAACACGTAGCAGAGAAGCACAATTAACAGCAGACAGTAAGAAAGAGAGGGCAGGATAATGAACCGGCAGGTTACAGACATTGTCAAGGCAATCCGTGAAAAAACACAGATGGTTCCGAAGGTGGCACTGACCCTGGGATCCGGGCTTGGCGGCTTTGCCGCTCATATTAATGTTGAGACGGAGATTTCCTATCGGGATCTTCCCGGATTTCCGGTTTCCACAGCCCCGGGGCATGACGGACGGTTTATTTTCGGTACCATCGGAGAAGGGGATCATGCGGTTCCGGTCGTCTGCATGAAGGGGCGCATTCATTTTTATGAGGGCTATGATCTTTCACAGGTGGTGCTTCCGGCACGCGTCATGCATGCGCTTGGAGCGGAAATTCTGTTTCTGACCAATGCGGCAGGCGGAATCAACGAGAATTACCATCCGGGGTCTCTGGTCATGCTGACGGATCATATCAGCAGCTTTGTGCGAAACCCGCTCATCGGACCCAATGATGATGACGAGGGCGTTCGCTTCCCGGATATGTCTCATGTTTATGATCTTGAACTGCAGGAGCTGATTCGCAGGACGGCAGAAGAGGACGGAATCGATCTGCAGGAGGGCATCTATGCCCAGTTCACGGGCCCCAGCTTTGAGACCCCTGCAGAAATTCGCATGCTGAAGGTTCTGGGCGCTGATCTTGTCGGCATGAGCACCGTTGTGGAGGCAATTACCGCAAGACACATGGGAATGCGTGTCTGCTGCATTTCTCTGGTAACAAATATGTGTGCAGGACTGTCGGACAAGCTTCTTTCCGGGGATGATGTCATTGAGACGGCGGATGCGGCGGCAGAGTATTTCACGAGGCTGGTCAGGGATGCCATCAGCAGGATGTAATCTCATGGAGTCTGCGAAGCCTGCAGGGACTGGAGGAATGGTTGCATGAAGGAAGAAATTTCCGAGGGCATGGTTTTTGTCGTCTTTCTGGTGACGTTTGTGCTCCTCGTTCAGATTTTCTGCAGCATCCGGGCAAAAAGAAATGAGGCGGCGCTGCTTGCCCGCCTGTCCGTAAATTTCGGGAAAATTCCGGATAAGAAAATGTCGCCGGAGCGCTATTCGAAGGTGCCTGCGTATTATCTTCGGCATCGTCCGGAGGATGAAATTGATGACATCACCTGGAACGATCTGGACATGGATCTTATCTATCACCGAATGGATTCCACACAGAGCGCGGCCGGAGAAGAGTATCTGTACGCACTCCTTCGAAGCCCGGCCTCCGGAGTTCCCGGAAAAGACAGGCTGCAGATTCCTACGGAAACCATCCGGTATTTTGAAGAGGAGAAGAACCGATCTGTCCGAACAGGTCTTGTGGCTTCCCTGCATCGCTTCGGGCATGCAGGGAAGTATTCTCTGTATGAATATATGGAAATGCTGGGCGATGTCCCAGAAGAAAGCAATCTGGTCCATGCCCCGGCATTTCTGCTTCCCCTGGTTTCTGTTCTGATTCTGTTTCAGAGTGTCCAGGCAGGAGTTCTGTGCCTTATCTGCTCCCTCGTCATCAATATGATTACCTATTACCGGCGGAAGGGACAGATTGATCCTTACCTTGTGACTCTGGGCTATCTTCTCCGGATGATGAAATGTGCAGATGAGGTGGTGAAATCCGGCTGCCCGGCGCTTTCCGAGGAAATCGACTCCCTGAAATCCCTGAAGCCGGTTTTTGACCGGTTCCGAAGGGGAAGCGGTGTTGTGCTTTCCGGAACCTCCGTGTCTACCGGGAACCCGCTCGACATCCTGATGGATTATATCCGTATTCTGTTTCATCTGGACCTGATCCGTTTTAATTCCATGCTCAGGCTCGTTCTGCAGCATCTGGAGGAAATGGATACGGCTCTGACACAGCTTGGAAGAATCGATACCGCGATCGCACTGGCCTCCTTTGAAAGGAGTCTCCCCGAAACCTGTCTGCCGGAGTTTTCGGAAGAGGGAGGACTGTCCTTCTGTGACATGTACCATCCGCTTCTTTCGAAGCCTGTGGCGAACAGCCTGAATGCGAAACGCCCGGTACTTCTTACGGGCTCCAACGCTTCCGGAAAATCCACCTTCCTGAAGGGAACGGCGCTTTGTGCGATCTTCGCGCAGACGATCGGATTCTGTCCCGCCGCCTCCTACAGGGGGGCTCATTACCGGATTCGTTCCTCCATGGCACTTCGTGACAGCCTTTCGAACGGAGAGAGCTATTTTATGGTGGAAATCCGCTCGCTTAAGAGGATCGCGGATCTGTCCCGGGATTCCGGAAGAAAGGTCCTTTGCTTTGTGGACGAGGTGCTGCGCGGAACCAACACCATTGAGCGCATTGCAGCCTCCTCTGAGATCCTGCATGCTTTGGCGGAACGGGGCGTTCTATGTTTTGCGGCTACGCATGACATGGAGCTGACGCAGCTTCTTTCCGATGAGTATGACAATTATCATTTCGAAGAAGAACTGCAGAACGGAGATGTCGTGTTCTCCTACCAGCTGCACAGAGGGCGGGCAGAGACACGAAATGCCATTCGGCTTCTGGACGCCGTTGGATTTGATTCGGATGTTACGAGCCGCGCAGGGAAGCGCGCTGAGGAATTTGAGAAAACAGGAGTATGGGTAAAATAATATGCATGTGATCATTTACAGTGACGGTGCGGCCAGGGGAAATCCGGACGGACCGGGCGGATACGGTGCCGTCATTCAATACACCGATCGAAACGGAATTTTGCATGAGCGCGAGTTTTCAGAGGGCTTTCACCCAACGACAAACAATCGGATGGAGCTTCTCGGCGCCATCACCGCGTTGGAGGCATTGAACCGCCCCTGCGAGGTGGACCTGTATTCGGATTCCAGCTATGTCATCAATGCCTTTGAGAAGAACTGGATCGCCTCCTGGAAGAAAAACGGATGGAGA
>HF986555.1:23590-36364 GCA_000431495.1 Firmicutes bacterium CAG:791 | reverse complement strand
CCCCGCCTCGAAGGCTCCGGTTAAGAATCAGGACCTCTGGAAGAGGCTTCTGGAGGCAGCGGCGCCGCATCAGATTTCCTGGCACTGGGTCAAGGGCCATGCCGGACAGGAAATGAATGAGCGCTGCGATCAGCTGGCAACGGCTGCTGCGGATCAGATGTACGATCAGAAAAAACCGAATCTGGATCCTATGACAGAGAATGCATAGAATCCCGCATAAAATACAGCGGCAAAGACAACCAATCAGAAGAAGAACGAGGAATAGGAATCATATGGCAGAGAACAGAGAACAGACCATTCGCATTCTGTATCACAGCAATGAAATCGATCATTTAACCTATGTAGATGGGAAAAGTGACTGGATCGACCTTCGCGCGGCGAAGGAATACCGGCTGAAGGCAGGAGAGTTTGCGCTGATTGATCTTGGCGTCAGTGTAAAGCTACCGGAGGGTTATGAAATGATCACCGCGCCCAGATCTTCCACCTTTAAGAATTACGGGCTTATTCAGTCCAACGGCATCGGTGTGGTGGATGAGTCCTACTGCGGCGACGGAGACGTTCTGAAAATGCCGGTTTATGCAACCAGGGATACGGTGGTTCATGTCAATGACAGAATCTGCCAGTTCCGGATTCAGGAGCATCAGCCCCAAATCGTGTTTGAGGAAGTGCAGACCCTTGGAGGTTCTGACCGCGGCGGATTCGGAAGCACAGGGCTGCAGTGACGCAGGACATCAGAAAGAATTGGAAAAGAAGATATGAGCTATCAGACACAGAACGAATTGGAACATTTTGTATTTGAAGAAGCGGTTGTTCAGGACTTTCGTCCTTCGCCGGGAGGATTTACGCTTCTCCTTGATAATGTGCGGATTCTTCCGGAGAACTCGACCAATCGTGACATCCGCACCATGCGGTGCAATGAGATGACGCTGAAGATTGAGGGCGGAACGATCCGGGGACTTTTCGAAGAGGCTTATCGGCTGTACGATGCGGATTTTCATCTGGTTCAGGAATTGCCGGAACGTCAGTGTCCTCCGGAGGAATGGGAGAAGTTGCTGAAAGTGCTTTCCGGCTGTGAGCTGGATGAAATTACCAGAGATGAGAAGGGCTATGTGGTCTGTATTCGCGGAGAAGACCACACCTATCGCCTGGAGCTTTCCGGAACCGGAGACCGGGAATGCTGGGAGAAGTACCTGAATCTGTGAGATCAGAGAGGAATCGCAATGAGCAAGATCTATGTTATGGCACCATTTACAGAGGCTCAGACAGAGCAATTAAAGCAGCTGGCGTCTGCGTATCAGGATGAGCTGTTTTTCTCCCCGGGTAAGCTCTCCATGTCAGGACTTGGCGCAGCTCTTTCCGGAGAAAAGGAACCGGTTTCCCTTTCGGAGGTCGATGCGGTCATCGGAAATGTACCGGCCAAGCGTCTTCAGGAAGCTTCGGCAAAAGAAGCGCTCCGTCTTTCGTGGATGCAGCTGAATTCGTCCGGTGCGGACGCCTATGTCAAAGAGGGAATTCTTCCGGCAGGCACGGTTCTTACCAGTGCAACCGGAGCATACGGCGTCGGAATTGCGGAGTACATGGTATGCATGCTTCTGAATATGATGAAGAAGGTTCCGGCTTATCTGGAAGATCAGAAGAAGCATCTCTGGACCGATGAAGGAATGGTAACCACCCCATTTGGAAAGCGCGTTCTGGTAGTGGGCTGCGGGAACATCGGAATGGAATTTGCCGGAAGAATGAGGGCTTTTGGCTGTACTCTGGTCGGAATCCGAAGAAGAGAGGGAAAATGCCCGGAGGAGTTCGATGAGATGCATACGCTCCCGGAGCTTGGGGAAGAGGCGGCAAAGGCAGATGTCATTGCCCTGTGCCTTCCGGGAACCCCGGAGACCTTCCATCTGTTTGACAGGGAGCTACTTTCCTCCTGCCGGGAAGGAGCTTACCTGATCAATGTCGGGCGTGGAAATGTCATTGACAACAGGGCACTTGCGGAAGAGGCGATTGCCTCAAGGTTTTCCGGAATCTGGCTGGATGTCTGCGAGGAGGAGCCGCTGCCGGTGAATGATCCGCTCTACGGGCTGCAAAATCTTCTTCTTACGCCTCATATTACAGGAGGCTTTCATCTGGATCTTACCCTGCAGAATATTTTCGACATCTCCATGCATAACTACAGGGCCTTTCACGGGGAAGGCGATTACATCAGCGTAGTGGACCGCAGCACCGGCTACTGCAGATAGCTTTTCCTTCCGGTGCCTCTTGTTTTGCAAAAAGGCGTCGGCAGGAATATACTCATTCTTAAATATCACGAGACACTGCAAAGGTTGTCCGTGAGCAGAAAGGAAACACGAAAATCATGTCAGTAAAAATCAGAACTCGTTATGCTCCCAGTCCGACAGGCAGAATGCATGTCGGCAATCTCCGTACGGCATTGTATGCTTACCTGATCGCCAAGCACGAGGATGGTGATTTCATCCTCCGGATCGAGGATACCGATCAGGAACGTTATGTGGAGGGGGCTGTCGATATCATCAACCGCACCATGAAGCAGACGGGGCTTCTTCCCGATGAATCGCCGGACCTTGGCGGGCCGGTTGGACCCTATGTTCAGTCGGAGCGTGTCCGCAGCGGGCTGTATATGAAGTATGCGAAGGAGCTGATCGAAAAGGGAGAAGCGTATTACTGCTTCTGCACCCCTGAGCGGCTGGACAGCCTGAAGCAGGAGGTGGACGGCAAGGAGATCAGTGTTTATGACAAGCACTGCCTCTCACTTTCCAAAGAAGAGGTGGAAGCCAATCTTGCGGCAGGAAAGCCGTTTGTCATTCGTCAGAACAATCCCAGAGAGGGCTCCACGACCTTCCACGATGAGCTTTACGGAGACATCACGGTAGACAACAGCGAGCTCGATGACATGATCCTCATCAAGTCGGATGGCTTCCCGACCTATAATTTCGCAAACGTGGTCGATGATCATCTGATGGGAATCACGCATGTCGTTCGCGGAAACGAATATATTTCCTCCAGTCCGAAGTACAATCGTCTGTATGAGGCCTTTGGCTGGGAGGTTCCGAAGTACATTCACTGCCCTCTGATTACCGATGCCGATCACAAGAAGCTTTCCAAGAGAAGCGGCTATTCCTCCTATGAGGATCTGATCGAACAGGGCTTTCTTCCGCAGGCGGTCGTCAATTTTATTGCACTGCTTGGCTGGTCTCCGGATTCGGATCGCGAGATCTTTACGCTGGAGGAGCTGGTAAAGGAATTCGATTATCACCGCATTGGAAAATCTCCGGCGGTTTTTGACTATACCAAGCTTCGCTGGATGAACGGAGAATATTTAAAGGCAATGGCTCCGGACGAATTTTATCATCTGGCAGAGCCTTATCTGAAGGCGGTTCTTCATAAGGAAAATCTGGATCTTTCCGTCATTGCGGAGCTGGTCCGCACCAGAATTGAGGTATTCCCGGACATCACGGAGATGGTTGATTTCTTCGAGGAGCTGCCGGACTACGATGCTTCCATGTTCGAGAACAAGAAGCAGAAGGCAACCTGTGAGAACAGTCTGCAGATTCTGAAGGATTTTGTTCCGATTCTGAAGGAGCAGGAGATCTTTACCAATGATGCTCTTTTTGAAAAGGTATCTGCCTATGCAGAGGAGAAGGAGCTGAAGAACAAGACCGTAATCTGGGCTCTTCGCATTGCCGTTTCCGGAAAGGCCGTCACTCCTGCCGGAGCAACACAGATCATGGAAATTATCGGAAAGGAAGAAACCCTTTCCCGCATGGAAACTGCAATCGGCAAGCTCTCTGTCTGATGCAGAATTTCTGATGTAATTCTGATGCAAAGGAGATTTGTGATTTCAAATCATTCCGGAAAACATCATAGGAAATTTCCGATTCGGGGGAATCCGTCCCAACAGGAGGCAATCCGCCACTTTCGCGGGCCATGCGAGGTCATCGCAGGCCCCGGAAGCGGGAAAACCTTTGTGCTTGTGGAGCGGATTCTCTATTTGCTTCTGGAAGAGAGGGTTCCGCCCTCGCAGATTCTGGTTCTGACATTTTCCAAAGCAGCTGCTCTGCAGATGCAGAGCCGTTTTCAGAAACGAATTCGTGAGCTTTCTCTTTCTGCCGATCCGCCTTCACCGGATTCTCTTTCCGCAGATTCCTTCACCGAAGTTACCTTCGGTACCTTTCATTCCATTTTCCTTTCCATTCTGAAAGCCTCCTCGGTACAGAGGATGGGCATTCTCGACAATTCCCGTTCCCGAAAGCTTCTTTCTTCTTTGTTCGAACGATATTATGAGCGGCTTCCGCAAAGTGAAGAGCTTACCGATTTGTCCGCGCTGATTGCAAAGGCCAAAGCCTCCGGTGAAATTCCGGACCAGAAGCGCTTCCAAAGACTTCTGGAGGATTATGAAACCTACCTGAAGGAAAATTCTCTTCTGGATTTTGAGGATATGATCGGACGATGTCTGAAGCTTCTTCGCAGGAATCCGGAGCTTCTTTCTTCGTGGCAGAAAAGATATCGATATTTTCTTATTGATGAATTTCAGGACATCAACCGGGAGCAGTTTGAAGGCATTCAGCTTCTTGCAGGAGCTGCTGCCAATCTTTTTGTCGTCGGCGATGATGACCAGTCCATTTACCGGTTTCGCGGAGCGGATGTCCGTCTCATCATTGATTTTCCGGACTATTATCCGGGAACCCATGTCATTCATCTGAATATCAATTATCGTTCCTATGCACCGATTGTGCGCTGCGGCCAGCAGGTGATCTGCAAAAACCGGATGCGTCTGTCCAAGGAGGCAATTGCCGCAAGACAGCTGCCAGATCCGCACGCGGTTTCCATTGTTTCCTCCGGACCTGCCTTTCAAAACTTTCTTCCGGACGGAGTCTGTGTAAAGCTCTCTTCCTATGAAACCGAAAAAGCAGAATATCTGCATCTGTGCGAGGTTTTCCGGAAAATGACGTCAGAGCAGCGTCAAAGCTGTGCTGTCATTGTGCGCTCCCATTCCCAGATGCAGGGACTTCTTCGAATCCTTGAACAAGAAAAAATCTCTTACCGTCTTCAGCAGGGAGGTCCGTCCGGATCCGGAAAAAATCATAAAAATTCCCGCCTTTTGCAGAAGGCAGGGGAGCTTTTGTCCCTGATCCGTTCTTATTACACCGTTTCGGAAGCGCTGAGCAGGGGGACGATTCTTCGCCGTGATCTGTTTGCCGTCATGAATCATCCAGAGCGCTTTCTCCTCCGCAGCCGTTTTCAGAAGGAGCGGTATTCGACAGATGAGCTGCTTTCTCTGTGTCCCCGGGGCTCCGGTGAGCAAAAGGCACTGTGGATGCTCTGCCGTGATCTGAGGACCATGGAGCGGCTTTCTACGGTTCATTCTCTTCGTTATCTGTCCCGGGTGATCGGAATCGGAGAGGAGGAAAAGAAAATCTGGGAAAGGCTGTTTGTTCTTTCCGCCTCGTATACCGGCATTCCGGAGCTTCGACTTATGCTGGAGAGGCTGTCTCCGGAAGAACTCTGGGATACGGAAACGGAAGACAGCGGCGGGGAAACCGACGGTGTTCTGGTTCTTACCATGCATGCAAGCAAAGGACTGGAATTTGACACGGTCTATCTTCCGGATCTCAATGAGGGGATTTTCCCCGGGCGCCGGGCTGTCAGTATGGAAGCGATTGAAGAGGAAAGGCGTCTGTTCTATGTTGCCATTACGAGGGCAAGAGACCGGCTTCATCTTATGTACCTTCGCGGAAACAGAAATAACCCAAGACGTCCCTCACGTTTTCTCGAGCCTCTCGGGGTGAAAACCTGGGAATAGTGCCGGGAAACTGCCTGGAAACAGCCGATTGTTTTCTTCGAACATGAATGCGGAAATCTATGTTAGAATATACTCTGTATGAATATCTCAAATGAAAAGGAGATCAGCAGATGGCTTATGCACTGACCGCATCACCGGCGTATACGGTTCGTCCGGGCACTGTGACTTTGAAGGACGGAGCTGTGTTCAGCTGTGTTTTCCATGACTGTTCCTGCTGCGGACTGATTCTGTACCATCTTCCGGATCTGGAAGAGGTCCGCATTCCTTTTACGGATGATTACCGCTACGGAAGCCTGTACTCCGTCAGAATCGAAGGACTGACTCCGGAAGAATGGGGGTATCGGTACTATCGTGATGATTACACCTTCGACGATCCCTATGCCAGAGAGCTGATCCAGGTTGAATGCAGCGGCCAGAGAATGACGCTTTCCAGATTATATCCGTTCCCGGAAGACTCTCTTCCGGCATACGGCAGCATGAAGCATCGCGACTGGTCCGAGAGGATTCTTTACTGCGTCCACGTGAAGGGCTTTACGGCCTCCCGCACCTCACATTCTTCGGCGAAGGGAACCTTCCGCGGTCTGGCAGACAAGGCCCTGTATCTGAAAAAGCTTGGCATAAACGGAGTGGAGCTGATGCCGGTTTATGAGCTTCGCCCCGAGGCTCTTGGAAAGATTGTCGGAGAGCCGGATGGCGTGAGCGCAAGTGACCGGGAAGAGACACGCCGCGTCACCGAGGAGATCGCCGCAAACACACCGGAGCAGCCGAGGAAGGAGAACTACTGGAATTTCGGAGAAGGGTGTTATTTTGCTCCGAAGAGCTCCTATGCCCTTTCGGACACCCCTCAGATTGAATTCCGGAAGATGGTGGAGACACTTCATAAAAACGGAATCGAAGTATTCCTGCAGCTGTATTTTCCTGATAATGTTACGATTCAGACGCAGCTGGAGACAGCGCGGTTTTACGTGACGCACTATCAGATTGACGGCTTTCACTTGAAGGGCAATGCATCGGCGCTGCAGACCATCGCATCGGATCCGATGCTGAGCGGCACCGCCTTGTTCTATTACAATTTCCCGTATGAGGATCTGCAGAAGGAGGACAAGGAGAATCCAACCGTCGGGAAACCGTCCGTGAAGCATCTCTGCGAGTACAATGACACGTTTCAGACGCTGGCACGGCGTTTCATCAAGAGTGACAATCAGGTCCTTCGTGAATTTATCAGGCTCTTCGTCACCGTTCCGTCGGGACATGGCTGTGTTCACTATGTGACCAACTATGAGGGCTTTACGCTGGCGGATCTGGTTTCCTATAACTGGAAGCACAACGACGCAAACGGCGAGAACGGGCGCGACGGCTGCGAGAACAACTGGAGCTGGAACTGCGGCGTGGAAGGACCCAGCCATAAAAAGGACATCCGTGCGCTCCGAAACCGTCAGATGCGCAATTTCATGACGGTCAATCTTCTGGCGCAGGGGACACCGCTTCTTCTTGCGGGAGACGAGCGCTGCAACTCCCAGGGAGGCAACAACAATCCGTACTGCCAGAACAATGAGATCGGCTGGCTGAACTGGAAGGATACCGTGGACAGCAAGGCACTGCTGGTATTCACCCAGAAGCTGACTGCCTTTCGCAAGGACCATGGCGTTTTCCGGAGAAAGACACCGTTTGGCTTTAATGATCCGAAGGTGATTGGCTATCCGGATATTTCTCTGCATGGAAGCGAAGCCTGGAAGCCGGATCTGTCGGGCTATTCTCATACCGTCGGGATCCTGCTCCCGGAAGCCTATGATGAAGAAAACCCGCGGGATTCTTTCCTGTACCTTGCCATGAACATGCACTGGCACAGTCAGATGCTTGCTCTTCCCAAGCTTCCCGCCGGCTATCGATGGAAGCTTCTGATGGATACCTTCCTGGACGAACCGTTTCAGGAGCCCGCGGAGGATCTTCCTGATTCCAGAAATGTGACCATTCGGGGACGATCCATTCAGATCCTGCAGGCACTGCCTGTTCCGGAAGAGGAAATTCAGAAAACGGAGAAGAAAAAAGCTCCGATTGCAACGATTGGAATCCGAAAAGCATGAACGACAACCGAATTACCTTACACAAAACCATCGCGCATTTCCGGACGATTACTCATCACAGACATGTGGTGTGCCGGGAATGCTTTCAGGTCGGACTGTACTGGCAGGGACTCACACACGATCTCTCCAAATACAGTCCGACCGAATTCTGGGTGGGAGCCCGCTATTATCAGGGGACTCGCTCGCCGAACAACGCAGAGCGCGAGGACAAGGGACTTTCCACCTCCTGGCTGCATCACAAGGGCAGAAACCGGCATCACTATGAATACTGGATGGATTATTCCGCAAAGAGGCATGACGGCATCGCAGGAAGTGGAATCATTGCCTGCCGTATGCCGCTTCGCTATGTGATGGAAATGTTTATGGACCGGATCGCGGCCTCAAAAACCTACAACGGCGCCGCCTACAAGGATACCGATCCCATCGCCTATTACCGGCGGGGCGACACGAGACAGTTCCTGCATCCGGATACCGCGGATCTTCTGGAAAGTCTTCTGGTCCTTCTTGCAGAGGAGGGAGAGGAAAAAGCCTTTGCAAAGGTAAGAGAGCTTCTGCAGAAGGGAACGTACTAAACGGACATGGAAGCAGAAGAACGTGAAGCTTTTACAAAAGCGGTTCAGAGCATTCTGACCGTCAGTCCGCGCGTACGGGAAGGAATCGGCATGCAGAAGGAGAAATCGCTTCATGCCATTCTGAAGAATTACGTGGACCCCTGCACGGCGCATCAGGAGGTTCCGGTCGGCAATTACATTGCAGACATCTGCTGCGAGGAAGAAAAGTCCATCACAGAGATCCAGACCGCAAACTTCGGTGCCATGAAGGAGAAGCTGGATGCGTTTCTCCCGGAATACAAGGTTACGATTCTTCATCCGATTCCGCACAGGAAAACCGTATGCTGGATCGATCCGGAAACAGGAGAGATTACTGCAAGAAATGCTTCCACGCAGATCGGAAGCTTCTATCAGCTTTTCCGGGAGCTGTCGCGCATTACGGATTATCTGACAAGGCCCGGGCTCACCATCGAAGCACTTCTTCTGGATCTGGACGAGTACCGGCTGCAGGATGGCTGGGGAAACGGCGGGAAACGGGGCTCACATCGCTTTGACCGCATGCCGGATGCTGTTTCTGACCGGCTTGTTCTGCAAAAGCCCGAGGATTATTCGGTGTTTCTGCCCATGACGGCGCTGTCGGAGCCCTTCACCGCAAAGGATCTGGAGGCCGCTGTCGGCATTCACCGGAAATCCGTTCAGTACTCCGCGGTTCTGAAGGTACTGACTGCAGTCGGTGTGACGGAGCGCGTTGGCCTCACCTCACGGCGCGCTTATCTGTATCAGGTGAGAATTCCGAACAAAACAGGACACGATTACTGCCGGAAAAGGCGGTGAGAAAGGAAGCGAAGCTATGGCAACATTACATTTTGACAAAGAGCAGCTGGCAGATCGACTGATCCGCTATGCGAAGGTGTTTACACAGTCCAAAGAGGGAGTCAATGACACTCCATCCACTCCATGCCAGAGAGATCTGGCATGGCTTCTTACGCGCGAGCTTGAGGAGATGGGTGCCTCGGACGTGGTTCTGGATGAGGAGAAATGCTACGTCTATGCAACAATCCCGGGCAACATCCCTTCTTCGAAGGAAAAGCTGGACGCACGAAGCGACAAAGAGAGCAAGAGACGGGAGAATACCGCACCGATTATCGGTCTTGCAGCGCATATGGATACCTCGGATGCGGTGGATGCCAGCAGTCATCCGGAAATTCATCCCCGCAAAATTGAGAACTATGACGGCGGAAGTATTCTTCTGAATGAGGAGGAGCATATTACGCTTCGTCCCGAGGAGTTCCCGGAGCTTGCCGGTAAAAAGGGAAAAACCCTGATTGTCACAGACGGAACGACGGTTCTCGGAGGAGATGACAAGGCAGGTGTCGCAGAAATCATGGCCGCTGCGGAATTTCTGCTTCAGCATCCCGAGATTGCTCACGGAACCATCCGTATCATGTTCACGCCGGATGAAGAGGTGGGAAACGGCACCCGCAATATGAACCGGGATGAATTTGCCGTGGACTATGCCTATACGGTGGACGGCGGAGGAATCGGAGAGCTGGAATACGAAAACTTCAACGCAGCCTCCGCTCACATCACGATTCAGGGACTTTCGACGCATCCGGGCAGTGCCAAGGGGAAAATGCGGAACGCGCTTCTTGTCGCCATGGAATTCAACGCACTTCTTCCGGAGAACGAAATTCCTGCAAGAACCGAGGGCTACGAAGGCTTCTATCATCTGGATGAAATGCATGGGACCACAGATTCCGCGGAGATGGACTATATTATCAGGGATCATGACCGGGAGAAATTTGAACACCGCAAAAAGGTCGTTCTGGATGCCGCCGAAGAAATCAATAAGAAATACAACGCCAGCGTTGTTACAGCAGATGTAAACGACAGCTATTACAACATGGTAGAAAAAATCCGTCCGCATATGCATCTCATTGACAATGCGACGGCGGCCATGAAGGAGATTGGCGTCACGCCGGTGATTTCTCCGATCCGTGGAGGAACGGATGGTGCCGTTATGAGCTTTCTTGGCATTCCCTGCCCGAATCTCTTCACAGGCGCCTACAACTTCCACAGCCGCTATGAATACGTTGTTGCCGAGGAAATGGCTCTCGGCGCCGAAACACTGATAAGGATACTGAACAGATATGCAGAATACGAACTTGACTGAAGCCACTGTAAAACCAAGAGTCCCCATGCCGGTGAAGCGCCCGGAAAGTGAGCGCAGACAGGCATCGGAGGAAGAGCTTGCAAGGCAGGAGGAATACCTGAAAAAGGCGCAGATTTATACGGCGCAGCTTGCAGGCATCCTTGGCAGAACACCGACCTTTCACGTGCAGAACTTCGGCTGTCAGATGAATGCCCGGGATGCAGAAAAGCTTGCCGGCATTCTCCGGAATGCCGGATTCGAGGAGATTGAGGCGGAATCGGCGGATTTTGTCATCTACAACACCTGTACGGTCCGTGACAATGCCGATCAGCACTTCTTCGGGCGTCTGGGCCGCGCCGCACACTTTAAAAAGCACAGTCCCTATATGAAGATTGCCGTCTGCGGCTGTATGACGCAGGAAGAGAGTGCGGTAGAAAAGATTAAAAAGAGCTACCCGTATGTGGATCTTATTTTCGGAACGCATAACCTGTTCTGCTTTCCGCAGTACCTCTGCGAGGTATACGAGTCGAAAAACGGAGGCTTTGATCCCAAAGGTCACAAGATCACACAGATCTGGGATGCCACGGACGAGATTGTTGAGGATCTTCCCGTAGAGCGCAAGTACTCCTATAAATCCGGCATCAACATTATGTTCGGCTGCGACAATTACTGCACCTACTGCATCGTTCCCTATGTCCGCGGTCACGAAAGATCAAGGCAGCCCGGGGATATTATAAGAGAATGTGAAAAGCTTGCGGCAGACGGCGTGGTGGAAGTGATGCTTCTTGGACAGAACGTCAATTCGTACGGAAGAGATCTCGAGACGCCCTGCAGCTTTGCCGAGCTCCTGTCCGCAGTTGCCGAGGTTCCCGGAATCAAACGGGTCCGTTTCATGACGCCTCACCCTAAGGATATGGGGCGCGACGTGCTTGAGGTCATCCGGGATCACCCGAACATTGCAAGGCACATTCATTTCCCGCTGCAGTCCGGCTCCAATGAGATTCTTCGCAGGATGAACCGGCGCTACACCAGAGAGCAGTTTATGGAGCGCGCCGCGGAAATCCGTGAACTCATTCCGGATGCGGCCATTACAACCGATATCATTGCAGGCTTTCCGGGGGAAACCGAAAAGGACGTGGATGATACCGTTGATGTCATCGAGAAGGTCTGCTTTGACAATGCCTACACCTTTATCTATTCGCCCAGAAAGGGAACTCCTGCTGCCGCTATGGAGCAGGTTCCGAAGGAAGAGGTGCAGAAGGGCTTTGACAGAATCCTCGCCGCGGTTCAGGAAAATGCGAGAAAACGCGCAGGTGCTCTTGCGGGAAGAACCATGACCGCCCTGGCAGAAGAGGTCAACACGCAGGATCCGGAGTATATTACCTGCCGCCTCTCCAACAATATCATTGTTCATGTCAGGGGAGATGCCTCCATGATCGGACATTTCTATGATGTGACCCTGGATGAATGCCGTAATTTTTACTACTTTGGAACTGTTCTTTGCGAAAACGTGAAGGGATATTGAGGTAAGAAACACATGTCTTTTCCGAAAATCGAAGATGTATCGCCGATGATGCAGGAATACCTGCGCACCAAACAGGAGCACCCGGAGTGCCTTCTGTTTTACCGGCTTGGCGATTTTTATGAAATGTTTTTTGATGATGCGGAAGTTGCCTCGAAGGAGCTGGAGCTGACGCTGACCGGAAAGTCCTGCGGATTGAACGAGCGGGCACCGATGTGCGGCATCCCGTTTCGCGCCGTAGACATCTACATTGCAAAGCTCGTGGAAAAGGGATACCGCGTCGCCATCTGCGAACAGGTTGAGGATCCGCGTTTTGCCAAAGGTCTGGTAAAGCGCGAGGTGACAAGGATCGTGACGCCCGGCACCAATGTCAGTCCGGAAACGCTGGACGAGCATAAGAACAACTATATCATGGCAGTGTTCTATGACGCGGGCGGCGGAACGTGCGGGCTTGCGGTCAGTGACATCTCAACCGGTGACTTTTATGCCACACAGGTCTCGGGGATTCAGAAAATCCTGGACGAAATTCAGAAATACCTTCCCTCTGAGATTGTCTGCAACGAAGCCTTTATGATGAGCGGCATTGACATTCAGGATCTCAGAAACCGCCTCTCCATTGTCATCAATACGCTGGATGCCCATTATTTCGG
>HF986555.1:0-23523 GCA_000431495.1 Firmicutes bacterium CAG:791 | reverse complement strand
GCATTTCCGCGTATCGAGTCTTCTGGCTCTTGGCATTGACGACCTGAAGGCGGCTCTGCCCGCCTGCGGAGCGCTGCTTCGCTATCTTTATGATACGCAGATGAACGATCTGTCCAATATCACAAGGATCGATGCCTACCTGTCCGGCAAGTATATGCTGCTGGACACCGCGACCAGGCGCAATCTTGAGCTGACGGAGACCCTTCGTGAGAAAAAGGTTCACGGCTCGCTTCTTTGGGTCCTTGATAAAACCAAAACAGCGATGGGCGCAAGACTTCTTCACCAGTTTCTGGAGCAGCCGCTCATTGATGAGGAAGAAATCCGGAAGCGCTTTGATGCTCTGGAGGCACTCCAGAACAACAATGTGGACCGGGATGAAATGCGTGAGTATCTGAGTCCTGTCTATGATCTTGAGCGTCTGCTTACCAAGATCAGCTATGGAAGCGCCAATCCCAGGGATCTTGTTGCATTCCGGGAATCGCTTCGCATGGTGCGGCCGATTCGCCAGGTTCTGCAGGGCTTTACGGCCCAGGAGCTGGTCCGGATCCGTGAGGATCTTGGGGATTTCGATGAACTGGTGAGCCGCCTGGATCAGGCAATTGATGACGATCCGCCTCTTGCCATGAAGGAGGGCGGCATCATCAAAAAAGGCTACAACGCGGACATCGATTCCTTCCGCGAAGCGAAGACCGGCAGCCGCCGGCTTCTTGCGCAAATGGAGGAGGAGGTTCGCGAATCCACCGGAATCAAGAATCTGAAGGTCAAGTACAACAATGTGTTCGGCTATTTCTTCGAGGTCACCAATTCCTTTAAGGATCTCGTGCCGGATTATTTTGAACGGAAGCAGACGCTTGTAGGGAGCGAGCGTTATACAACGCCGCAGCTCAAGGACCTGGAGGCCAGAATCCTTGGCGCAGAGGATAAGCTGAATGACCTGGAATACGAGGAGTTCGACAAGCTCCGCAAGGAGATTTCCTCCCGCGTCGCTGAAATTCAGAAGGCTGCAAAGGCAGTTGCCTATATCGATGTTTATGCCTCCTTGTCTCTCGTTGCAGAGCGCTACGGATATGTTCGTCCGAAACTCAACGACAAAGGAATCATTCGGATCAAAGACGGAAGGCATCCCGTTGTAGAACGGATGATGCCCGGAGACTTTGTCTGCAACGACACGGTGCTTGACAGCAAAAAGGACTGCATCGCCGTCATTACCGGTCCGAATATGGCCGGGAAATCAACCTACATGAGGCAGGTTGCCCTGATTGTCCTGATGAGTCAGATCGGAAGCTTTGTGCCTGCTGCCGCAGCGGATCTTTGCGTGGTGGACCGTATTTTCACACGTGTAGGAGCATCGGACGATCTGGGAAGCGGACAATCAACGTTTATGGTGGAAATGAACGAAGTGGCCAACATTCTTCGAAATGCGACGCCGAAGTCACTTCTTATCCTGGATGAGATCGGCCGCGGCACCTCGACCTTCGATGGCCTCTCCATCGCATGGGCTGTCATTGAGTACATTGCAAACCGTAAGATTCTCGGTGCCAAAACTCTTTTTGCAACGCATTACCATGAGCTGACGGAGCTGGAGGGAAAGATCAGCAGCGTCAACAACTACTGCGTGGCCGTCCGGGAAAAGGGCGATGACATTGTTTTTCTCCGAAAGATCATCAAAGGAGGCGCAGACCGTTCCTACGGCATTCAGGTTGCGCGTCTTGCCGGGATTCCGGATATCGTGATTGAACGTGCCAAAGAGATTGTCCGTCAGCTTTCGGACAATGACATCACGGAGAAAATTCAGTCGATCGAAGTAAAGGCAGGGGAGACCGGAAAGCCTGCCAGAGTCCCGCACTATGATGATGTGGACCTGAATCAGATGTCCCTCTTTGATACGGTCCAGGAAAACGATGTGCTGAAGGAGCTGCAGGAGCTGGATGTCACCAATATGACGCCGATGGATGCGCTGAATACACTCTATCGCCTGCAGTCAGAGCTGAAAAACCGTTGGGAAGCGGTCCCGAATTAATGACATAAGAAGGTGACGGATTTTTTCCCGGCACAGGATACGAATACAAAGGATATTTTCATGGCAGAAATTCATGTTCTCAGTTCGGATACCATCAACCGCATTGCGGCAGGAGAGGTTGTGGAACGGCCCGTCAATGTGGTCAAGGAGCTTGCGGAGAATTCCATTGACGCAGGTGCAGGAGCCATCACGGTCGAGATCAAAAACGGCGGCATTGACCTGATTCGCGTAACCGACAATGGCTGCGGCATCGATCCGACACAGATCACCAGGGCATTCCGCCGTCATGCAACGAGTAAAATCAGCGAGGCAGAGGATCTGACCAGGCTGCAGAGTCTTGGCTTTCGAGGAGAGGCACTTTCCTCCATCGCCGCGGTTTCCAAGGTCGAAATGATTACCAAGACAAGGGACTCTCTTGTCGGCATCCGCGCCGTCAATGATGTGGTGCCAGGTTTGTCCGAAGGGACATCTGCTCCGGATGTGACACCTCTTGAGATGACAGAGATCGGTGCGCCGGATGGGACCACCGTCATTGTAAGAGATTTGTTTTACAATGTTCCGGTGCGTCGTAAGTTTTTAAAGACCGCCCAGACAGAAGCAGGAGCGGTAACGGATCTTGTTTATCATCTTGCGCTGTCTCACCCGGACATCTCCTTTCATTACCGCGTGAACAATCAGGAAAAGCTCCACACCACCGGAAACGGCAACATCAAGGAACTGATCTACCGCATTTACGGGCGGGAGCTCTCGAACTCCGTGATTCCGGTCTCCAGGACCTCCGAAGACGGAACTCTTGTGCTGAACGGCTTTCTCGGACGGCCCGAGTTCTCAAGATCCAGCCGCAGCTGTGAAATCTTCTTCGTGAACGGGCGTATCCTGAAAAGCGATGTTCTTTCCAAAGGGCTGGAGGAGGGCTATCGCACCGATCTGATGCAGCATCGGTTTCCGTTTGCCATTCTGTATCTGCAGCTTCCGGCAGAAGAAATCGATGTGAACGTACATCCCTCCAAGATGGAGGTCCGCTTTCAGGATGGAAAGAGAATTTTCGATTTTCTGAATGAATCGGTACATGCAACGCTCCACCGGATCGAGCTGATTCCCCGTGCCACTCTGGATACGCAGGCACAGGAGAACAAGGCGCGCAAAGAGGAAGAAAAGATCAGAGAGGCGGCAGAAAAGGCAGAGGTTCATACAGAGCCCTTTGAACAGCCGGTGATCGCAGCGGAAACGGGAAGCAGGAAGCGGGAAATGCAGAAGCCTTTGCCTGCAGAGCCCTCCTCCTATCAGGAGGAAGGCTTTACCTTCATCGACAAGACGGCGGCTGTCCATGAGCCTGCAGGCCGCTACGAGCAGGAGAGCTTTATAGAAGAAGCCGCATTACCGGATCCGGAGGAAGCCCGCAGGAAGCAGAAGAAGCTTGAAACGGAAGGCCTCTCCGGGGATCTGGAAGCCATGTTCCGTGAAAGCGTAAAGGAGGACTTTGCGGAGGACCTTTACGGAAACCGTGAATATCACATTCTGCGTGCGGATCATGCGGACCAGTACCGGATTGTCGGTCAGATTTTTGACACCTACTGGATTGTCACGTTTCAGGATAAGATGCTGATGATTGATCAGCATGCAGCGCATGAAAAGGTCAATTTCGAGAGGCTGATGCGGCGGCTCTCCAGAGAACAGAGCGAAGCTTCTCCGTCACAGATGCTCGCACCGCCGATCATTCTTACGCTCTCCGGAAAGGAGGAGGCCGCGCTTCTCCAGTACATGGATTCCTTCCGCCGGATGGGCTATGAAATCGAGTCCTTCGGGGCCGGCTCCTATGCGGTCCGGGCCGTCCCGCTGGAGCTGTATGCCAACGAGCCCGATGCGCTTCTCCGGGAAATTCTGGATGAGATTCTGGACTCCAGGATGAGCGGAACACCGGCAGCCATTCTGTACAAGATTGCATCCATGTCCTGCAAGGCAGCGGTGAAGGGAAATATGCACCTTTCAGCAGAGGAAGCAAAGGCACTGATCGACGAGCTTTTGTCTCTGGACAATCCCTATCACTGCCCGCACGGACGCCCGACCATGATCGTACTCTCGAAGCAGGAAATGGAACGTAAATTCAAGCGTATCGTATAAGGATGAGAACAGCATACTATGGATAAAATGGTCATCGTGGCAGGACCTACGGCAAGCGGAAAAAGTGCTGCAGGCGTAGAGCTTTGCAAACGCCTGCAGGGAAGTGTGATCTCTGCGGATTCCATGCAGGTTTACCGTGGAATGGACATCGGCTCTGCCAAGATTACAGAAGAAGAGATGCAGGGGATTCCGCATGAACTGATTGACATCATAGGCCCTTCGGAGGAATGGAACGTCGTCCGCTTTCAGAGGGAAGCGAAGGCTGCAGTCCAAAGGATTACCGCAAGAGGCCGCCTTCCGGTTCTGGTCGGCGGAACCGGCTTTTACATTCAGGCGCTTCTCTATGACATAGATTTTACGGAAACCAGAGAGGACACCTCCTACCGCTCCCTGCTGGAGGAAAAGGCAAGAACAGAAGGAAACGAGAGCCTTTACCGGATGCTTCAGGAAAAGGATCCGGAGGCAGCGGCTGCCATTCACCAAAACAACCTGAAACGTGTCATCCGGGCGCTGGAATTTACGCGTGAGACCGGTGAAAAGATTTCCGATCACAATGAGGAACAGAGAAAACGGCAGGCTGCCTATGATGCCGTCTTTTTTGTGCTGACGATGGAGCGCGAAAAGCTTTATCGCCGCATCGATCTTCGAGTGGATCAGATGATGGAGGCAGGACTTTTGGAGGAAGTAAAACGGCTGCAGGAGCAGGGCTTTACATCCCGTGACGTTTCCATGCAGGGGCTTGGCTACAAGCAGATCCTTCAGTATCTGGAGGGAGAGGGAACGCTCGAGGACGCAGTCGAACAGATCAAGCTTCAGACCAGGCATTTTGCGAAGCGCCAGCTCACCTGGTTTCGCCGGGAAAGGGATGTCATCTGGGTAAACACCGATGAATTTCCATCCCGGGAAGAAATGCTGGATTACATGGAAAACACAATACGGACAAGATTTTCATAAGTTTTACATAAGGAGAAACCATGCTGCAGATTACCAATGAATTTGAACAACATGAACTTGAAATTTACCGGAGCCTTGGCATTTCCCGGAAAGTGCTGGACTTTGCAGAGCCTGTTCTGGCAGGTCTTCGCGATCGCTTTGATGCCATTGACAAAATGGCGGAGTTCAATCAGCTCCGGATCATTGCGGCGATGCAGGAGGCTCACATCGGCGAGGCAAGCCTGAAGGGAACCACCGGCTACGGCTATGATGATATCGGCCGTGACGGTCTTGAGAAGGTTTACTCCCTGTATTTTCACACGGAGGATGCCCTGGTGCGTCCGCAGATTACCTGCGGAACCCATGCGCTTGCGCTGGCCCTGATGTCCAATCTTCGTCCCGGACAGACCCTTCTGAGCGCTGCCGGAAAGCCCTATGACACACTGGAAGAGGTGATCGGCATCCGGAAATCCCGCGGCTCTCTTGCGGAGTACGGAATTTCCTACAGGCAGGTGGATCTGCTTCCGGACGGAGGCTTTGATTTTGAAGGTCTCCGAAAGGTTCTGGAGGAGGATACCGATCGCAGCATTCATCTTGTCACCATCCAGCGCTCCAAGGGCTACCAGACAAGACGCACGCTTTCCGTGGATGCGATCGGAGAGGCAATTTCATTCATGAAGAGCATCCGGCCGGATCTGATCTGCATGGTGGACAACTGCTACGGTGAATTCACGGAGGAAAAGGAACCCTCTGATGTCGGCGCGGACATGTGCGTCGGATCCCTGATCAAGAATCCCGGCGGCGGACTTGCTCCCATCGGCGGATACATTGCCGGGAAAAAGGAGTGTGTGGAAAATGCTGCGGTGCGACTGACAAGTCCGGGTCTTGGAAAGGAGGTCGGCGCTTCTCTGGACCTTCTTCCGCAGTTCTTCCAGGGATTTTTCATGGGACCGATTGTTACCGCGAGTGCCTTAAAGGGTGCCATTCTTGCGGCAAATCTTTATGAAAAGCTTGGCTTTTCCGTTCTGCCGGACGGAAGCGAGGACCGGCATGACATCATTCAGGCAATTACCTTCGGAAAGCCGGAAGGCGTCATTGCCTTTTGCCAGGGCATTCAGTCCGCATCTCCCGTGGACAGCTTTGTCTCCTGTGAGCCTGCTCCTATGCCGGGGTACGACTCGGATGTCATCATGGCTGCCGGTGCCTTTGTGTCCGGCTCATCCATTGAATTGTCCGCGGACGGCCCCCTTCGCGAGCCGTATACCGTCTTTTTCCAGGGCGGACTTACCTGGCCGCATGCAAAGCTTGGCATCCTGAAGACTCTTCAGAACATGCAGGAGCGCGGCCTTGTCAATCTTGATTAACGGGACGTAACTCGCTACAATAAACTCTGACTTCCTTTCCCGAAGAGGCAGGAAAGAGGTCAGATGAAAAAGGAAAAACAGAAAAATCACCCCGAAATGCCATACGAGCGTTTTCTTTCTCATGGAAAGGATGCGCTTTCCAATGCTGAGCTTCTGGCTGTTTTGCTTCGGTCCGGAACGGCAAAGGAGCCTGTTCTTCAGCTTGCGAAAAGACTTCTTTCACAGAAGAACGGAGATGGGACGTCGCTTTCGGCTCTATATGATTTCAGCCTGGAGGAGCTGACAGAGCTTCCGGGAATCGGAACGGTCAAGGCCATTCAGATTCAATGTCTTCTTGAACTCTCACGAAGACTTGCCATGGAAGCCGTCAGGGGCTCAGGTCAGAGCTTTATCTGCCGGAGTGCAGCTCAGGTAGCAGACTGCTATATGGAATCGCTCCGCCATGAGAAGCAGGAGAAGGTGCTTTTGCTTCTTCTGAATTCGAAGAATGTGCTGATCCGGGAAGAGGTTGTGACCATCGGAACCGTAAACACAGCGCTTTGCTCGCCGCGTGATATTTTCATGCGTGCGCTGCAGGCGGGAGCATCGAATATTCTGGTCATGCACAATCATCCGAGCGGGGATCCGCTTCCATCGGAAGAGGATATCCGGCTGACCAGGAGACTGGCTGAAATCGGAAACCTCATGGAAATCCATCTTCTGGATCATGTGATTGTCGGGGATCGCTGTTTTTTCAGTATGCAGGAAGCCGGTCTTTTACGTCCGGCGGCAGGAGAATGTGATGTCTTTATTTCGAAGAAGACGCCGGGGACCCGGCGATGTACGTGAGCAGGAAGAATTTCATGATCCCGGTGTCATCAGCAACGCCTATGCCGTGGATCTTGGAACCTGCAACATAAAAATATACAATGCGGCAACCGATAAAATCATGGTTCAGAAGAACATGATTGCGGTCAAAAACAAAAAGACCATGATTGCTTACGGAGACAATGCATATGAGATGTTCGAGAGAGCTCCCGCAAACATCCGCGTCAGCAATCCCATCGGGAACGGTGTGATCGCGGACATCCGCAACATGGAGCTTCTGATGAAGTCCTTCATGCGCGATGAGCAGAGGGGAACGCTGCATCCGGCAGATTTCTTTGTTGCCGTTCCGACGGATGTCACAGAGGTAGAGCGGCGCGCATTCTATGACCTGATTGAGGATGCCGGCATTAAGGCCCGGCGCATCATGGTTGTAGAGAAGGCTCTGGCCGACGGACTTGGTCTTGGAATTGATGTGAAGACTGCCCAGGGCGTCCTTGTCGTGGATGTCGGCTATGACACAACCGAGATCTCCATTCTGTCTCTTGGCGGAATTGTTCTTTCGAAGCTGATTAAGATTGGCGGGCATCAGTTTGACGCCAATATCGTCAGTGCTGTACGACGGGAGTATAATCTTGTCATCGGAATGAAAACTGCGGAAACCGTCCGGCTTACCATCGGCTCCAAGGATTCCGGTGCTTTTGACAGCGGTGTCTGCACGATTTACGGGCGCGACATCGTCACCGGTCTTCCGATGGAAAGAACGCTTTCCCGTGATTTTGTGGAGAATACACTGCATGACAGCTTCCGCAGCATAGTCGACAATGTCAAGGTTCTCCTCGAGAGAACCCCTCCGGAGCTTTCTGCCGATATTTATCGCCACGGACTGTTTCTGACAGGCGGAGCCTGCCAGGAGGAGGGGCTGGCGGAGCTTCTCGGAGAAGAAACCAAATTGGATGTCAACATGGCAGATGCGCCCATCAATACCGTAGCGCTTGGTCTGGCACAGGTCATCAAGAAGATGCAGTACCGGCCGCTTGCCTATACCATTGAAGGACTTGGTAAATGAGTTCAGGCCCCATCAGGAGAAGAGAGCCGTTCCGGCCGCATATTCCGGGAAGGTATCTGCTTCTTCTCGTCACCGCCTTGTGCGTTGGCATGATTTTAACTACATATTATACGGATGTCCTGAATGGACCGCTTTCCGGCTTTGCCAATTACATTGTGATTCCTTTTCAGGATGGCGTCAGCAAGGCAGGAGAGTGGCTGATAAAGCGTGAGCAGCTGGTTTCGGATATCAAGGAGCTTCAAAAGGAAAATGAGTCGCTCCGGCAGGAAAACGAGGAGCTCTCTGTCACGAACAATGCTCTGCTGCAGGAGAAGCATGAACTGACGGAGCTGCGGAATCTCTATCAGCTGGATCAGACCTATGCCGACTTTCCAAAGACCGGCTGCCGGATCATCGCAAAGGAAAACGGAAGCTGGTATCACTCCTTTGTCATTGACAAAGGTTCCGAGGACGGGCTTTCCGTGGACATGAATGTTCTGGCAGACGGGGGCCTTGTGGGGCGCATCACCTATATCGGCAGGCACTGGTCAAGAGTACAGGCCGTAATCGATGATAACTCCAACGTTTCCGCAACGGTTCTGTCTTCACAGAAGAATCTGATTGTTTCCGGAAATCTGACCTTATACGAAGAAGGGACGATCAGGTTTTCCGAGCTTGCGGATCCGGATGATCTTGTGAAGGTCGGCGACAGTGTCGTCACCTCCAACATCAGCGATAAGTATCTCCCGGGCATTCTGATCGGATACATCAGTGAGATTCAGACGGATTCCAATAATCTGACCAAATCCGGCCGGATTACGCCTGCCGTAGATTTCTCCAGGCTGGATACGGTCCTTGTCATTCAGAAGCTGAAGCAGACGGCGGAAGACGACGGGTAAACGTGACAGGACTTAATTCAGAATGAAGAAACTTCGAATCGTACTACTGGTATTTATTATCATTATTTCCTGCTTTATCCTGCAGACATCGATTCTTCCGATGATTCTGTCATCCGATATTACGCCGAACCTTATGATCATTGTTACGGCTTCGTACGGCTTTATGTTCGGTGATCGAAAGGGCATGTGCATCGGTCTTGTCTGCGGACTTTTGTCTGATATTTATTTTGGACCTCTGATTGGATTCGAAGCAGGGGTGTATGCAATCATTGGTTATTTTTCCGGGAAATTCCAGAAAATTCTGTACGTGGAGGATCTGGCCTTCCCTTTGTCGCTGATTGCGGTATGCGATTTTGTCTATGGCTTTCTGACCTTTGTTTTTCTTTTTGCCATGCGCAACCGCCTTTTTATGAGAGCGTTCCTGATGCAGCGCATGCTTCCGGAAATGGTATATACGCTGCTTGCCGCGCTCCCGCTTTATCCGCTGCTTCGTTTTCTGTACAACAAATACATGCGGAAGAAGCACCATAATCCTCTGGAACAGGGGTCCGTAATGAAAGAAACCTGACGATGACAGATTTTTTGTTTCGTATTTATGACCATATCGCAAATTTCTTCCGAAGTGATTTCTTTCGGAAAATCAATCTGCGCACGCTGATCATGATCGCAGCCGTGATCATGACAGGGTGTGTTCTGATTTATCGCCTTTTTGTTCTTCAGATCGTAAATGGTGAGAACTATCTGGATAACTTTCAGCTTCGCATTCGACGCGGGGTATCCATTTCATCAACAAGAGGAAATATCTATGATCGGAACGGCAAGCTTCTTGCCTACAATGAACTGGCTTATTCGGTCATCATGAACGATCTCGGCGAGTCCTCCTCTGCCCATGATAAGGAACTCAACAGTACCATTGAAGAAGTGATTGATCTCGTTGAGAAAAACGGGGATTCCATCACCTCTGATTTCAATGTCATCTATAACAAGAATACAGGACATTATGAGTATACCGTAAGCGGAACCACTCTTTCCCGTTTCCTCGCGGATGTGTACGGCTATGCCAACATCAGCGATCTGAAGGACAACGAAGCAAAAGCCTCCGCCGATGACCTCGTCTGGTATCTGTCAAAGCGTTTCCGTATTGGACAGCGAAAGGATCCGGAAGATGAATCCAGCGCTTTTGTTCCGGAAAAGGGATATGATCCGGAGCGTCTCCTGCAGCTTGTTACGGTTCGCTATCTGATCAATCTGAACAGCTATCAGAAGTATATCCCGACCACCATTGCGGAGGATGTTTCCGAGAAAACAATGGCGGCCATTCTGGAGAACAAGAACCATCTGGAGGGTGTGGATATTTCGGATGATACGGTCCGTCGATACAATGACAGTGAATATTTTTCCCAGATTCTCGGTTATACCGGAAAAATCAGTTCGGAGGAACTGACCCGTCTTCAGAAGGAGGACGATTCCTACACCAACAGCGATGTTGTCGGAAAATCCGGAATCGAATCCGCTCTGGAAACAGAGCTGCAGGGAACCAAGGGATCGGAGACGGTTTATGTCGACAATCTTGGCAACGAGCTCGAGACCAGCAATTATGTCGCTCCGGTCGCGGGCAATGATGTGTATCTCACCATTGATCATGATCTTCAGATTGCTGCGCAGGATATCCTGGAGCGAAAGCTTGCAGACATCGTCTATAACCGGATTATTGATGCCAGAACCTTTGAGATGGGAGAGAATACCAAGAGTTCCGAAATCATGCTTCCGATTTACGATGTCTATTTCCAGATGTTCAACAACAACATCATCGATATTGCACATCTTCAGGAAAAGGACGCAAAGACCACGGAGAAACAGGTGTGGTCAGCCTTTGAAGCCTATCGGAAAGCCGCCCTCTCCGGGCTGAAGGATGAAATGCTGACGACAAAGCAGCCCTACAATGTGCTTTCTGCGGAATACAAGGACTATGAAAGCTACATTGTTCAGATGCTGAAGAACAATGATGTACTGGTCCGCGACCGCATTGACACCGAGGATGAAACGTACATCAGCTGGACCACGGATGAAGTGATCTCGATGTCCGAGTTCCTGAATTATGCCATTTCCATGGACTGGGTCGATGCCGGAAAAATCGGCATGGATGAGAAATATGCTTCCAGCTCGGAGGTTTTCATTGCTCTTTCCGATTATATTCTGAAAGAGCTGGAAGAGAATGAAGACTTCACCAAGCATCTGTTTCATTACATGATCCAGAGTGATACGATTTCCGGCGCACAGGTCTGTGAGATCCTGATGGAGCAGGGGGCGGTTTCTGTATCGGATGAAGAAGCGGGACGTCTTGTCAGCGGAGAAGAAAGTGCCATGACCTTCATGATGAACCGGATTAAGAGAATGGATCTGACACCGGATCAGCTGAATCTCTATCCGTGCTCCGGCTCCATCGTTATCACAGACGTCAATTCCGGTGATGTGCTTGCCATGGTTTCCTACCCAAGCTATGACAATAACAAAATGGCAAACGGCGTGGATGCGGATTATTACAGCTCGCTTCAAAAGGACCTTTCGAAGCCCTTGATCAACAAGGCCACGTATGAGGAAACTGCACCGGGATCTACCTTCAAGCCGGTCACCGCAACCGCGGCACTGATGGAGGGTGTCATTGACCTGAGCAGCATCGTGAAATGCGAAGGAGTTTTTACCAAAATCGGAAAGCCGGAGCCCAAGTGCTGGGTGTATCCCAACATTCACGGCAATCTCAATGTGTCCGGAGCGATCACCCATTCCTGCAATATCTTCTTTTATGAGATGGGATACCGGCTCGGCCTGGACGATGAGGACACCTACAACTCCGACCGTGGTATTACGAAGCTTCGCAAATACGCAGATATGTACGGTCTTACCGAAAAATCAGGAATTGAGATCGAAGAGCGTGCTCCGCAGGTTTCCAATCAGGACTCCGTGCGTTCCGCCATCGGTCAGGGCAATGCCAGCTATACGACGGTGGGACTTGCCCGCTATGTCACGACACTTGCCAACAGCGGAACCTGCTACAATCTGACGCTGCTCGACAAAATACAATCTTCGGATAAGGAGAACGTTCGAAGCAATTCGGCAACCGTGCGCAATGTTGTGAATATGGATCCTGTCTTCTGGGATGCGATTCACAGCGGAATGAGAGGAGTGGTTCAGAATATGTCCTTCTTTTCGGATTTCCCCTATGAAGTAGCCGGAAAAACCGGTACTGCGCAGGAAGCGGAGGACAAGCCAAACCACGCACTGTTTGTCTGCTACGCACCCTACAACAATCCGAAGATTGCTGTGGCAACGCGAATAGCAAATGGTTATACGTCTTCTTATGCAGCCCAGATTACAGAGGCTGTACTGGAATATTACTTCGGTGTTTCGACGCTCGATGATATCCTGAATGATTCTATGGATGCGGGGGATCGGATTTCGGACTAATACACTCGCAGGCGGCCGATGCCGCCTGCTCCTGTTCCGTGCGGTCTCACTTCGTGAGCCTGCACGTGCATCGGAGAAACCGTCTGCACGGCAATTAAGGTGATTATGCATAGCAATGTGACGATCAAAAATGAACAATATGGTCTTCGGATCCGTCTCGATGAGAGTGAGCCATGGGAATCACTTCTGGATGAGATTCGTGAGAAGTTCCGGGCTTCTGCTGCTTTCTTCGAGGATGCGGCACTGACGCTGACCTTTGCAGGCCGCCGCCTTACCGAGGAAGAGGAGGATGAGGTCATCCGGATCATCGAGGAGGAGACCAGAATCCGTGTGATCTGTGTCTTTTCGGAGGATCCTCTCCGCTGCGAACCGTTTCTTCGGGCAAGGGAATTTGCCTATCAGCAATGTATGGAGACGCTGGAGAAGCAGATGAAGCAGGCTCTGGAGGAAACCCAGCCGATTCGTCTTCAGGAGGAGATGAATCGTTCCGAGAAGGCTTCCGATGACAACGCCGGTGCAGCCTCTTCACAGGGAGCTGCTTCCAACAACAAATATCAGCTGCTTCTTCGAAGTCTCCATTCCGGGGAGATTTATAAGACGCAGCGCACCGTGATCGTCATTGGAAATGTAGAAGAGGGGGCTGCTCTTACGACTCTCCGCGATGCCATTGTTCTTGGAAGCATCCGCGGCGTTGTGCGGGCGGGTGAAGAAGGAAAGGGCCGGCATTTTGTTGCTTCTTCCGATCTTCGGCCGAAAAAGCTTTCCATTGACGGCGTGGTATATCGCACAAAAGCAAAGCTTTTTTCAAAGCCGGTCCCCGGCATCGCCGCGGTAAAAGACAACGAGATTCGTATGGTTGCCTTTGATCAGGATATGGAAGCTCTGTTTCGCAGCGATGAGACGTAAACACGCAGGAAAGGACTGATTCGAAGAGAATGAGACATCGGTTATTTCAAACTTTTTCGCTGAAGCATCTGGATTTTATTCTGCTTGCTTTGGTTGCGGCTCTGAACGGCATCGGTATTGCCGCCATTGGTTCGGCAGAGCATGACCTGCAGGGAAAACAAATGGAAGGCTTAATCCTTGGATTCGTGGTTGCCGTTTTTCTGTCAGCTCTGGATTATCACAGAGTGATCCGCTTCTCGTGGCTGTACTATGCGGCCGCCATTTTTCTGCTGGCCCTGGTTTTTACTCCGCTTGGCGTATCAAGAGATGAGGCAACAAGGTGGATCCGGATCGGAATTCAGATTCAGCCTTCTGAGTTTGCAAAGATATTATTGATTTTATTTTATGCTAAGTTTATCATGACATATAGGGGCAGAATGAAAAAATATGTATGGATTTCACTATGTCTCATGCTTGCCGTTCCGCCGCTTCTTCTGATTTATGAGCAGCCGGATCTTTCGACAACAATCATGGTATTCATTCTTATTGCGATGATTTTGTTTGTCAGCGGTTTGAGTTATCGACTGGTAACTGGTATTCTGGTCATCACAGTTCCTTCCGTAATCGTTTTTATTAATATGGTGACGCAGGAAGGGTCTACTTTGCTGAACGAATACCAGCGCGGACGAATTCTTGCCTGGCTCCACCCGGAGGATTACGCATCAACATTGGCGTATCAGACCATGAACTCGATTATGGCAATCGGTTCCGGTCAGCTGATGGGAAAAGGCTATAATACCAATGAGATCAGTTCTGTTCTGAACAGCGGCTTTATCAGTGAATCACAGACAGACTTTATTTTCACTGTAATCGGAGAAGAGTTTGGCTTTATCGGAAGCAGTACGGTTGTGATTCTTCTGATGCTGATTGCAATCCGCTGCTATTTTATTGCGCGGGCGGCGAAGGATACAGCAGGAACAGTCATTGCCACAGGGGTGGGGACCTGGATCGGTTTTCAGGGATTCATGAACATCGCGGTAGCCACCGGCATCTTGCCGAACACCGGAATCCCTCTTCCGTTTGTAAGCTACGGACTGACAAGTCTGCTGAGCCTGTACATTGGTGTCGGTTTTCTGCTGAATGTAAGAATGCAGAGCATGCAGAAAACATCAAAGAGTGAAGGAATTCATTTTGGGGGTATGACATGAATATTGCATTGATTGCGCATGATGCTAAAAAGAAACTGATGCAGAATTTCTGCATTGCATACCGTGGCATACTGAGCCGTAATGAGCTGTATGCAACCGGAACAACCGGACGTCTGATTGAAGAGGTCACGAATCTCAATATTCACAAGCTCCTCGCCGGACATCTGGGCGGAGAGCAGCAGATCGGTGCGCAGATCGAGAACAATGAGATTGATCTTGTTATTTTTCTCCGGGATCCTTTCAGCGACAGCAAGAAGCATGAGCCGGATGTCAATAACATCGTGAGACTTTGCGATATTCATAATATTCCGCTTGCTACGAATCTGGCAACGGCTGAGCTTTTGGTGAAATCACTTGACAGGGGAGATCTTGAGTGGCGTGAAATGTACAAGTAAGCGTTTTTTACCGCTTCTTGGCGCCTGCCTTTCGTGCAGCATCTTTCTTACAGGCTGCGGCAGCACGCTTGGCATGACGTTTCAGGATAATTTCAATTACAGCAATTTTAACTTTCTGATTGACGAATCAGGATCGGCAGAGGTTGTAAGTCCTTTTGCTTCGGACATTTGTGTTGTTGACGGGAATCACCTGCCAAAAGAAGTGAAGGACGTACCGGAAACGACCTCTGCCGCTCTTTTTGATTTGAATCACTGCGATGTGCTCTATGCAAAGGATGTTTTTACACAGGTATATCCGGCGAGTCTGACAAAGGTCATGACTGCACTGGTGGCATTGGAATCCGCAAGTCTCGATACCGTCCTGACAGCTTCTTCCAATGTATACATGTCCGATGCCAGTGCGCAGAAGGCCGGTCTGGAAGAGGGCGATACCATGACGCTTGATCAGGCGCTGCACCTTCTTCTGATTCATTCCGACAATGACGTTGCGATTATGATTGCGGAGAATATCGGCGGCTCTACCAATCAGTTCATTCAGATGATGAATGAGGAGGCGGCCCGTCTCGGAGCAACACGCACCAACTACATCAATTCCAACGGGCTGACCGATGAAAATCACTACACGACAGTATATGACATGTATCTTATCTTCAATGAGGCGATGCAATTCCAGTCATTCCAGGAGATTATTGCCATGTCCACCTATTCCACGGTTTATCATGACCGGGGAGGTGCAGAAAAGGAAATCACGGTGAATTCCACGAATTCCTATAACATGTCGTACATCAAGCCGCCTGCCGGCGTCACGGTAATCGGCGGGAAAACGGGCACGACAACAGCAGCCGGACATAACCTGATTCTCTATGTGCGGGATTCCTCCGGAAATCCGTATATTGCCGTAGTCATGAAAGCAATTGACAATGACGTCTGCTATGAAACGATGAATAAGCTTCTGGATTTAATCGGATCTTAGGTTGTTTTTCGTTGTCTGTTTCTGTATAATAACGTTAACGAGAACCTACTATTTTCGTTACAAATAAACTAGTCCAGGAGGGCAAATCCAATGGTTCAACTCATCGTAGGCAAAAAAGGCAAAGGCAAAACGAAGTGCTTATTGGATAAGGTCAACAGTGAAGTAAAGAATATTCTCGGCAATGTCGTATATCTTGACAAGAGCACACAGCATATGTTCGAACTTAATAACAAGGTTCGTCTCATCTGTGTTCCGGATTATGGCGTAGACAATGCAGATCAGTTTCTTGGCTTTGTCAGCGGCATTCTTTCTCAGGACCATGATCTTCAGCAGATGTATTTTGACAGTTTTCTTGATATTGCTCATCTTCGTGATGCAGACATTACACCTGCACTGAAGAAGCTGGACACTCTCAGCCAGCAGTTCAAGATTGATTTCGTTCTCAGTGTTTCCATGGATGAGGCTGATCTTCCCGAATCTGCGAAATCTCTGATCGCGATTTCTCTGTAATTTCGGTTGTATATATTGATAAGATGACAGGAAAGCCTTGGGATATGATTCCAAGGCTTTCGTTGTGTATACGAGGTATCCGCTTTTGGCCAACCGCCGTAATGACAATAAGAAAACCCGCAAGCCGGTCCAGAACAGCAAACGTCCTTCTCCGAACTCCCGTCCGCATCCGCAGAGTGCGAGGGTAACCGAATATCGCAAGCCGGTGAATATCAATATCGGTATGATCATCTTCATGGTCATTCTGATCTATGTCATGTATAGTATTTTTCGTTATGCGACTGCGAAGCATGTTGTCGGCTACGAAGTGAGAACCGGCTCCATTTCCGCCAACCGTGTCTATCAGGGGCTTGCTCTGAGGGAAGAGGAGGTCGTAAACAGCGAGTACTCCGGTTATATTAACTATTATTCTTCTGAGACTGAGCGGCTTTCCGCCGGATCGCTTGCTTATACCGTGGATGAATCCGGTCAGATTCAGTCATATCTGGCACAGAATACCGACAATGCTGCCGTCTTCTCGGATAAGGATTACGCAGAGATTTCTTCTGATATTGTTTCCTTTGAGGAATCCTTTGAACCTTCCGGATTTCATTCGGTTTATGATTTTAAGGAGACCTTTTCCGGAACCATACGGAAAATCACAAACAGCCGCATCCTCGGTGATCTTTCCTCGCTTTCCGGGTCTGCTTCCCTGCATTACTGCAACACATCCGATACCGGATACATCGTCTACAGTGTCGACGGATATGAAGGGAAGAGCTTTGCAGATCTGGTTACAAGTGATTTTGACACGGCAAACTATAAGCGAACGGATCTTGAGAATAATACCCTGGTGGCTTCCGGAGATCCCGCCTATAAGCTGGAAACCTCAGAGGACTGGGAGCTGGTTATCCCGCTATCTTCCCAGGAAGAGGCAGACGCACTGAAAGAAGAAGGTGTTGTACAGGTTCGTTTTCTGAAGAATCAATACGAGTCCTGGGCAGCCGTAGGAGACATCAGGGATGCAGGGGACGGCAAGTATTTTGCGGAGCTGAAGCTTACCAATTCCATGATGACATTCTGCACCGATCGTTTTTTAAGTGTGGAGCTGATATCCAGTGCGGAAGCGGGCCTGAAAATTCCGAAATCTGCGCTGATCGATGACACTTTTTATGTCGTTCCGAAGGAATATGTCACAACCGGTGCCAGAAATTCCGAGGGTGTCCTTCGGCAGGTGATTGATTCGGATGGAGAAAAGAGTACCGAATTTATTGAAGTGACGCCATATACCAAAGACGGAGATCATAAAAATGATTATCTGTCCGGCGAGAAGCTTCGTGATGGTGATGTTCTGATCAAAACGGATTCCTCGGATACGCTGACACTTTCCTCCGCTATGACCGATACCCTGACAGGGGTATACAACATCAATAAGGGATATGCGGACTTCTGCCAGGTTACGAAGATTGCGGAGGATGAGGACTATGCCATCGTCAAGGCAAATTCCACCTACGGACTGCGGGAGTACGATTATATCGTGCTGAATGCCTCCACAATGTCTCCGAATGAATTCCTGTATGAGTAGTCGGATTTTTCTTTTTTAACATGGATTCGTGGATTTTAACATTGACACAGCATCATTTTCATTCAATAATAACAAAGTATGGATTTAGATAGTCTCACATGGGAGAGATAACATGGGTTTTTTTGATAATCTGGTAAATAAGCTTCCATTTTCTGACGCGGACGATGAGTACGAGGATGAAGATCTGGACAATTACGAGGATGAAGAAGAATACGATGAACCGAACACAAAGGTAGGATTCTTTCCTGGTCGCGGCAAGAAGAATAATCGTATGCAGGATGAAGATGATGAGGAGTACGATGACAATCCCCGCAGACCTCAGGGGCGTACTTCTATTAAGAACAATGGGAATTCCGCTTCCGGGAGCGGACGCAGCACACAGCTGAGCCCCATCCGGAATACGAGATCTTCCATGCCTTCCTCCACAAAAATGCAGGTTCGTGTGATAAAGCCCAGTTCCTTTGATCAGGCAAGGCAGATCACAGATACCCTGCTGGCACATCGGACGGTTCTTCTTAATCTGGAAGGTCTGGATGTGGCTACGGCACAGCGGATCGTCGATTTTGCTTCCGGCTCCTGCTATGCGCTTCATGGTAATTTCATGAAGATCTCACATTATATCATCGTAATTACTCCGGAAGATGTTGATATTGCAGGCGACATTACCGGCGGCCGGCCGGATGCAGTAGCCGGGATGCTGGCAGGTGCTGCCGCTCAGGGCAATATGAATGGCATGGATGGCATGAATAACAATTCCGCCTTCATGAATAACACCATGAACATGAATATGAACGCAGGATATTGATTCCGGGCACTTCATAACCGACGAATGGATAACGCACCGACAGGAAGAGTTGGTGCGTTTCTTTTTTCATGAAAGGAGTCAGCAATGAGTAAGAATCACAACCGGCTTTCTGTCCATAATGATGGGAAGCCTTGCTATGACATTGTTTACGGAACGGATACCGAGGTCCTTCGCCGAGAGCTGGAGAAAAAGGGCTTTTCCGGACGCCGTGCCTGCATCGTAACCGACACCAATGTTGCTCCGCTTTATGCAGAACAGATTGCTGCCTTGTTTGATCCGAAGCCTCTGATCTATGCAATTCCCGCAGGGGAAGAGAATAAGAATCTGGATCAGATCCGGGCGCTGCTTCGTTTTCTGGTTGAGAATCATTTCGACCGCAGCTCCTACCTTGCAGCACTCGGCGGCGGCGTTGTCGGTGATATGACCGGCTTTGCAGCCTCCATCTATATGCGCGGGATCGATTTTATTCAGATTCCGACCACGCTTCTTGCACAGGCAGATTCGTCGATCGGCGGAAAAACCGGCGTGGATTTTGACGAATTCAAGAATATGGTCGGTGCGTTTAAGATGCCGGGCCTCGTCTATGCCAACGTTGATTTCCTGAAGAGTCTGGACGGACGTCAGTTCGCCTCCGGCTTTGCCGAAATCATGAAGAGCGCTCTGATCCGCGACGACGAGTTCTATGGCTGGCTGATCAATCATATGCTTGAGATCCGCGAGCGCGATTCTGAAACACTGTCTGACATGCTGTATCGGAGCAATGAGATCAAAAAGGAGGTCGTGGAAAGGGATCCCTTTGAGAAGGGCGACCGGATGCTTCTCAACTTCGGTCACACCATCGGTCATGCCATCGAGAAATACATGCACTTTGAAATGACTCACGGAGAATGTGTGGCGCTTGGCTGTGTGGCAGCCTCCTACATTTCCTATAAGAGAAATGATCTCTCCTGGGAAGAGTATTACGAAATCCGCGATATGTTTGTGCCGTTCGGACTTCCGATTTCTCTGGAATCGATCGATGCGGATTCGGTTCTTGCAATTACCAGATCCGATAAAAAGGCAGTAAACGGGCACGTCCGCTTTGTCCTGCTTCATACGATCGGTGACGCCTATGTGGACTACACCGTGACAGACGAGGAAATCATTGCCGCGATCCGCGAACTGGATTTCTCTGCCAAGACCGGAGAAGGAAGCCGCGGTGAGACCATCCATACCAACGTCTCAAAAGCGGCAGAGGAGAAGGGAGAATGACGAGGATGCGTACTCCCGGAAAAGCTTCACGGATTCTGACTGCCATGTTATGGGCAGCCGGCTGGTGTGCCCTGATTCTGCTGGATCTTCAGACAAAGGCCGCTGCAGTTCGTGCACTGCAGGGAAAGCCGCCCATCATCCTGGTAAACGGCGTGCTGGAGCTTCTTTATGTACAGAATACAGGAGCCGCCTTCAGCCTTCTGGAAAACGCGCAGTGGCTGTTCATTCTGATTGCCGTTGCGGCCGTTCTTCTGATTTCTGTTTTTCTGATCCGGCTTCCGAAAACAAAACGATATCAGCCGCTGCACATTCTTCTGACCTTCATCAGTGCAGGCGCAGTCGGCAATCTGATCGACCGCATTCAGCTTGGCTATGTGCGGGATTTTATTTATTTTTCCATCATTGATTTCCCGGTGTTCAATGTAGCGGACATTTATGTCACCGTCAGCACAGCACTTTTGGTAATTCTGGTCCTGTTTTATTACAGGGAAGAGGATTTTAATGACTTCAGACTCTTTCATCGTAAATGAAGAAGAGGATGGCCTCCGTCTCGATAAGCTCCTGACGATTGAGATTCCAGGTTACTCCCGCAGTTATCTGCAGGGGTTATTGAAGGACGGCAACGTGCTGGTCAATGGAAAATCAGCCAAGGCCTCCATGAAAATGAAGGAAAACGATGCGGTATCCTTCTCCATTCCGGATAAGATCCTTCCGGATATCGTCCCGGAAAATCTGCCTCTCGATATTCTGTATGAAGATAAGGACGTTCTCGTAGTCAACAAGCCGAAGGGGATGGTGGTTCATCCTGCCCCAGGTCACTACCGGGGAACTCTTGTCAATGCGATTATGTACCACTGCGGAGAGTCTCTTTCCGGTATTAACGGCGTCATGCGGCCCGGTATCGTGCATCGCATCGACCGGGATACCACAGGCTCTGTGATTATCTGCAAAAACGATCTGGCGCACCAGAGCATTGCGGCGCAGCTGAAGGAGCATTCCATTGTGCGCCGTTACGTCGCCATCTGCTTCGGCGTTCTGAAGAAGGATGACCTTACCATCACAGGGAACATCGGACGGGATCGGAATGACCGGAAGAAAATGGCGGTCGTCTCGGATGGCTGCGGGAAGTATGCGGTTACGCATGTTCATGTTCTTCAGCGATTTGAGCAGTATACGTATGTGGAATGTCGCCTGGAAACCGGCCGCACCCATCAGATTCGCGTCCATATGGCTCATATCGGCCATCCGCTTCTTGGGGATGAAGTATACGCCGGAAACCGCAAAAGTCCGTTTAAGCTGCAGGGGCAGTGCCTGCACGCCCGTATTCTGGGCTTCCATCATCCTGTGACAGGAGAGTACATCGAGACGGAGGCACCGCTTCCGGATTATTTCAGCCATCTTCTGCAGATCCTGTAGCCGGCCGCGGGACCTGTGCCATGTAATTATTGTATATTTTACTGGAATCTTAGTGCTGCTTCCTGTCGCTTGTGCACAATTTTGTTTGCATAAGCGCCCCTTTCCTCTTATAATAGACTCGTAGAAAAACCCAACGGTCACATTGCAGACAGTTCCGGCGGCTTTTCCTTTGATGCTTTTTAAAATAAAGCGGATTCGAAATTGGAAACATATTCGGAAATGATCTGAGAACGGACTGATTGTAAGGAGGAAACGTATGAATACGATCATCACAATTGGAAGACAGTTTGGTTCCGGCGGACGTGAAATCGGAGAAAAGGTTGCCGAGCGCTATGGAATCAAATACTATGACAAGGATTTGATTGCGCATGTCGCAAGCAACAGCGGCTTTTGCAAGGAAATGATTGAACAGCAGGATGAGCGCGCCACCAATTCTTTTCTCTACAATCTGGTAATGGATACGTATTCGTTCGGATACAATGCATCCAGCTTCGTGGATATGCCGATCAGTCAGAAGGTTTTTCTTGCACAGTTTGACACCATCAAGAAGCTTGCAGACGAAGGCCCTGCCGTATTCATCGGACGCTGTGCGGACAATGCGCTGTCCGAACGTGACAATGTCATCAATATTTTCATTCATGCCGATGAAGACAGCCGCATCGATGAAATCATGAGACGTTACCCGGATATCAATACCCGCCAGAAGGCCCGCGATTTCATGAACAAAAAGGATCGCCAGCGTCAGAGCTATTACAATTATTACTCCAGCCGTAAATGGGGCCGCGCAGATACCTATGATTTCTCCATCAACTCCGCACTGCTTGGCATCGACGGCGCTGTCAATCTGATCTGCCAGATGGTGGACGATTTTGAAAAGGCAAAAGCCGAGAAAGCAAACAAGTAAATAAGTTCACGCCATTGTGATGCAGAAAAATCCCATCCCGGAATCCGGTAACAACACCGATTCACAGGGATGGGATTTAATAATTTACAAGGATACAGATCAGGAAAGCTGTCATTTTAACCTCAAACAGTACAAAGAAAGAATATGGAGATAAAACAGAAAGGAATAAACAATGAATGTAAATCCTATAACAAGATTGGATTATCCAGATCCGGACGTGATCCGCGTAGAAGACACCTATTATATGGTATCCACAACCATGCACTTTATGCCGGGCTGTGAGATTCTGCAGTCTTTTGATCTGGTGCACTGGGAGCATGCGACTTATGTCTATGAGACGTTGGATCATACGGATGCGCAGCAACTGAAAAGCGGTCAGAATATTTACGGACAGGGCATGTGGGCAGCTTCCCTGCGCTATCATGAAGGCCGATTTTATATCTGCTTTGTGGCAAATGATACCCGTAAGACTTATTTGTATACTTCGGAAAAAATAGATGGTCCATGGAAAAAGCAGCTGATAGAAGGCTTTTATCATGACGGCTCTTTATTATTTGATGAGGATGGCAGAAACTATATTGTATATGGAAATGATGAAATCTGGATTACAGAATTGAATGAAGATTTGACTGCACCAAAGAAGGACGGATTACATCGTCTTTTAGTCAGTGATCATAAGAACCCGGAGCTAGGCTATGAGGGTTCTCATATTCAAAAAATAAACGGCTATTATTATATTTTTCTGATTCATTCCCTGAGAGACCGCTGGATGCGGACGGAAGCATGCTTTTACAGTGATTCTCTGGAAGGAGAATTCACGGGTGGAGATGTACTTTGTGATGATCGTGGATATTGTGGACAGGGCGTGGCACAGGGAGGAATCGTGGATACGCCGGATGGAAAGTGGTATGCAATGCTGTTTCAGGATTCCGGAGCAGTTGGACGGATTCCTATTCTG
>HF986554.1:30080-45835 GCA_000431495.1 Firmicutes bacterium CAG:791 | reverse complement strand
GTGAGTGTTTTATCCTATCCTCGCCATAGTACCGCTCTAAATGCGTAGAATTGAGCAGTCACTAAGTATGAACTGTCCAAAAGAAAACCAGAACTGCATGGCGGATTCCGCCAACAGTTCTGGTTTTCCAGTCTTTCCTTATCTTACTTCATCCAGACGATCCTTCCGGATCAGATTGCCCTCCAGATCCGTCACAATTCGCAGGCCTCTTTCCCCGTTGCAGACCATTTTTCCATCGATGTAAGCCTTCGCCTGATTCCCCTGTCACTCTGACAGCTGCCGAACCGCCTCCTGCAGGCTCCGTATTCCCACAATGCGGATCCCTGCAGGGGCCTTCAGCCCCTTCACATTGCTTGCAGGAAGGATCACGGTCTCAAATCCAAGCTTTGCCGCCTCCTGCACCCGTATATCTGCCATCGTCACCATGCGCACCTCGCCGGAAAGGCCGATCTCCCCAAAGGCCACCGTCTTGTCCCCTGCAGGAAGTCCCCGGTAGCTGGAGAGAATTGCCAGCGCAATGCCGAGATCCAGTGCCGGCTCTGTCTGCCGGATTCCGCCCGCCAGATTGACATACGCATCGTATTCCGAAAGAGGAATCCCCAGACGTTTCTCGAGAACCGCCATCAGAAGGCTCACACGGTTATAATCCGTTCCGGTCGCCTGCCGCTTCGGAAAGCCGAAGCTTGTCTTGCAGACAAGTGCCTGAACCTCTGTCAGCATCGCTCTTGTTCCGTCCATGCTGCAGGAAACCACCGACCCGCAGGCATTTTCCGGTCTTCCGGAGAGCATATATTCCGACGGATTTTCCACCTCGCACAGACCTTCCCGCCGCATTTCAAAGATCCCGATCTCATTGGTGGAGCCGAAACGGTTCTTGACTCCGCGGATGATCCGGTAAGACGCATACCGGTCTCCTTCGAAATACAGCACCGTGTCGACCATGTGCTCCAGAACTCTGGGGCCCGCAACCGTTCCCTCCTTAGTCACATGTCCGATGATGAAGAAGGTGATTCCCATCTGCTTTGCAAGGCGGAGCAGAACCCCCGTCGTCTCACGAATCTGGGAAATGCTCCCGGGAGCCGCGTCCACGGAAGAATTGTTCATCGTCTGAATGGAGTCGATGACAACCAGCTCCGGCTTCTCCTCCAGAAGGACCTCCGTAATCCGGTCCAGATCTGTCTCGCAGTAAAATTTCAGCTGCTCCCCGACCTTTCCGATCCTTCCCGCGCGGAGCTTGATCTGATGAAGCGATTCCTCTCCGCTGACATAAATCACTCTGCGCCCGCTCTCTGCAAGATTTCTGGTTACCTGCAGAAGAAGTGTCGATTTTCCGATGCCGGGATCGCCGCCCACAAGGAGCATGGAGCCTTTGACAATGCCGCCTCCAAGCACTCTGTCCAGCTCGCCGTATCCGGTCGACCAGCGTACCTCTCCCTCGTCGTGAATTTCCGAAAGGGATACCGGTCTTGCCTCCGGAAGGAGCCCCGGCTTCCCGGCCCTTCCCTGCCGAAACGAAGAGGCTGCGGACGGGATCACCCGTACCGGAGCCTCAACCATCGTATTCCATGCATGACAGGCGGGGCACTGCCCCACCCATTTTGCAGATTCATAGCCGCATTCACTGCAGTAAAACGCCGTTGTTTTCTTTTTATTCGGCATGCTTCCTATCCTTCTGACTGCCGCGGGCAGCTCTTGTCCTTGTCTTTTCAAACGTCACCTTGCCGTTCCGGCAGCCGATGGTGACCGAATCGCCCTTTGCGAATTCCTCTGCAAGAAGCCGCGTGGACAGCTCATCCTCCACAACGCTCTGGAGTGCACGGCGAAGAGGTCTTGCTCCCATCTTCGGATCCGCATACTGATCGACAAGGTGCTCCTTCAGTGACGGAGCAATGCGAAGCGTAAGTCCGAGCTGCTCCTTTGCACGCCGTGCCAGATCATTGCACAGCAGCGTGGTAATCCGCAGAAGCTCCTCATGCGTCAGTGCATGGAAGACCTCAATGCCGTCAATACGGTTGATGAATTCCGGGCGGAACATCTTGCGCACCTCTGCCATGACTCCCGCCTGCATTTTCTCATATTCCTGCTCTTTGGTAGGCTTCTGGGAGAAGCCTATGCTGCGGGAATCCACAATATTTCTGGCGCCCACGTTCGAGGTCATGATGATAATCGTATTGCGGAAATTCACCTGCCTTCCCTTGGAATCCGTCAGATGCCCCTCGTCCAGAATCTGCAGGAGAATGTTGAAGACATCAGGATTTGCCTTCTCAATCTCATCAAAGAGCACCACAGAATACGGGTTCTTCCGCACCTTGTCGGTGAGCTGACCGCCCTCGTCATAGCCGACATAGCCGGGTGCAGAGCCGATCATCTTGGAGACCGCATACTGCTCCATATATTCCGACATGTCCACGCGGATCATATTCTTCTCGTCGCCGAACACAGCTGCCGCCAGAGCCTTGGCAAGCTCTGTTTTGCCGACGCCCGTGGGTCCGAGAAACAGGAACGAGCCGATGGGACGGTTCGGATCCTGCAGGCCGACACGTCCGCGGCGGATCGCCTTCGACACGGCTTTTACCGCATCCTCCTGTCCGATCACCCTTTTGTGCAGCGTATCCTCAAGACGAAGCAGCCGCTCGCTCTCTTTCTCGGTGAGCTGGCTGACCGGCACCTTGGACCAGACAGAAATCACGCCCGCAACGTCCTCTGCCGTCACAAGCGGCAGCGCCTTCTCCTTTGCCTGCTCCGCCGGCTGCCGGAGCAGCTTCTCAAACTGCTCCTGAAGCTGGTCGTAGCGCTTTCTGGATGCTCTTGCCGCGCGAAGCCTTCCGTCGACGACGGCCTTTGCAAGCTTCTCATCCTCTGCAGCGAGCTTCTTCTCAAGTTCTGCCAAAGGGTCGCTTTCCTTCTTCACCGGATTCTTCAAGCGAACCGCAGCGCAGGCTTCATCAATGACATCAATGGCCTTATCCGGAAGGTTGCGGTCGTTGATATAGCGCTGGGACAGACGAACCGCCTCCTCCATGGCCTCCTTACTCACATGAACCTGATGGTGCTCCTCGTAGCGCGGCACGATTCCCTTCAGAATCTCCAGCGTCTGCGCTTCATCGGGCTCCTCCACCTGAACCGGCTGGAAACGTCTCTCCAGTGCAGCATCCCGCTCGACATACTTGTGATACTCATTGATGGTCGTCGCACCGATCATCTGAATCTCGCCTCGTGCAAGGGCAGGCTTCAGAATGTTCGAGGCATCAATGGAGCCCTCTGCTCCGCCGGCCCCGATCAGCGTGTGCATCTCATCCACAAACAAAATGACATCGCCCGCATTCCGGACCTCTTCGATGACGCCCTTGATGCGCTCCTCAAATTCGCCGCGGTATTTGGAGCCTGCCACCATGCCGGACAGATCCAGCGTAAGAAGGCGCTTTCCCTGCACCGAGGCCGGAACCTCTCCCCGGACAATCTTCTGTGCAAGTCCTTCTACGATGGCCGTTTTGCCGACGCCGGGCTCACCGATCAGGCAGGGATTGTTCTTTGTCCTTCTGGACAAAATCTGAATCACCCGCTTCATTTCCGTCTCGCGTCCTACCACGGGATCCATGGCCCCGCTCTCCGCCTGGGCGGTCAGATCACGGCTGTACATCTCCAGCATATTTCTTCCGCCGACAGCGCCGTCCTGTCCCTGCTGCGGATCGCCGGTCAGATCCTGCCGATGCTCCTGCAGATTTACCCCCATTGCCGCCAGCGTTTCAAAATAAATCTTCGGAACGTTTGCTCCCGCAGCCTCCATCAGCTTCAGTGCTACGTTCTGACGCTCCAGAATGGTTGCAAGAAGAAAGAACTCCGTTCCAAGCTCCTTCACATGATATTGCTCTTCTGCAAGCTCCATAGCGCCATCCAGGATGTCGCGCAGCCGGGGAGTATACCCGTCCCGGTCCATGACTGCAGTCTTTCCCTCCTCCAGACGAAGCGAGGAAATCATATCCTTCAGCTTCTCTTCGGTAATTCCATTGTTCTTCAATACCTGAGAGGCAACTCCTGCCTGCTCCCGGATCATGCCAAGAAGCAGGTGCTCCGTTCCGACATATCCGCTTCCGTTCTCCTTTGCCGCCTCTTCGGCAAGTCGGAGAACCTCCCTGGCATTTTGTGTATAAGGAATGCTCATACTCTTCCAAACCTTTCTCTTTCTTCCGTCATTTACTCATCTTCCGGCTCTTCATCCCCGGATCCGGCTCCCGCCGCAGCCTCTGCCACACAGGCTTCATACTCGTCAAAAATCCGGTCCACAAGCTCATGAAGATCCTTTCTGGAAAGTCCCCGGCAAAGTGCCTCCGCAATTGCCTCCTGAAGCTTTCCGCGAACCGCCTCCAGTGCTCTTTGCTTATCCGAATCCACGGATATCACCGCACCTCTTCTCCGGTCCACCTTGACAAAGCCTTCCTGCTTCAGCACCGTGTAGGCCTTGTTCACCGTGTGCATATTGATTCCAATCTCATCCGCAAGCTGCCGCACCGAGGGCAGCACCTGTCCATCGGTATACTGCAGTGTGGCAATTCCCATAATAATCTGGTTGCACAGCTGCTGATAAATTGCCTCATCGCTGCTGAAATCAATCTCAATCAGCATACTCTCGTCCTTTCCCATCCGCTGCCAAAGGGCCGCAGCAGACAATTCTGTCCCTAAAAGGCGCATAAGCAAAAAAGCGCCATGTGCTATACATTGTATAACACATGGCGCTCACATTCAACCAGTGGTGATTTCGTCAATATGGAATCAAAGGTCCGTCAAAGACTTTTCTCCGAAAATCTTATTCGTCCTTGTCATCCAGCTTCAGGAAATCATAGTCGAAGTCGTCATCTGCGAAGTTCTTCGCAGGCTGCTTCCTTGCAGGAGCTGCCGGACGTCTTGCAGCAGAATCCTCTGCGGGACGTGCCGGACGATCCGTGCGCACACCGCCCTCCGGTCTTGCCGCCGGACGGGATACCGGACGCGCTGCCGGTCTGACCGGTCTGTCCTCACCGTCTCTTGCAGGAGCTGCCGGACGGGCTGCAGGTCTTACTCCGTATCCGTCATCTCCGGAAGGACGAACCGGTCTTGCTGCCGGACGGGACGCTCTCGGATCTCTGGGATCCTCGCCGCGATCCAGTCTTCTTGCTCCGGAAGCATAGGCATCCTCGCGGCCCCTTCCGCCTCTCGGAGCTGTGCCGTTGCCGCGTTCTCTTGCACGAAGGGACTCCACGCTGTCCGCTCTGCTGTTATTTCTTCTCTGATCTCTGCGCTCCATCGTCAGGTCGCGCTCTCTGCGTCCGTTTGCCAGTGCATCCTTAAGCTTCAGCACCAGAACAATGCAGATGACAGCAAGAATCGCTGCCGCTGCGGCAAGAGCTACGAGGAAGATTCTGTACTTCGCCTTGACCGAAGCCGCCTCCTTATTGGCAGCGGTAACATCATCCTGAAGCTTGCCGATGTCCGAAATCTTCATTCTCTGGCCGGCATTGTTGTCATACAGATAATAGGTGTTCTCCCCATTCTCATCGGGAGCAAGCACCACCTGATATCCGCCGGTATCCTGCTCTGCTGCCTGCGCGGCATTCGCTGCAGCCTCATCCGTATCTTCCGTGGTTGCTTCGGTAGACGCCTCGGTTTCTTCCGTAGATGCTTCCTCCGAAGAAGTCTCATCCTCGGATACCGTCAGGAAATCGCCGCGGACGTAGCCTGTCGTTCCATTGCTTAATGTCACCTGATACCAGGTTGCTCCGGAATCGTCGACTGCCGTCTCTCCAACGGTTACCGTATCCCCTGTTGTTACGGTGCCGACCTGGCTGGAAGAGGAGCTTGCTTCGCTCCGTACGTTGATGTCACTGCCGGTTACCGTACCGGTTGCTGCCAGAGAAACAAGTCCAAAGGCAGGCGTTGCGAACGATACTGCTGCAGACAGAGCTGCCGCTGCGGCAATCGTTCTGATTCGATTCAGTTTTGATTTCATGATTACCTTCCCTGCCGCTTCTGCGGCAACATACGGTTAGAAATATGTGACTTGCAACATTACACAGATAGACGTAGAATATCACATTTTTTCTGAAAAAGCACCCTTTTCTTCAGGCCTGGTCAATGGCCTTGCCGATGTCATGCCGATAGTACGCCTTGTCAAAGGATACCAGCTTCACGGCTTCGTAGGCTTTTGCCCTTGCTTCCTTCAGGGTTCCCGCCAGTGCGGTCACGCCAAGAACGCGTCCGCCGCTTGTTACGGTCTCGCCGTTCTCATCAAACTTTGTTCCCGCATGGAAGCAGAACAGATCGTCCCTGCCATCGAAGTTCTCAAGCCCCGTGATAACCTTCCCCTTCTCATAGGAGGACGGATAGCCACCGCTTGCCAGAACAACGCAGACTGCCGCATTGTCCGAGAATTTCAGATCGATCTGATCCAGTGTCCCGTTCATGCAGGCTTCAAAGACATCGATAATATCGGTTTCCATTCTGGGCAGAACCACCTGTGTCTCCGGATCGCCAAAGCGTGTGTTGTACTCAACAACCTTCGGACCATCCGCCGTCAGCATCAGACCGAAATAAAGGACGCCCTTGAATTCTCTTCCTTCCTCCCGCATTGCGTCCACGGTCGGCTGGAAAATGGTCTTCCTGCAGATGTCCTCCACATCTTTGGTAAAGAACGGGCTGGGGGAAAACGTTCCCATTCCACCGGTATTCAGACCGGTGTCTCCATCTCCGATTCTCTTATGATCCTGCGAGGAGCTCATAAGGCGATAGTTCTTCCCGTCCACAAAGGCCAGTGCGGACACCTCACGCCCGGTCATGAATTCCTCGATGACAAGCTCATTGCCGGCAGAGCCAAACTTCTTATCCAGCATGATCGTGCGCACGCCTTCCTTCGCTTCCTCCAGCGTATTGCAGATCAGAACCCCCTTTCCGAGAGCAAGACCGTCTGCCTTCAGGACAATCGGAAGCTTTGCCGTCTCCAGATACGAGATGGCAGCATCCGGATCCGTAAAGGTCTCATACGCCGCCGTGGGAATTCCGTATTTTTTCATAAGGTCCTTGGAAAATGCCTTGCTGCCTTCAATGATGGCCGCATTTTTCCTGGTCCCGAAGATCTTAATGCCCGCCGCTTCAAACGCATCAACAATTCCGGCGCACAGAGGATCGTCCTGGCTGCATACCGCAAGATCAATCTCCTTCTCCTTTGCAAATGCAATCAGGCGGTCAAACTCCATGACGCCGATCGGTGCACACTCCGCAATTCTCGCAATTCCGGCATTTCCCGGTGCACAGTAGAGCTTCTCGACCCGCTTTGATTTCATGATGGACGCCGCTATCGCATGCTCGCGTCCGCCTCCTCCAATCAAAAGTACCTTCATAATCAGCCTCCGCTGCCGCAGCCTTCCTGCAGCATTTTCTCTTCCTTACTCTCCAATCGGAATCTGTCCATCTGCAATCATATCAATTGCTTTCGGAAGAATGATCCACTCCGCTTCCTTCATCACCTTCTGCTGCAGCTCCTTGGGTGTGATTCCGTCCGGAATCTCCACCGCCTTCTGCAGGAGAATCTTCCCGTGGTCCAGATCCTCATCCACAAAATGAACCGTCGCGCCTGTCACCTTGACGCCGCGCTCAAGAACCTTCTCGTGCACGTGCAGCCCGTAAAAGCCCTTTCCGCAGAAGGACGGAATCAGTGCAGGATGAATGTTGATGATCCGGTTCGGATACGCCTTTACCACCTGCGGCGGAATCGCCACAAGGCACCCCGCAAGAACTACAAGATCCGCTCCGGAAGCCTGAAGTGCCGCAAGAAGAGCATCGTTAAATTCCTCTCTGGATGCGAAATCCTTCGGAGAAAGGACCTGGGAAGGGATCCCTGCCTTCTCCGCCCGCTTGAGCGCATACACGCCCGGGTTGTTGGAAATCACACGGACAATCTCTGCTCCGTGAATGCTTCCATCCGCAATCCGGTCAATGATTGCCTGCAGGTTTGTGCCGCCGCCTGAAACGAGAACCGTCAGCTTCAGCATAACTCAACGCCCTTTCTGCTCTCTGCCTTTGTATTACCGCCTGCATCCACATGCGCAGCATCCTCTGCCGCAACAATCTCACCGATCACATAGGCATGATCGCCTGCAGACTCCGCAGCCGCAATCACCTTGTCCTTATCCTTCGGATCAATGGCAAGGCACAGACCGATTCCCATGTTGAAGGTGTTGTACATAACATGCTCGTCAATTTCGCCGACCTTCTGCATCAGCGGGAAAATAGCCGGGATCGGATAGCTGTTCTTCTGAATCCGGGCCACCGTTCCATCCGGAAGCATGCGCGGAATGTTCTCATAAAAACCGCCGCCTGTCACGTGGCTGCAGCCCTTGACCCGGACACCTGCCTCGCGGATTGCCTTCATCGCATGAACGTAAATTCTTGTCGGTGTCAAAAGGACGTCGCCAAGTCTTGCGCCGCCAAGCTCCTCATAGGTCTTCTCCAGGACCTCTCTGCTCTCGATATCGAACACCTTCCGGACCAGGGAAAAGCCGTTGGAATGAACGCCGCTGGAGGCAATGCCGATCAGCATGTCGCCCGCCTTGATGTCCTGTCCGGTGATCATATCGTCCCTCTCCACAACGCCCACGGAGAAGCCTGCAAGATCATATTCCTCATCCGGCATAATCCCGGGATGCTCTGCTGTCTCACCGCCAAGAAGCGCGCTGTCAGCCTGTACGCAGCCCTCTGCAACGCCCTTTACGATGGTCGCGATTTTCTCCGGAATGTTCTTTCCGCATGCAATATAATCCAGGAAAAACAGAGGATCTCCGCCCGCACACGCAACGTCATTGACGCACATGGCAACGCAGTCAATTCCTACGGTATCATGACGATCCATCAGAAATGCCAGCTTCTGCTTGGTTCCGACTCCATCGGTTCCGGAGAGCAGAACCGGATTCTTCATCTTGCTGATCTGTGAAAGATCAAATGCACCGGAAAATCCGCCGAGTCCCCCCAGTACCTCCGGACGCATGGTGGTTTTCACATACTGCTTCATAAGTTCTACCGATTTGTAGCCTGCCTCAACGTCTACGCCGGATGATTTGTAATCAAGTGCCATGAATGCTCCTCCTTTGGTTATCCCTGTTTATAACAATACCGATGAGTTATTTTGCATATCCCTTGTAACCGGTCTCCTGCAGCTTCTCGTCCTTCGCCTTTACCTCTGCCTCCATGGACGCCGTGAAGTCCTTCAGCTTCGCAAGCAGCGCTTCATCTGAAACTGCCAGAATCTTTGCAGCAAGAATGCCCGCATTCTTGCCGCCGCCGATTGCTACCGTCGCAACCGGAATGCCGCTCGGCATCTGCACAATGCTGTAGAGAGAATCTCTTCCGCCGAGAGACGTCGTATGCATCGGAATTCCGATGACCGGCATCGGGAAAAGCGCAGCGCACATTCCCGGAAGATGAGCTGCCATTCCTGCTCCTGCAATAATGACCTTGATGCCGCGCTCCTCGGCGCCCTTCGCCCATTCGAAGAAAACATCGGGCTCACGGTGTGCCGAGATGATGTGCATCTCATAGCTGATGCCGAACTGATCCAGCACCTCCGCTGCCTTGCTCATTACGCTCATGTCGGAATCCGACCCCATTACGATACCTACTGTTGCCATATGCACCTCCATTCAGCAATCTCTTTCAGTTCTCTTTCAGTTCTCCTTCAGGGAGTCCAGGGGAGCGTTCAGCTCCTCTGTCCCGGGAAGAACAAATCGACCATTCTCCAGAATCATTTCCGATGTGCCGTCTTTATGAATCGCTTCGATCCCTCCAAGCTCCGCAAACGGAATGGTAATATCCGTGTGGCAGCCAAAATACGCCTTTTCCGGCTCGGTATCCCGAAGTCTTGAGAAGTCATTCTCCTTCGCAACAATCCGCTTTCCGTCCGGGTTGAAGCTCTCATTCTCCTCCTCATCGCTGTAGCAGGTATCTCCTACCGCAAAGTGAGGCCCTGTCTTCTCCGCAATCAGAATCGGAAGCCGGTCTGTGATGCCATAGCGGATTCCTTCTGCGTAGGCAGTTGTATTCGTTCCGATCGCGCACTCTCCCATGGGAAGAGTTTTGTGGTGAAACAGGATATTCTCTTCGATATAAGCACGTCCCTTTTCCGGTCCGTTCTCCTCCCCTGCAAAATTATCACAGGAATAGTCGCAGACACAGCCGTCCGCAAAGGTCAGGGACAGATTTTTGAAAAACAGCCCCTCCAGATAGACCCCGGAAACCGCAAGAACGCCCTCCGTCCCCTTCAGAACCGGCGAGGTAAACACCTCTCCCACAGGAATGTTAACATCTGCCACGCAGTTTTCAAAAATGGTTTCCCGGGAAGGATCCTTCAGCTTCCAAAGATTTACGGTAAGATCCGTCGGATTGCCGCACCGCCCGGTCACATGAAGCCGGTCCGCCCGGTCCAGCGCCGCAATCAGAATGCTCTGAATCCGCTGATACGTTTCATAATCCAGCGTGTTAATTCTCAGAACCGCATCGAAAATATCCTCGTAGGCTGCTCCCCTTGGATTTTCCTTCTCAATCGAGGGAAGTGGGAACGAAATAATGGTAAAGCTTCGGTTCTTCCCGATCACCGCATCGTTATAATAGCGGCTTGCAACCTGGCGGAAGCGTGAAATCAGCTTCTGCTGGCCCTTGTCAAAGGAGGTCTTGGCATCTCCGCTGACCGGTGCAAACGGCGTCTCGCCGAACACCTCCATCACCGCAGGCCCGGCATAAAGAACCGTTTCCTCCTTCCAGATGCGGTATGCTGCGGCAAGTGCTTCCACTCTTCTTCCCGCAAGATCGTCATCCAGAAGAAGCGCCAGATCCTCCCGATGATCGTATCGATACTGCGGATTGGCGTCCGCTCCGCAGCAGCCTGTGCGCTCTGCTTCGTGCAGACCGAACAGGCTCTGCGTCTCCCGGTAGCAGATACAGGTCTTGTCCATTGCCTCAAAATTATGGAGGGAGCGCAGAATCATCCGTTCAAAGCCAAGATGCCAGATGAGTCCCACTCTCCTTTTGGAATCCAGATCCTTTCCACCTGTGATGAAACCAATCCGATAGCCCTCTGTCCAGGTATCTGCCATCCGGCCGATCTCCCCTTCCGAAAGCTCCTGCAGGTGCTGCCAGGTGCGAAGCTCGTTGTCGGTAATATACTCGCCCGTGCGGTACAGGTAGCGCGGATCCGAAAGGTCACTGCCTTTAAGGATATCAAGAAGCAGGTCATGGTAGTCCGCATTTTCTCCGACGAGCTTGTGCTCCACCTCAAGAGAAAGCTCCTGCTCCAGATAATCCTGCACATAGCTGTGCAGAATGCTCCGAAGACTCTTCAGTGGAGGAATTCCTGTCATTCCTTCCTCCTCCGGGTTTCCGTCGCTCTCCTTACAGGTCTGATACTGCTCCTCCTCCACGGAAAAAGCTGTGTACACCTCCAGAAACAGCTCCAGGCGAATCCGGATCTCTTCCTCATTTCCTTCATACAGAAACGGAATCATGCTGCGAAGCTCATAAAAAAGCGCCGCCGCATATCGTCCATACTCCGCTCCGAATTTCAGGGCGCAGTACGCAGGATTTGCAAAGCTCTCTCCATAATGCTCCGGCAGAATATCCGCATACAACGCACGGTTATGCTCCTGAAGAACAGAAAGCTCTGCTTCCTCCGCCCGTCCATCCAGAACCCAATGATACTCATCCAGAAAAAGCACAAGAAGCTGCAGCGCGCTGTCAAAGAAGTCCTCTGCCCTCGCGGAAACCGGGCATTTTTCCTCCGCCGCAAGCTCCCGGATCCGTGCTTCATCCAGTTCAAATAATTCACTCATTACTCATGCTCCCAAATACATCACCACAAAGCCAAAGGCCAGAACCAGCCCGTTTAACAGCATGCCAAGATAGGAAGTCAGATAAAATTTCTCCGGCTCCCTTCGGGACAAAATTGCCAGAATCATGCCTGCCAGAGAGAAAAAAAGACATATAAAAACGACGCCGCCATAGCGCAGCTGCGCCTGGCCGCCGTTCTTATATGTCAGATAGACCATGATGCTGCAGGAGAGCAGTGAAATCCCTCCCAGTATCACTGACAAAAGGGCGTTGACCGACTGCTCCCGGCTGCTGAATAAATGTCCATGAGGCTTTCTCAATTAATGTACCCCATATTCCTCGTAGTATTTGCGGAGCGCTTCCTTCATGTCATCGTTCAGAAATGCCTCAGTCTCGCCTTCCTTCGGCGCTCCAAGATAATCCATGACATCCTGCATGGTTACGATTGCTCCTGCAGGGAAGCCGTATTTCTCCTTAATCTCATCCAGTGCGGAAACCTTCCCCTCCAGACCAACCTCCATACGGTTCAGAGAAACCATCAGTCCAAGAATCTCCACATCTGCCTGTGCGCGAAGAATCGGAACCGTCTCCGCCATCGATGCTCCGGAGGTGGTAACGTCCTCAATGATCACCACGCGGTCTCCATCGCGGAGCTTACTTCCGAGAAGGATTCCGGTATCCCCGTGATCCTTGACCTCCTTACGGTTTGCGCAGTAACGGATGTTCACGCCGTATATCTTACTGATGGCCATCACCGTGGCCACTGCAAGCGGAATGCCCTTGTAGGCAGGTCCGAACAGAATGTCAAAATCCAGACCATACGTATCATGAATGGCTCTTGCATAATACTCACCGAGACGGATCAGCTGTCCGCCGTTCTGATAAGCACCTGCATTCATGAAGAACGGAGACTTGCGTCCGCTCTTTAAGGTAAAATCCCCGAATTTAAGGACACGGGAATCCAGCATAAAATCAATAAAATCCTGTTTGTACTGTTCCATGGATATCCTTCCTTCCGCAGTCTGACCGCTGCTCTTAACCAAGTGCCGTGCGAAGATCCTCGATCATATCAATCGTTGCCGCTCTTGCCGCATCCGCAAAGCCTTCCTCGCCGAAGCGGGCATACTTCTCCTTCTTGTAGGCCGCAATGATTCCTCTGGAGGAATTGACAATTGCGCCGTTTCCGTCCTTGTCAAAGAAGCCGGACAGATCCTTTGCCGTTGCTCCCTGTGCTCCGTACCCGGGTGCCAGGATAAAGGTATGCGGCATCAGCTCGCGAAGCACCTTCGCCTGCTCCGGATAGGTTGCTCCGACCACTGCTCCCACATTGCTGTACGCGCCGTCCATCGACTGCTCGCCCCACTCACGGACCTTTTCTCCGACCACCTCGTACATGTGGCGGCCGTCCTCGGTCTTAATGTCCTGAAACTCTCCGCTGGAGGGATTGGAGGTCTTTACCAGAACAAAGATGCCCTTGTCCTCCTGATTGCAGATATCCACAAACGGTTTGATTCCATCTGTTCCAAGATAAGGATTTACGGTTGCAAAATCCTCATAAAACGCACGGATTCTGTGTCCGCCGATCTCAACTCTTCCAAGGTGAGCTCTCGCATATGCCTCCGAGGTCGATCCGATGTCTCCGCGCTTCACGTCACCGATCACAATCAGCCCCTTTTCCTGACAGTAGCGAACCGTCTTCCAGTATGCGATCATCCCCGGAATTCCGAACTGCTCATACATCGCAATCTGCGGCTTCACCGCAGGAACCAGGTCTGCAACCGCATCCACAATCTCCTTGTTGAAGCGCCAGACCGCCTCTGCCGCGGTGCCAAGATCCTCGTCATAGGTCGCATCCTCCACATGGCGGGCAGCATCCTTTAACAGCTGCTCCGGAATAAAGCTCATCTGCGGATCCAGTCCGACAACCACCGGTGCATTCTTCTTACGGATTTCTTCAATCAGTTTTGAAATCATAGTTTCCTTCCTTGCTGCGGTCATGCATGAACCGCGGATATTCGGTTGCAGTATAACGCATGGCTCACAGCCTGTGCAACCTGTTATCTTGTACTTAAAAAAACTTGCTCTCTCTTTGCCTTCTCATCTCCCGGATAAGACGCCAGATAGGTATCCATCAGAGCCTTGGCCTGTTCAAAATTACCCAGGTGCTCGTACGCCACGATTTCATTAAAGGAAAGGCTCTGCAGACACTCCGCTGCGCCAAGCTTCTTCCCGTTCTGAAACGCCTCCAGGGCAGCATCGTAAGCCTCCATCTTCATACAGCAGAGGCCCAGCTGATTATATACCTCCGGATGCGTCGAGTCTGAGGAAAGAAAGGTTTTATATACATTGGTCGCGTAATTGAAATCTCCCAGTGCCTCATAGGTTCTGCCCAGCATCAGGACGACCTTTTCATCTGTATTGCTCTGCATCTGTTCCAGATTGGTTCTTGCCGTTTCATAGTCTCCGACATAATAGGCAATCCGGCCCCGGTCATAACTGCTCATGCTGTCAGAATACTTATCAAGGGCATTCTGCAGGTATACCTTTCCCTCGGTGTCGTATCCATTCTGCGACATCGCCGAATATACAGAAAGCAGACGATCATAATTGGATGGCTCCAGCGCAATTGATTTGGAGAAATCCTCCTGCATCCCATCCGTGTCGCCCATCTGCATTTTCACCGCGCCGCGAAGCTCAATGGCATCGGCATCCTTCGGACGCAGCGTCACGATGGCATCGTAAACCTTCAGCGCAGCCTCGTAATCTCCGAGCTTGTCGTAGCAGGAGCCCAGGTAATAATTGATGTCGTATTCCGTATCCCCAGGAACAATTCCGGCCTCGGAAAGCGCTGTCTCAAAGGCAGCTGCGGCCTTGTTGTAATCTCCAAGTCCCATCCAGGCAATCCCAAGACGCCGGTAATTCTCTTCGCTTCCCTCTCCGCCATCGATCTTCTGCTGATACAGATCGGCAGCCTCCTGATAGGAGCCTGCTTCCAGAAGCTTGTCTCCCTGCGATTCCTCACCCTCCGTATTGATCCCCGGAGCCTTTGCGCAGCCAAAGAGAAGGCAGGGCAGAAGGCATAAAAGAAGCAGCGTCTTCTTTCCTGAGATTCTCCCTTTCCGGCAGTTCTTGTTCTTCTCTTTAAGCGTTTTGCGTTCCATCCTTGGTCTTTCCTGTTTCTCCGGTTTCCCCTGCCTCTGCCCGTTTTCTTCCCGGATGAAGCTCAGGCATCTGTACCAGTACAATTGCAGAAGCCATCAGCACGCAGCCAAAAAGCTCTCTCCCTGACATCGTCTGATGAAGAATCAGAAAGGCAGAAACCGCACTGATGACGGATTCCAGCGACATAATCAGAGACGCAATAGCAGGATCCGCTCCCTTCTGTCCGACAATCTGCAGCGTATATGCAATTCCGCTGGAGAAAATACCCGCATACAGCAGAGCAAGAATTCCCGCCGTGGACACACCGGCCAGCGACATCTCTCCCCGTGCCAGCGCAATGACAGAGCCGAGCACGCCGGTTGTAAGAAACTGCATACAGGATAATTCTACCCCATCGGTCCGAACGACGAAATGGTCAATGCTCATAATCTGCAGAGAGAACATAAGAGCGCCGCCAATCAATATCAGCTCCCAGCCCCCGATTCCAAAGCTCTCATTCGGCTTCATACACAGAAAGTACAGTCCGACTGCGGAAATGGCTGCCGAAACCCAGACCTTTGCCTTGCTTCTCCGTGTGAAAAGAAAAGAAAGAATCGGAACCATGATGATGTACAGTGCCGTCAGAAACCCTGCTTTCCCGACCGATACATGCGGAATTGCCGCCTGCTGAAGCCAGGAGGCTGCCATAAGCACCACGCCACAGACCATTCCTCCGATCACAGACTGTCTGGGATCAACCGGCTCCCCCC
>HF986554.1:25538-30041 GCA_000431495.1 Firmicutes bacterium CAG:791 | reverse complement strand
CGCCCTGCGCAATTCTGCGCCTGCGCATCCGCTCTCTTGCAATGACAAGAGGCAGCAGCACCGCAAAGCCCATCAGGAAGCGAATCCCGACAAAGGCAGAAACCGGAATCTCATCGCTGCCGATTCTCTGTGCCACAAAGGCGGTTCCCCAGATCAGTGCTCCCAGAAAGCAGCAGACCGCATTCCGAAGCGGCATTTTCCCGGCTGTCGTCCTATTTTCTTCCATATGCTGATGATTCCTCAATCCTCTTCAAATTCAGCGATGACATAAAAGCCACGCTCATTCTCTTCTATCGTTTTCACAATGCCTTCTCTGGCCTTCAGCCGTTTCGTAAAAGGGATATTCCCGCTCATTGCAAGAGAAGGATCAATCGTATAGTAATAGTTGCTGGGAAGCAGTCCTTCCGTGACCGTCACCTTCTGTCCCTCCTGCAAAAGTCCCGGACGTTCCATCTTGAATTCCATTTCCCGTTTCATTCTACATGCCTCTGTGCATACTCTATGTGCAGTACACCTGCAGGGTGCAACAAAGCGCACCGTACAAGCGGTGCGCCTACTTGTTACATCTGCTGTTATGTTTTTCCTATTCCTGTGCGCCGCCGGCACCGTTTGCATTCGCTGCGCCTGTACTCCCCGCTGCTCCTGCTGATGTGCCGTCTGCATTCGCCGTTCCGGTACTTTCCTCTGCTCCTGCTGATGTGCCGGTGCCTGCCGCTTCCCCGGATGCTGCGGCACTTCCTGCCGTCACCTCAGGAAGCTGTGCAAGCAGTGCATTTGCTTTGGTCGTATACTCCGATGACGCATCCTTCGCCGCCAGATTTGCAATCACAGCCTTTGCCTTGGTCACATATTCCTCCGCAGAGGTATTGTTGTCATCAGACGAACCGTCCTTCGCCGCCAGATACAGCTGATAATAGGAGTTTGCCAGATAGTACTGGCGCTTCGCCCAGGTCTGTCCGGTCTGATCCTGCTTCTCAAACTTATTCGCAGTCTCCAGATCCTCTGCAGCCGCCGCATAATCCGGAGTGGACGCCTCATACGCCGTAATTCCGGAATCCGCAAAGGTCTGCAGAATCTCAGCACGAAGAAGCGGATACAGATCGTTGTACAGCTTTGTATAGGCATCGGACATTCCCTCCGTTGCCGTCTCCGGGTCGATCTTCGCCAGGGCCTTGGCTGCATCTGCAACCTTCACCGAATCCTCCACGTAGAGCGCTGCACTTTCCATCAGCACATCCGTCTTGTTCTCTCCCCCGGAGGCCGTGTTCTTCTCCTGCTCCTCCTGCAGATCCTTCAAATCCGCATTCAGCTGCTCCACCTGACTCTGCAGATCGGTGATCTGAGAATCCTTGCCGTCCGACTGGGAGGAAATCTCCCGGATCTGCTTCTGTGCATCCGTTCGTATGGACTGGATTCTGGTGGGCATGATGACAAACGCTACCATCGCAGCACCCACAAGAAGCCCGATCACCCCGCCGTAAATCCAGGAAGGAATGCCAAAGCCGTCTACACCCGGATTTCTTGCGTTAACCGGCTGAATAATGGTCTCATTATCTGCCGTGTATTTGATGACACTGCCAACCTTCGGTTTCTTCGGCTTTCCATTCCTGCCGCGGGTCGCCTGCGCATCCGCACCGGTAGTGGCCGTCTTAACCGTCCGGACATTGGCCTTGTGCATCGCATTCTGTGCACCCGCCTGCGAGGCACCCTCCGGCTGAAGTTTCGAAAAGACCTCCTTCCGGTAACGAAGGGTGGTCGTGTTATTCACATCCAGAAGAAGACAGCGCTGCAGCTCTTTGTCAGCCCGCTTGTACTGCTTGTTCTCAATATAAAGCAGCGCAAGGAGCTGTCTTGCGCGCAGATAGCGCGGATTCACCGACAGCACCTTCTTCAGCTGCAGAACCGCAACGTCCAGATTATCGGTATAGCAGCATTCCAGAGCGTGATTATACCTCTCGATCGAGCTGTCAAGATTCTCCATCGTCTGTTTGCTTGCCTGAACCTGTGCCAGATACTCCGCCCCGAGATTCTGCTTGCGGTGAAGTCTCTCGTCGTTGATGTTCTTGGAGATCACCCACTCCGAAAGTGCCGCAACCGTCTCTCCGATCTCGTAGTAAATGAGACCGAGAAGATTCCTGGCATCCAGGTTATCCTTGTTGAACCACAGACTGTTCTTCAGCGACAGGATTGCACCGGAAAGATCCCGTACCTGTGCCTTCTGCAGCCCGTCATTATACAGATAATTGGACGTATATATAATTTTCTTATAAGTGCCTACATCCGCTCCGCAGTTCGGACAATGATCCGTCTTATTGAGCTCGCAGCCGCATTTGAAGCAATACATTGATTACATCCTTATGTTGTGTGCCGGAGAACTCTCTGCCCCGTATACGCCGTCCTTTGTCATCTTCAGCATGACGTCAACCATATCCTTCATATCCTGGTTGTAAATTGCATTCTCGACATCGCTGATTTCAAGACTCGGATGAAATTTCTTGATCTCTTCATCAAAATTGATCATACGTCACCTACCTTCGCAGCTCTTTCCTCTGCAGCCGGCTGCAGGTCTTCCTTCCGCCTCCGGTTACAGATTCTTCATCTGCTGCAGCATCGCATTCACCGACTCATACTGCAGACGGTAATTCTGCTGCTTCTCCTTCTCTTCGTCAATCTTCGCCTGAGGTGCCTTGGCAAGGAATCTCTCATTGGAGAGCATCTTCTCCGAGCGCTTCAGCTCGCCGTCAAGACGATCGAGCTCCTTCTGAAGACGCTCCACCTCTGCAGCGATATCCATCAGATCCTGCATCGGAACGAAGAAGGTTGCAAACGGCTCAATCACCGATACTGCTCCGTCCGGAATGCCTGCCTGATCCTTCTGCAGAACAATCTCATTCGCATATGCCAGCGTCTCAAAGAAGAGCTGATCCTTGCGGAATACCTCCAGGGTCTTGTCACTGTCGGAAACGACATAGACCTTGGATTTTCTCGAAGGAGCCACGTTCCGGTCGCTGCGCATCTTGCGGATTCCGGATACCGCATCCTTGATCATTTCGATATCCTTCTCCTGCTCCGGGAAGTCAAAGTCCTCTCTGCGCTTCGGCCACGAAGAGATCATGATGGAAGGCTCCTTCGTCTGAATCGTAGAGAAAATTTCCTCCGTAATAAAAGGCATAAACGGATGCAGAAGCTTCAAGCCTCCGATCAGAACGGTCTGAAGCGTCCAAAGCGCTGCTTCCTTGCTTACGGTATCATCGGTGCGGTACAGTCTCGGCTTCACCATCTCGATGTACCAGTCGCAGAACTCGCCCCAGATAAAGTCATAGACCTTCTGGACAGCGATGCCCAGCTCAAATTTCTCCATGTTCTCGGTGACATCCGATACCACATGGTTGAACTTGGACAGAATCCACTGATCCTCCGGCTGAAGTCCCTGCGGCATGACCGCAGCATCCGCCTCCTTCCCGTCCTCCATGTTCATCATGATGAAGCGGGAAGCATTCCATACCTTATTGGCGAAGTTCCGGCTGTTCTCCACGCGCTCAATATAGAAGCGCATGTCGTTGCCGGGCGCATTTCCTGTAATCAGGGTGAGACGCAGTGCATCCGCGCCGTATTTGTCGATGATCTCAAGAGGATCAATGCCGTTGCCGAGAGACTTCGACATCTTGCGTCCCTGTGAGTCGCGAACAAGTCCGTGGAAGAGTACGGTCTTGAACGGCTTCTCTCCCATCTGCTCATAGCCGGAGAAAATCATCCGGATAACCCAGAAGAAAATAATGTCATAGCCGGTTACCAGCACATCCGTCGGATAGAAATACTTCAGATCCTCCGTCTGTTCCGGCCATCCAAGCGTTTCAAACGGCCACAGTGCAGAGGAAAACCAGGTATCCAGCGTGTCCGGATCCTGCTTCAGATGTGTGCTGCCGCACTTCGGGCATTTCTCCGGTGCTTCGCTTGCCACAATCGTCTCACCGCAGTCATCGCAGTACCATGCCGGAATCCGGTGTCCCCACCAGAGCTGACGGGAAATGCACCAGTCCTTGATGTTGTTCGTCCAGTTGAAGTAGGTCTTCTCCATGCTCTTGGGAATAAGCTGGATTTCACCGTCCTCCACAGCCTTGACGGCTGGCTTGATCAGCTCGTCCATCTTCACAAACCACTGCTCCTTCACCATCGGCTCTACCGTGGTGCCGCAGCGGTCATGGGTTCCGACGTTATGCGTCAGATCCTCGATGCCGACAAGAAGGCCCATCTCATCGAGCTCCTTCACGATGGCATCTCTTGCCGCATACCGGTCCATTCCCTGATACTTGCCGCCGTTCTCATTGATGGTCGCATCGTCGTTCAGGATGTTGATCACCGGAAGGTTGTGACGCTTCCCGACCTCAAAGTCGTTCGGGTCATGTGCGGGCGTAATCTTAACCACGCCGGTTCCTTCCTCAGGATCGGCGTGCTCATCTGCAACAATCGGAATCGGACGGTTCATAATCGGAAGCATGACCT
>HF986554.1:11006-25513 GCA_000431495.1 Firmicutes bacterium CAG:791 | reverse complement strand
CTCTTCCGATCAGGTTCTTGTAACGGGGATCCTCCGGATTGACTGCAACGGCAGTGTCTCCGAGCATCGTCTCCGGACGGGTGGTCGCAAATTCCAGAAACTGCATTGTGCTGACGCTTCCATCCTCCTCAATCAGCGGATATTTGATGTGCCAGAAATGGCTCTGCTGCTCCTTGTATTCCACTTCGGCATCCGAAATAGAGGTCTGGCATACCGGGCACCAGTTCACCATACGGTTGCCCTTGTAAATCCATCCCTTCTCATGCATCTTTACGAAGGTCTCGGTCACGGCCTTGTTGCAGCCCTCGTCCATGGTGAAGCGCTCACGATCCCAGTCGCAGGAAGATCCCAGCTTCTTCAGCTGCTTCACAATGCGGTGACCATACTCTTCGCGCCACTCCCAGCACTTCTCAAGAAAGCCCTCACGGCCAAGATCTGCCTTGGTGATGCCCTTCTTCTTCAGCTCATTGATGACCTTTACCTCGGTTGCAATGGAGGCATGGTCGGTCCCGGGCTGCCACAGTGCATTATAGCCCTGCATTCTCTTAAAGCGGATGATGATGTCCTGCATCGTCTCATCCAGCGCATGTCCCATGTGGAGCTGACCGGTAATGTTCGGCGGCGGGATCACAATCGTAAACGGAAGCTTCGAATGATCCACCTCCGCATGAAAATACTTCTTCTCTTCCCAGTTCTCGTAAATCCTGTCCTCAATGGACTGCGGATCGTAGGTCTTTGACAATTCCTTCATAATATGCTGTCCTCGTATTCTGGTATCCTGTCCGATTATGCTTCCTGAAGTCTCTGTACCATCTCGTACAGTGCCTTTGCACTGTTGAAGTTCTTCGGCACGATCTCTCCTGCAGGGATTGAAATGTCATATTCATCATTCAGCGCACTGATGATCTGCAGAATATCAAAGGAATCCAGAATTCCATCATCGATCAGCGTCGTGCAGTTCTCAAAATCCACGTCATCCTTAATGTCCTGCAAAAGTTCAATGAGTTCTTCCATCTCTTCGTCATCCTTTCCTGCTGCCGGAAACCCGCAGCACCTCCAACCGGAATTTCCCCTCGCCGCACAGGTTCGAAGGCGATTCCGGGAACGTTATCCAAGCTGAATGGTATTCAACCGGCTTGTATCGACAAAATCACGTGCCAGACGAATATCCGAAATACCATTATATAACACAATCCGGGGCATTTTTCTACTGAGGAACAGATAGATTCCCTCTGTCACCGAATAAGCGCCGATATTCTCAAAGACCAGCAGATCTCCCGGCAAAGGCTCTTCCATCGTTCTGGAGCGGACAAGATCATCGTTTGTGGTGCAAAGGCTCCCGCAGATGGCCCAATCCTCCCTTGGCTCCTGACAGTTCTTCTCCGTATCACAGACCGTTCTGTAGCTTACATCGGAGGTCTCTGCATCCGGGTCACCGTTTCCGCGGAAATGCCGGATCACCGGAAGCTTCATTCCCATGATCTGTCCCAGATAATTCACATGGTTGATCCCGCCGTCCACAATGCAGTATTTCTTATTCTCCACGCGCTTGCTGTCAACGACCTTTGTCACATAGTATCCGCACTCCGTGGCAAAAAAACGACCGGCCTCCACCGTAAGCTCCGCCCACTGCGAGACCTCCTGCAGAACAGGTGCCAGCTCTCTCATCGGGCCAAGCGTATCCGAGAAGTCTGCCCCCTCAAAAAGAGGAACCGGAAGTCCCGGCCCATATTCCAGCTTATGAAGAACAAAGCCCTCCGTTTCCTTTATCTCCTGGAAAAGCTCCTTCAGCATCTGCAGTTCTTCCTTCTGCTGATGAAGTCCCTTGTTCTTCCGCTGCGTTCCGGCGAAATAATGAACACCCTCGATGGTCAGATCCGGATACCTGTCACGGTTCCGGATCACAGAAAGGAGATCCTCTCTCGACATCCCGAACTGTGCACCGGAATTCAGACGCAGAAGTACCGGGACCTTCTTCCCTGCGGCCTTCGCGGCATTCTGAAGAAGCATCACGTGGCGGAGCGATTCTGCCGTACAGATTCCAACGCCGTCCTTCACGGCCTGCCTCACATCCGAGGGCTCCTTGTTGACGCCCGAATAAACCACGCTCTCCATCGGGACCTTGAGTGCCTCGCAGATTTCCAGTTCTCCGGGGCTGCAGACCTCCAGATGTGAAACCACCTCCAGCATCGCAGGAATCAGAAACGGATTTGCCTTAATCGAATAGCAAAGCTTCACCTGCTCTCCGACCATTTCAGAAATCTCCCGGACACGGTTCTTCAGCGCCTCCGTATCAAACACATACGTCGGTGTCCCGTATTGCCGTACAATATGGATCAATGCTTCGTCGTTCATCATTCTCCTCATCACTTTCCGGAAGGCTTCTGATAAATTGCTTCCAGCGCATGTCGGTCGATCTTTCCATTCTTGTTGAGAGGCATCTCCTCCAGCCGGATGGTCTTGTTCGGAACCATAAAGGGAGGCAGAATTTCTCTCAGCTCCTTTTCCAGATCCTTTTTATCACGTTCTCCGGTGTAAAACAGGATCAGCCGTTTCTTCTTCACGTCATAGATGCAGCAGGCACGGGAAACGCCGTCCCTTGCCATGGTATCCGCCTCCACTTCACCAAGCTCAATGCGGTGCCCCAGATGCTTGATCTGGAAATCCTTGCGGGAAACATAAACAAGATTTCCGTCTGCATCATAACGCCCGATGTCACCCGTCCGGTAAATCCGTTCCGGATAACGATCATTCAGCGGATTCTGGACAAACGCCGCCGCAGTCCGTTCCGGATCCCGATAGTAGCCAAGAGCAACGCAGGTTCCGCCCACGCAGATCTCGCCCTCACCCGATAAATCAGACGGATCCACCTCCTGATTTTCCTCATTCAGAAGGAACACCTTCTCATTTTCAAAGGCTGTGCCTGCCGGAATAACCTCCTCCAGTCCATATTCCTTCCCCGGATCCAGAACATAGTAGGTACAGTTGCAGGTGATCTCCGTCGGACCATACAGATTGACATACATGGCATCCGGCAGATATTTCTTCCAGACCTTCAGCTGCTTGATGGGCATCACTTCGCCGGAAAAGCCGACCGCCCGCACCGTTTCCGGTATGCGGTAGTCCAATGCATTCATAATGGAAACAAAACACATTGCGCTGACCGCCCAGATGAGGATCGTTGTTTTCTTCTCACACAGATAGTCCATCAGCTGCGTCGGATTGCTGAAATACTCCCTCGGAATGATCTGCACCTTCGCTCCGGTGTACAGTCCGCTGTAAATATCCTTTACCGACACATCAAAATCAAATGGCGCCTGATTGCCGAAGATGTCTTCTTCCGTCACCTGAAAGAGCGGTGCAAAATGTGCGATGAACTCAATCACACTCCTGTGGCAGACCGCAACTCCCTTCGGCGTTCCGGTGGAGCCGCTTGTGAAATTCACATAAAGCGGTGCTGTATCCGTCATGACGCTTCGGATGCGCGCAAGCACAGGGGAAAGCGGAGGAAGCGGCTCTTCCTGCCCGGAAAGAATCTTTCCTGCCTGCTCCAGAAGATCCTTCAAAAGGATTCTTCGCCCCCCGAAGGAAAGCTCCTCTGCCTTTTCCACATTCTCTTCATCCGTAATCAGGACCGCAGGCTCCAGTACATCAAGCACCTTCTGCGCCCTTGCTGCAGGCTGCCGCACATCAATAAAGCTGTAGAAGCCCCCTGCATAGACAGCGCCGAACATTGCAGTCACCGCATCCACGGACTTCTCCAGATAGAACGCCACAGGGCTTTCAGACGGAACATCCGCAGCAAGAAGCTCTCCTGCTGCCCTTGCCTTCCGTACCAGCTCCCGGAACGTGATGTCCTTTTCGGGATCTCCGAACGCCGGCCGGTCCGGAAAGCGCTCCGCCGACCGCTCCAGAAGCTCCAGAATGTTATGTATGTAGTTATCCTTCACCGATTGATTCACCATTTCCTCCACTCGATCAGGCTTTCACTGATCCGATTCATAATGCAGGCCGAATCCGCTGCGGTAATAATTCCCGTCTGCATCGAAGTATGCATAGCTTCCACCCGGAACCCTTGAAAGGATCTCCGGAGCAATATAGCGGTCATTGATGCTCTCCCCTTCCTCCATCGTCCATTGCTCAGGTCCAGACAGATTTCCTGCCCATATAAGATAATTTTACCAAAGAACCGGTCATTCTGTCATATTCTTCTCATACAGCTCAAACTCCGGAATGTATTCAATTCCGCGCTCAAGATCTCTTGTGCCGGCATACGTGAATCCATTGTGTCTGTACAGCCTCTGCGCCGGTGTATTCCCCGGAACCACGTCCAGCCGGATCGCCTTATACCCATTTGCTTTTGCAAAAGACAGCGCACACTTCACCATAAAATCTCCGATTCCGCAGCCCTGCCGCTCCGGATCTGCCGCAAGAGAATGAATGATCAGATACTCACCTTCCTGCAGGTCACAGGACCAGTCCCCCTTCTCATAGGCGCCGCCCGGGTTATCATTCATCACCGCAGCACCAACAATCCTCCCGTCCTCCAGACAGGCATACTGATCCCCCCGATGAATCGCCGCCTCCACGCTCTCTCTGCAGGGATACGCATGACTCCACTTCGGATAGTTGATATGAGTCTCCAGATAGGTCACTACTCTGTCATAAAAGTCCGCCAGTTCATCAAGCCAGCCTTCGTCACATTGAATCCATTTCATTTTCAAATTCCTTTACGTATTTCTCACAGAATGCCCACATTCTGCACACATTTTGTTCACAGACCTGTTTTAACATAAATAATGTCAGATGAAGCAAGCATCTGACAGCCAACAAAACTTTTTCTTTTCATAACCGGACTGTAGCCCTGCTGCAGTCCCTCCCCCTGCAAAAAGCGCCGCTTTCGGTTCCCCCTCCTTGTTAACCCCCGAAGCGTGCATTTGCAAGCCCGGAATGTTTCCCGCTAAAGGCAGAAAACATTCCGGGCTTTTATTGTAACTTAATTCTTTTCTATTGTCCTTTGCGCCTTATCTCTGTAATATAAAAATATCGCTTGCTTCTTTACCTTTCACTGTGCAAGCACCTGGTACCTATCTTTTCAGATCGTATTTCATAAAAATCTCAACATTTATATTCTCTTCGTTATTTTCTGTGTCCACGCTCACTTAGCTGACTTGTAAAAAAACCGCATTCATTTCGTGCTTTGCTTTGCAACTATTTCTGGTTGCATTTCAATCATCCCTACCGTACAATTTAAGGAGAAATAACATGGGACAAAAAGAAAAGCTGATCCAGTCACTTAAATCCAGACCAAAGAATTTTACATTTCACGACGCCGAAACCTTGCTGGTTTTTTTAGGATTTACGCGTTCCAACAAAGGGAAAACAAGTGGCTCCCGCGTAATTTTTTTCCATGAAGCTCATGGCTGTATCATGCTTCACAAACCACATCCCCAAAAGGAATTGAAAACTTATCAAGTGAAGCAGTTAATCGAATTTCTGGAGCAGGAGGATTTCATTTGAATAACACAATGCAATATAAGGGATACCTTGGTTCTGTAGAATTTTCTGAAGAAGATGAGCTTTTCTTTGGAAAAGTAATGGGAATTCGTTCGTTAATTTCTTATGAAGGCGAAACCGCTCATGAACTGCTTGCCGATTTTCACAGATCTGTCAATGAATATTTGGAATCATGCAGAGCAGAAGGACATGAGCCCGAAATTGCATATAAAGGAAGCTTTAACGTTCGTATTTCTCCGGATTTACACCGTCAGCTTGTCATTTATGCCACATCGCACCAAATGACATTAAACCATTGTATTGAAAAGATTCTTGCTTCCTCACCGGCTGTCCGGTAGTTCCTTTCATCACTTCCTATGGTAGAATACCACTATTATGGAACTGTTCTCACTACAATACTTTCTGTTTATTTCAATACTGCTGGCTGCTTATTTCCTGCTGCCGCGGATTTCCCGCGCAGCAGGCCGTTTTCAGTGGGTCCTTCTTCTTGCCGCAAGCCTTGGCTTTTATCTCTTCTCCGGCAGGGAAGCCATTCTTCTTATGCTGACCACAGCCTTCACGGTCTGGGGCGGCGGACTTCTTCTGTCCCGCCGGGATGCCGCGTATCAGAGGCAGAAGAAAACCGGCTTTTCCTCTTCTGCAGAACGCAAGACGGCAAAGAAGAAAATTGCTTCTGAAAAGCGAATCATCCTTGCCTGCGTTCTCCTTCTGAACTTCGGCATTCTCGCATGGCTGAAATACTTTACTGCGCTGATTCCTGCCTTTTCCGGTCTTCTTCTGCCGCTCGGAATTTCCTTTTACACGTTTCAGGCCATCTCATACCTGATTGACCAGTATAACGGGAAGTATCCGGCAGAGCGGAATTTTCTGCACTTTTTCCTGTTCGTCTCCTGGTTCCCGCAGCTTCTCCAGGGACCGATCGGCCGGTATGACAAGCTCCGGCCCCAGTTTTTCCGTGAGAATCACTGGGACGGCGATCGCACCAAGCGTGCTCTTCTCCTCATTCTCTTCGGACTCATGAAGAAATACGCCATTGCGGATATGCTGGTCGGAAGCATCTCCTCGGTTCTGGACGGGGATATTTCACGACTTCCCGGAAGTCTCGTTGTGTTTGCGATTCTCTTATATTCCGCCCAGCAGTATGCAGATTTCTCCGGCGGCATCGACATCATCTCCGGCGTTTCCCTGCTCTTTGGCATCGAGCTTGCGCCAAACTTCCGACAGCCCTACTTCTCCACCTCCCTTGGAGATTTCTGGCGCCGCTGGCACATTTCACTCGGCGCGTGGATGCGCGATTATCTGTTCTATCCGTTCGCTCTGCTGAAGCCAATGCAGAACTTCGGCAAATGGTGCACGAAGCATATGGGGAAAAACGGCAGACATTTCGGACGCGTGCTTCCTGCCGGAATTGCCAACCTGGTGGTCTTCTTCGTGGTCGGCATCTGGCACGGCCCCCAGCTTCATTACGTTCTCTGGGGTTTGTACAACGGAATGGTCATTGCGCTCTCCGATCTCACAGAGCCTTTCTGGAAGAAGCTGGCCGCAAAGCTCCGGATGAATACCGGATCGCGCGGCTTTCATGCATTCCGCATCGTGCGAACCTTTGTCATTGTCAACATCGGATGGTATTTTGACCGGATCATTCATCTCCAGAGCTGCCTGCAGGCCTTCGCCGTTACCCTGACAGATTTCCGGCTGACTGCCCTGAAGGATGGCATTGTATCGGAAATCATCGGACATTCCACCCTGTTTAACATTGCAGGCGGATATGCCGTCGCCTTCCTTGGCCTGATTCTCGTATTTGCAGACAGCATTCAAAAGGAGCGGGGATGTGACGTCTGCGGACAGATCATTCATGGACGTTTCGTCCGGAAGATGCTGATCGTCATTCTGATGATGCTTCTTGTCATCGCCTCATTCCTGTTCACTGAATCTGCGGGAGGCTTCCTGTATGCAAATTTCTGATTCCGGAATATCCAAGAAGCAGGACCGCGGTTCTGCAAAACGCACATTCTCTTTCCGGCGGAACACTTGCGTTCTGCGGAAAAGCCTTTGTCTTCTGGTCTGCCTGTTTCTTCTGAACGGAGTTCTCTCCTTTCTGATGGAGCCTTATCTTGGCCCCTCAGAGGAAATGTGGCGAAACTACCGCAGCTGTGAAAATCTGGATACGGTCTTTGTCGGAACCTCGCAGTGCCTGCAGGGAATCAATCCCGCCACACTCGACCGAATATGCGGCAGCTCCTCCTGCAACATGGCAACCAACATGCAGTCGCTTGCCAATTCCCGCGACGCCATTGCAGCCGCAGTCCGGGATCATCATATTCAGAACGCCGTTCTTGTCATCGACCACGAAATTCTGGACCTCGACTGCAGCGACAATTTCCGTGCTGATCAGAGCTACTGGCACGCCAAGGCGATTACGGAACCATCCGTTTCCGCAAGACTCCTGGATGATCTGACGTTCATGACCTCGCCTGCCTTTTTCGGAAAGCCGGCAAGCCTGACCTACCTGACGCCCTGGGTTTATAACCGGAGCTCCAACCTCTCGCGGAACCTGAAGGAAAAGATCTCCGGTACCATTCTGGACGCGGAAGGCCACCGAACGGCGCAGGGCTTTCTGTCCTCTTCCGAAGAGCTGAATCCGGATTTTGAATTTATCACCTGGGAAGAGGCAGAGGAATGGGATAAAACCGCTGTCTCACTGAAGGATCTGTACATTTCGGAAGAGAATAGAGAGGAGCTTGCCGGCATCCGGGATCTCTGCGCAGCCAATCAGGTAAGCCTGACCGTCATCGTGGTGCCCTATCCCAACTGGCTCAGCATCTACCCGTTAGAGAATTACCTGGAAACCGACGCAGAAATTGCTTCCCTGTTTGCAGAAGCCGGATTTGAATTCTATGATTTCAATCTGATTCTGCCGGAGTACTTCGATCCCTCCGGCAATGAGAACTACAGCGATGTGGGACACATGAATGAAAGAGGTGCAGAGCGCTTCTCTGCCTTCTTCGGAGAATTTCTGAAAGCAAGGAGTATCGGCGAAGATGTGCAGGCATGGTTCCGCACACCCCCTGCCTCCTCAGATGCCTCCGAGTAAAAGCCCCCATACCGGCACGGTAATCACAGACAAAGCCGTGCTGAGAACCACACATTTGGCGGCGGAATCCGCATCCGCCCCATATTTGGCAGCAAGAAGCGACGTCGTCGATCCTGCCGGCATCGCTGCCAGAAAGACCGACACACCGGTAATAAGCGGATCCACCTGAAGGAATCTGCAGGGAAGCCATACGATGAGCGGAATGATCACCAGCCTCATCACAGAAAAGTAAAGCTGCTTCCCTGTCACAATTGTCTTCCAGTCCACATCCGACAGAATGGTTCCGATATAAACCATCGTCATCGCCGTCGTGCAGGAGGAAAGCGCCGAAACCGTCTTATCCATAAAGCCCAGAAGCGGGATCCCCGTCAGCATCAGAAACAGCCCGATGTAAACTGCAATCATGCAGGGATGCACCAGCACCTTTTTCAGCAGGCCCTTCCGGCTCGATCCCCGGTTAAAATACGACACTCCCGCCGTCCACATGACAATCCGCTGCGGAATCAGATAAATCGACGCATATAAAAGTCCCATATCCCCGAAGACAGCCTCTGTCAGAGGATTTCCCATAAAGCCTGCATTGGAGCAGACCGTTGCATACTGGAATACCTGCTTCTCTCCCTCGTTCATCATGCGGTAGCAGACATATCCGATGATGGTGCACAGGATCTGAATCAGGACAGAAATCAGAAGCACCAGCCCCAACGCACTGCCGATGCCGGCTACGCTGCCTTCCTCATTCACAAAGGCACGCACAATATTGCAGGGAAGAATGACATACAGGATGAGATCCGTCAGGCATTTTCTCCCCTCATTCGTTACCATTCCGATTTGCCGGATCACCAGCCCCGTTACCATCAAAAACAGCATCTCTCCCATCAGCTGCAGCATTTCCGAAAGCATTTCCAGTCTTCTCCTTCCTCATCGTAAAACAAAGCCCGCCCGTTTCCGGGAAGGCTTTGCAATTGTTCCATATCAGATCATGTTGCCGGACAGACCGGAATCCTTATTGCAGGAATTCTTCTATTCTCTTCAGTCCCTCACGGATCTTCTCCTCATCTGCTGCGAAGCTGAAGCGGACAAAATCTCCGCAGTGGCTTCCGAGGCAGATGGCAGGAACCGTTGCCACATACTTTTCATAAAGAAGCTTTTCCGCAAACTCCTCGCCTGTCATTCCGGTTTTGCTGACATCCACCATGATGTAAAAGGCTCCGTGCGGCGCCACGTACGAAAGCTTCGGGATGCGGTCCAGACCCTCCATCATGAGCTTGCGTCTCCTGGCAAACTCGTCGTGCATCGCCTCCACATCCTTCATGGTCTCCGGAAGGTTCATCGCTTCTGCTGCCCCCTCCTGAATAAAGGTTGTGATCGAAGTCGTCACATACTGATGATGCTTCACCAGAACCGGCATCAGCTTTGCAGGCCCTGTGACATAACCAAGACGCCAGCCCGTCATCGCGTAGGTCTTGGAGAAACCATTGACGATCAGGCACCGCTCCTTCATATGAGGGAAGGATGCCACCGAATAAAACTTCGCGCCGTCATAGGTCAGGCTGCTGTACATCTCATCGGACAGAATCAGGAAGTTATGCTTTACCGCAAGCTCGCAAAGCTTTGCAAGCTGTGACCTTCCATATACCACACCGGTCGGGTTGTTCGGAGAATTGAGAACCAGAAGCTTTGTTTTCTCCGTAATGACGGCCTCCACATCTGAAATGCTGATCTCAAAGCCATTCTCCGGCTTCAGATTGACATCAATCACCTTGCCGCCGCATTCCTTCACCAACGCTTCGTAGTTGATAAAGGCAGGCTTGAAAATAATAACCTCGTCTCCCGGATCCACAACAGAACAGATGCAGTCATTCAGTCCCTCTGCACCTCCGCAGGTAACCAGAATTTCGGTTTCCGGATCATAGCTGACCCCGATGTCCTTTTTTACCTTCTCCGCAATCGCCTTCCGAAGGGAAAGCTGTCCCCAGTTGGCCGGGTAATGTGTCATATGCGCATTCAGCGCCTTGATGGTCGCCTGTGCGATGGGCTCCGGCGTGTTGAAGCTGGGCTCACCGGCGCTGAAGGGAATCACGTCATGTCCCTTCGCGCGAAGTGCTGCCGCCTTGTTCATAATGGTACGAATCCCGGAAACCGGAACATCGGCAAGGTGCTCCGCCCCCGCAAGCAAATCAAAATCCTGTTTCATCACATATCCTCTTCTTTTCTTTTTATTCTTTTCTTTTTATTCTGTTCCGCAATGCATTCCGTCCTCAGACCGTTCCTGCCACAGGCTTCTCCCCAGCAGGTACCTTGGCTTCTCCGGGAAGCTTTGCAAAGGACTTACGCGCCAGCTCACGATTGGAATAACAGATTCCGAATCCGGTCAGTGCGCAGAGCATGGCTGCCACAGGTGCCAGGTAGCTCATGAATGCATAAGGCAGATACTGCAGATAGGTTACGCCAAGGACGCCGCAGAAATAAATGCTGGAGGTGTGCCACGGATACAGAACAGCACCTACCGTGCCGCAGTCCTCCATGGTTCTGGAAAGAACCTCCGGAGCAACTCCCTTCTCCTTATAAACAGGAGCCATAATCTTACCGGTCAGAACGTGATCCATTGCCATCGTGCAGCCGATCATGCCGCAGGCATAAGAGACAATCAGAGTAGAGCCAACGAGCTGCGGAATGCTGCGGATTTTGGAAACAACAGGATCAGTCAGATGACGAAGAACTCCAAGTCTCTCCAGTGCGCCGCCAAGACCAACCGCGAAGATCATGACATAAGCCGTAGAGGTCATCGAGGTAATGCCGCCTCTGTTCAGAAGCTTGTCAATCAGTTCATTTCCGGACTCAATTGCAAAACCGTTGTATGCAATTCCGAGCATATCCACCAGGTTCTGTCCCTGAAGCGGGATGGCAGCGATCAGACCTGCAATGCCGCCAAGAAGGATGGCAGGAACCGCATCCACCTTAAACATCAGAAGGACAATCACGACAGCGACCGGAATCATCGTCAGCGGGGAAATGTTGAAGTTTGCACGGATTCCTTCACAGGTCTCATTGATCAGTGTCGGGTCATAGTTTGCACTGCCATAACGAAGGCCGAGAATTGTGAACAGAACACCACTGATTACATATGTGGGAATCGTGGTGTACAGCATCGACTTGATGTGCTTGAAAAGCTCGCCGCCCGCCATCGCAGGTGCCATGTTCGTGGTATCAGAAAACGGGGAAAGCTTATCTCCGAACAGTGCGCCGCAGAGAACGGCACCTGCCGTCATGCCGACCGGAATGCCCATTGCCTCACCGATTGCCATCATGGCAATTCCGGCTGATCCTGCACTTCCGTAGGAGGTACCGGTTGCCAGCGACAGAAGGGAGCAGATGATCAGTGCGCACAGAAGGAACACCTGCGGATTGATCAGCTTAAGACCAACATAGATAATAGCGGGAATTGTTCCGGAGGCAATCCAGGTACCGACCATCACGCCGACCACCAGAAGAATCAGGATGGCGCCAAGTGCGGAACGGATAGCATCAAACATCGCTGTCTGAACCTTGCCGTAATCAATGCTGCGAATCTTACAGAACCCGAAAATAATCGCCCATGTGCAGAGCATCGGAATCGCAAGACTTGCGCCGCTCCGCACGCACACCACCAGCCAGACGATGACTGCCGTCATCAGCACCAGGGACTCCTTCAAGGTTGCCTGTGTCCGCAGTTCTGTTTTCTTTGTTTCTGCTGCTTCTTTTTTCTGTGTACTCATTTTATGTGCTCCTTCCTCCGCTTTCCGATCAGAAGGGCCTTCCGGACATACACAGACGGCGCCCTCTGAAAAGAAAGCGCCATTGCTTTCCGCTTATGCTTTTATTTTGCTCTTATGTGCGGTACACTTCCCGCTCACACGTTCCGGTGGTTTCGAATTCGATCAGGCTCTCCAGCGAAAGACGAATCAGATTGGAAACACTGGTTTCGGTGAAAAATGCCACATGCGGCGTGAGGATCACGTCCTCTCTGCTCAAAAGCTCTGCCAGAACCGGATCCTCCAGCTTCTCACCGGTCAGATCCTTGCGGATGAACGGAGCCTCCTTGTCATAGACATCGCTGGCAAAGCCTGCGATCTTTCCACTCTTCAGACCATCCAGAACGGCCTCAAAGTCCACCAGACCGCCCCGCGCCGTGTTGACAAGATACACACCGTTCTTCATCTTCGCGATGCTCTCACGGTTTACCATCTGCCTCGTCGCATCGTTCAGAACGCAGTGGAAAAACAAAAGATCCGCCTTCCGGAATACCTCATCCTGCGTCGTATAGGTCACATAGGGCTTTGCTTCTTCCTTCTCATGCGGCGAGCTGGCAAGAATGGTGCAGCCCATTGCATGAAGAATTTCTGCTGTTTTGATTCCGAGCTTCCCCGTTCCAAACAGACCAAGCGTCATGGAGCCAAGCTCTTTTCCCTGCACGCCCTGCAGTGTGAAGTCCTGATGGGAAAGCTTCTTCTCCATCGTTTTCCACTTCCGAACGAGTGACAGCATCAGAAGAACCGTAAATTCCGGCACCGCATTGGTGCTGTACACCGGGACATTGGCCGCCCGGATGCCGAATTTCCGAATGGCCTCCTTGCTGATCTGATCAAAGCCGGTCGATCGCGTCAGAATGTACCGGACTCCTGCCCGGTGAAGTCCTTCCGCAACCTCTTCGGTGATTTTGCAGGCCGCTACAATCAGAACGGCATCTGCACCCTCTGCCAGTGATGTGTTGTCCTTTGTCAGATACTCCGGTGTTGTGATAATTTCCAGCTCCTGTCCTCTCCCTCGGAGCTCCTCCAGCTCCTTCTGAAGAAGCGGCACCTCATCCGGCCGGAGACCGTACATGACTGCCTTATACATGGGTTCCTTCCTCCGATGATTCCTTCGGACGCGCAGCCTTCCTGACTACGCAAAAGGGGCCCGGACACCACCATTGTGTCCGGACCCCTTTGTCCTCAAATTTGATAGTTGTTGTTATAGACCCTTTCGTTTCCGAAGTCAACCCTCTTCTACGATTTTCAGATTCCACGGCTTCCTTCCGGATGACCCGGGAGAGAAGCCGATCCGAAAGTCCGCAGCCCGAATCATATATGTCCCCCTGCTTTACTTTAAATAAGGCAAAATTACACATTATTATAGCCCAATGCAGTATTTTTTGTCCATTTTATACTATTCTACAGCAGAATGATCTCCAGATCCTCCGGGACGAGAAGATTCCCGTGGAAATAATTTCTTCCCTCTTCGGTGTATAGTTGTTTCCGTTCCTTAATGTTCCGATCCTCCGTATGATAAAGGATCACATTTTTGGCCCCAAGCTCCTCCGCAAGCTTCGCCGCATCCGCTGCCGTGGAGTGGTTTTTCTGATAGGGCTTGAAAATATCAGCCTGTGAATGCAGGCAGAAGGCCTCCAGAAGAAGCCAGTCTGCTCCTTCCGCATAGCTCCTCTCGCACTCGTTGTAAGGCTCATCCCCGCAGCAGGTAAGTTTTCTTCCATTCTCCCCTGCCTCCAGCTCCATGCAGAAGCCAAACTGCTTCGCCTTGGTCGAATGAATGTCGAAGAACGTCACCCTTCTTCCGAGAATCGTCTTCTCCTCACCGTCCTTCACCTCAACCAGATGCAGTCTCTCATCCAGAAAGGCACATTCCTTCTTCGTAAGAAGCTTCTCCGCCATCTCCCGGAGAAGGGTGATCACCTCATCATGACCATAAATGACCGCCTCCCCCTCGTAGTTCCCGCGCTGCATATTCTGAAGAATCATCCGAAGCATCCAGATCATCCCCATCAGATGATCCAGATGACGATGCGTCAGGAACATCACGCGGATATCCTTCCAGGAAATACCGGCCTCCTTCAACTGATGAAGGAGGCCGTTTC
>HF986554.1:0-10932 GCA_000431495.1 Firmicutes bacterium CAG:791 | reverse complement strand
GTTCTTCGTCCTCCAGGACAAAGCAGGTATTGTAGCACTCTGTCACAACTGCGTTTCCGGTTCCAAGCATAGTCAGCTTCATGTCTCCGCCCTTCTTTTATTCTCTCTATTGTTTCTGAATTAAGCTGTTTATTATGTATATTCTGATTATTTACATGTTGCTCTTTATATTGGTTGACACATTGTAGTTCTTCGGTTATCATAAAATCAACAAAAGAAAAGAGGTACAGACCAATGAAGAGGTAAGGTTCCACATCCATAATAAAGGAAGTATCGAAGAAGATCTTACCAGAGGACAATCCAATGTACTAGTTATCTTCACACAACAGAATACAGAATGAAAGAAAGAGAGGATGCGCAACATGCAGATTAATCGCTTTATTTCATAAGGGGCAGTCAATTGGGAACCGAAATTGACTGCCTCATTTATTTTACTTTCCTTTCTCCATTTTACTTTCCTTTCTCCTGCTTTCCTTTCTCCTGCTTTCCTTTCTGTTTCACTTCAGATTTTGTTTTCCCTTGAACTCTTCTCCAGGCCATTCGAACGCTCGTTCGATTTTTTGTAGACAGATACCGCCTTCCGCGTTATGATGAATACATCTCAAACACAGAAAGCGTATCTTTACATGAATAGAATCCCGTGGAAAAACCGTTCCGGACGAATTGGTTCTCTGCTTCTGACGTTTTTTCTCCTGCTGGCATCAGCTTCTGTTCTCTCGAATTCAGGCCATACCGCACCGAATATCACATCGATACAGGCAGCAGAACATACAGCATCCGTCTCTCAATCTGCGAAATCTTCTTCCGGAGAGCAGAAGGAACTTCTCACCGTCACCTTTCTGGATGTCGGACAGGGAGACGCCGCTGTTCTGCAGTGCGGCGGACAGACCATGATGATTGACGGCGGAAAGGCAAAGGCCTCCTCCTATATATATTCCTGGCTGAAGAAGAATCAGATTTCCTATCTTGATGTCATGGTTGCAACGCACACAGACGCCGACCACATCGGAGGGCTGTCCGGTGCCTTGAATTATGCAAAGGTGGGCACGGCCTATTGCCCGGTCACCTCCGGAACCACCAAAACCTTTCAGAGCTTCGTCAGATATCTGAAGAAGCAGGGGAAATCCATCACCGTTCCAAAAGCAGGCGATGAATTCTCTCTCGGAGGTGCACAGGTCAGAATTCTCGGTCCCACAGATCCGCAGGCCGAGGGCAACAATTCGTCCATCGTCCTGAAGGTCACCTTCGGCGATACCTCCTTCCTGTTTACCGGAGACGCGGAGCGGGAGGAGGAACAGGAGCTCCTGGAATCCGGCTATGACCTTGAGAGCACGGTCCTGAAGGTTGGACATCACGGCTCCGACACCTCAACCTCCTACCTGTTCCTTCGCACCGTCAATCCACAATATGCTGTCATTTCCGTCGGTGCAGACAACACCTACGGACACCCAACCGAGGCCGTCCTGTCCAGACTCCGCGGTGCCGATGTGAAAACCTGCCGGACCGACCTGCAGGGTACCATCACGGCTGTCAGCGACGGGAAAAAGGTAACCTTTCAGACAGAAAGGAATGCCGATATCAATACTCTGGGAAATGCAGGCCCTGGCCAGAAGGACGAGACCGGCCAGAAGAACAAGGCTGTTTCGAGTGCCGGTAAGGCCGCAGCATCGGATTCTTCTGCAGAAAAGACCTATGTTCTGAATACCAATACACATAAGTTCCATGATCCGGACTGCTCCAGTGTATCGCAGATGAAGGAGAAGAATAAAAGAATTGTTACCGAGTCGAGAGATCAGATCATCGCCGATGGCTACGATCCCTGCGGTCGCTGCCATCCGTGACGTCCCGCCTTCGGCGTAGATACCACTGGCATGGACGCTCCCGCTTACCGCAAGGCTGCCATCGATGCAGTGAAGCAGCACTCCGTGAATTATCTTCATAGATAAAATGAGGCAGTAAAAGGGCTTCGCAGTCGGTTTTGAGTAACCGGCCGCGAAGCCTTTCTTTGTTATTGTCCGACTTTTCAGGTAGCACTGTGGTCAGGGATGCTTGTTTGTCGGGAAATCATCTCTGTTCGCAGGAATGTCTGGCCAAGGATGCTTTTCAGCAGAGGAAAGCATCTCTGCTTAGAGAAATATCTGATCAGGGATTATTTTCAGTGCTGTAAATCATCCTCATTTGCAAGAATTCTCCGCCAGAGATTATTCTTCAACAACGAAAAGCATCTCTGTTTGAAAAAATAGCTTGTCAGGGATTATCTTCGGTGCAAAAAATCATCTCTGTTCGCAGGAATGTCTGGCCAAGGATGCTTTGGTGTTGAAGAAATTATCCCCCAAGGCCTCAAAATCAATATAAGGATTACTCTGACAGCCAGAAAGTCATCCGCAAGCCTCGATATCAGCTCACAGGTATGCATTGCATGCCACATACAAAGCCATCCTGAGTTTGCATGCCCACATTGAAAATGTAGGAACGCTGTTACTTACATTTCACACCTTCTGCGCAACGCTTTTCTCAGACCAGCGGTGTCCGGCAAGGCGAACCAGGAAAATCACCCCGCGGAAGCACAGCTCTGTGCACATGCCGATCCACACGCCCTTCAAACCGATTCTTGGGGCCAGGAAGGCCGCCAGTGGGATTCGCACCGCCCACATGCTGATCAGGCTCATGCAGGAAGGTGCCAGGGTATCTCCTGCACCGCGGAATACGCCGCTTGCCACGATGGATGCGCCGAACATCGGCTCCGCAAAGGCTTCGATCCGCAGCACCGCTGCTCCCAGTGCCCGAACCTCCGGATCGGGCGTAAGAATTCCGATCATCTGCGGTGCCAGAATGAACATCAGTGCTCCGCTTCCTGCCATCAGAAGCGAACCGAAGATCGTTGTCAGCCACCCCAATCTTCGAACCAGGTCCTTTCTGCCTGCGCCGATGCTCTGACCAATCAGAGTGGTTGCAGCTGTTCCGATTCCATAGCCCGGCATGTAGCAAAGGCTCTCCGCCGTAACCGCCAGCGAATTTGCCGCAATTGCGAGCGTTCCAAGCGGTGCCACAATGGTGGTGCAGGTAATCTGCGCCGCACACAGAATGGAAGATTCAAAGGCAATCGGGATTGCTATTTTCGATGCAATCTGAAGGTCATGAGACTGCATCCTGAGCTTCTCACCTCTGTGATGTCGCAGAATCTGACTCTTCCACTGGATATAAAGGAAGCCGGCAATCAGCGCCGTCGCCTGCGCAAGTGTCGTACCGAGCGCCGCTCCGGCTACGCCGAGTCCCGCTCCGGGAAGCGTAATCCCCGCAATCTGATGCTCCGAAAAGATGAGGAATGAGTTGAAGATCACATCCAGAATGCAGGTCAATACCAGAAGGACACTGGGAGCTGTCATATTTCCGGTGCACTGCAGGGCTCCGGAAACCAGATTCAGCAAAGCCTTTACCGGCATCGAGAGTGCGAAAATCAGAAAGTAAGCGGAGGCCATTCCGACAATCTCCTGATCCCCTCCGAGCCAAGCCGGAAGCTTCCCGTGAATTCCACCTCCGATCGCTGCGATCACAGCCCCGATCAAAAGAACCGAAACCAGTCCCTGACGGAAAATATCACGCGCCTTCTTCTCTCTTCCAGCACCGACATACTGCGCAATCTGCACGGTAAAGCCGGTTCCCGCGGCGTTTCCGATGCCGCCCATCAGCCAGGTAGTAGAGGCAATCAGTCCAATGGAAGCCGATGCACCTGCGCCCAGTGATCCCACCATGGATGCATCAATATATTCCATAATAATCTCGGAAATCTGCGCAAGGATTCCCGGTATGCTCAGCTGCACAATCAGAAGAAGCTGCTGGCGAAAGGTCAGCGTCTTCCCGTCACGCAGGTCTTTTAACAACTGGTTCTGTTCCATATCAATAAACTATTTCAAATTCGTTTTCCGAATTGCCTCCCCATGTAATTTTTCCGATTTTATATCGGCCCGGCTTTATTGATTATTGATGGCCGTCACGGACCAGGTGTCCACATCCTTGTTCTTTTCGATTACGACCTCCGGAGCCTGACCGATCAGGCTGATGCTGAAACGATCCCCGGAAATCTCTGCATCCACCAGATCGCAGTAACGGATGTTCCGCTGCAGATCAGCGGTAAATGCATCATCGAAATCCATCGAAGCCAGTTCCTCCTGAGACGAAATCTTCTTCCCATCCAGTGTCATCGGAAATCTGCACAGTCCCGCCAGATAATCCGAGCTCTTCATATGAAAGGCCAGCACAACCTGGCTCGCCGTGTACATCGCATCGAAGTTCTTCTCCGCCACGGTATCATCAATGTTCTTCAGAGAAACCAGCGAAGCTCCCGAGGTATCACCGTCATTTTCAATCAGTCCGGTGTAGGTAATCTCATAGCAATGACCCAGCAGAATCTCATCCTTTGATGCTGCGGACATATCGTCCACGCCAAAGGTGATAATATCACCGCCCATCGTCTGCATGGTGAAAGTGTGCATGGCGGCATCCAGAATGACTCCGGTATCTGTCGTTTCCACATCAGACAGAGCTTCCGCGTAGGTCATCTCCACCTTCTCGTAGCCGGACGCAGGTGCAATGGAGTCCTTGATTCTCTGCGCCTCTGCATACAGCTTATCGTACAAATCCTTCGTCTTCTCCCCGAACTGAACGTCGGTCGGATAGGAAACTCCGATATAGGCAGAAACCTTCTGCTCTCCCGTTTTCTTCAGACCGCAGACAAACTCTCCGCCGACATACCGGATGAACTGCGGCGGAGCGGTGGAAACCTGGATGGAGCAGAGGTTTCCTCCCTCTCCTGCCTCTGCACACTCCTTAGCCGCAAATCCAAGGGAATAATACTGTTCGCTCTCATCGGTATGCTGATATGCACTCCAGGAAACCAGATCCTTCCAGTCCTCCGGGAGTTTCACGGTAAAATACGGCGTTGTCATCATCTGTCCGTCCACCGTGACGGAAGCATCTGCGTTTTCGTCCTCTTCCGGGGTCTCCGAACTCTCCAAATCCTCCGAATCCTTCGAGTCTTCCAGTTCCTTCGAGTCTTCCGAATTTCCGGGGTCCTCCGATTCTTCCGTATCCACACTGAATCCAGAATCCAGCTCCATATCCTCTGACGGCTTCGTCGCGGGCGCGTCCATATCCGCCTCGTCTGTTACGGCAGAGGAACCATTCCCACTTCCGCAGGCGGCAAGGCTTATTGCAAGGGCTGCTGTCAGACAGCAAAATATTCTTCTTTTCATCTTCTGTATCTCCTTTCCCGTTTACTCTCTACCCGCTTCCATTGTACCAGTTTCCGCATCACTTTTCGGTATCCGGTATCGAAATTTCGAAATTGCTCTCTTTATGCTCTTTCCGCCATATTGCCGGGGTTGTTCCGACTGCCTTACGAAAAACAGCGGTAAAATGACTCTGGGAAGAAAAGTCCAGATAATTTGCGATCTGTTCTATGGAAAGCTTCTCCTCACACAGCAGATTCTTCGCCGCCTGAATCCTTTCATCCATTATATAGGAATGTATTCCGATTCCCGTCACGGCACGGAAATGCCGGGACAGATATTCCTCACTGACACCGATATGCTTCGAAATGTCCGAAAGCGTCAGGTGACTCGTCAGATGACTTCGGATATAGTTCTTTACTTTTTTCACATAGGGGGAACTTTCTCTTCTTCGAATAACTTTCCGGACCTCCTTTGCCGCTGCGAGCATTCCTTCCTCCATAATTGACATCAGCGCCTCCTCGCCGTCTGCCTCCGAGATTCTCTGGAGGAACAAATCATTCAGATCATAGGCAAAATATGGATCCACTCCGCCGTTGATTGCAGCCCGGAAGCCAAAGGATACCGCAAGAACCGCCGCATATTCCATCTGCTTCTTCGGATTTTTCGACATGGTTCCAAGCTGCGGACTTCTGACATCAACGCCTTCTCCAAAATGCAGCAGCTCCTCCGTATTCCCTTCTGAAATCAGCCGGATCACCCGCTCCTCCATTGCATACGGAGAGTGAATGATCCCCCATTCCGCATTGTGCAGCTGGTATCTTTGCACATCATTGCCGGAAACATACTGCCGGTCCTCTTTCCAAAGTGATTCTTTTTCCTTCCGCATCCTCTCTCCCGCCGTTCCTGTTTTCCCTGCGTTTTCTGCGTTTAAATCCGTTTTCGGACAAGCGATCTTCTTCAATCGCATGTCAATTTTCTTATAATCCGGTTAATTTTATGATATCATATTTTTCTTCCGCGAAGAAAAATATCATCATCCGAAGTACCATTTACTTCATCGTTTCATAAATAACAAGTTCCGCATTAAAAGTTTCATAACAGGAGGGGTTCTATCATGAAATGTACAAAAGAATATCGGATGAGTTTTGACCAGAAGGCAAGAGGAATTGTTTCGCAGATGACGTTTGAAGAGAAGGTCCATATGATGGCGGGACATGAGGCTCTGAAGGCGAGCATGGGCGGCGGCGACTACAATTCCCATCCCTACGCGTTCGGCGGCTGCGAACGGCTTGGCGTTCCGGAGCTGAAGTTCTGCGACGGACCGCGCGGCATTGTTTCCGGGCATTCCACCTGTTTTCCTGTGTCCATGTGCTGCGGCGCTACCTTCAACACCGATCTGGAGCGTGAAATCGGCTCCGTCATCGGTAAGGAAACACTGGCCAACGGAGGCAATTACTTCGGCGGTGTCTGCATGAACATCCCGTACAATCCGGGTGCAGGCCGCTCCCAGGAGTCCTTCGGTGAGGATTCCTACCATATGGGCGAAATGGCTGCTGCGCTGATGGAGGGCGTTCAGGGTGAAAACGTGATCGCCTGCGGCAAGCATTTTGCCTTCAATTCCATGGAGCGCTCCCGCTTCAAGGTCAGCGTGACCGCAGACAAGCGCACCGAGCAGGAGGTTTATTTTCCCCACTTCCGCAAATTTGTAAAACGCGGCGGTGCCTCCATCATGAACGCCTACAATCTCTATCAGGGGACAAAATGCGGCCACAATCCCTATCTGCTGCGAAAGGTTCTGAAGGGTGACTGGGATTTTGACGGCTTTGTCATCAGCGATTTCTTCTGGGGCGTAAAGAGCGCTGAGGGCGGCATCTCCGGCGGCTGCGATGTGGAAATGCATGTCCGGCAGCACTACAAGGAGAAGAAAATCCGCAAGGCCATCGCCGACGGAAAGATCTCGGAGGAAAATCTGAACGAAGCCTGCCTTCGCATTGTAAGGACCACGCTTGCCTTCGACGCAGCAAGGAAGGATCAGAAAATGCCGGATCCGTCCGTTCTTGCCTCCAGGGAGCATGTGAACGTTGCAAGACGTGCTGCAGAGGAGGGCATCACGCTACTGCAGAATAAGGACAGCCTCCTTCCGCTGCCGGAAAATGCGAAGATCGTTCTGGTTGGAGACCTCTCAAACGTGGAAAATATCGGAGACCACGGCTCCTCCAAGGTTCGTCCTCCCTACGTGCGGACCATGCTGGGTGCCATGAAGGAATTCTATCCTGACCACAGCTGCACCTTCATTCCGACAAAGGAGGTTCGAAGGAGAATAGACGAGATCCGTTCCGCAGACGTCGTCATCATTGCCGCAGGCATGAACCACGGCGATGAGGGCGAATATATTTTCACCATCGGCGGCGACCGCAAATCGCTGGAGCTGCACAGGAAGGATCTGGACATGATCCATACTGCCGCAGCCGCCAATCCCAACACCGCTGTGGTACTGATGGGCGGCAACGTAATCATGACACACAGCTTCCAGGACGAAGTCAAGGCGATCCTCTTCGCATATTACCCCGGTCAGGAGGGCGGAAGCGCCATCATGGACATCCTGTTCGGTAAGGTAAACCCCAGCGGAAAGCTCCCCTTTGCCATTGCGCAGAGCGAGAAGGACTATCCTCAGGTAAAATGGAACTCAAAGGCACAGGCCTACGGCTATTACCACGGGTACCACAAGCTGGACAAGGAAGGGAGAGGGTGCGATTTTCCTTACGGCTTCGGTCTCTCCTACACCACGTTCTCTCTCGGAACCCCGGCGCTTATCTCCAACGATAAACAGAAGGCTGTCTTCTCCGTTCCCGTTACCAACACCGGAGACCGCTCCGGCAAGGAGGTTGTTCAGCTCTATGTCGGCTTCCCGGAAGCAACTGTAGACCGCCCGGTGCGAACACTTGCAGCCTTTGCAAAAATCGCACTGGAGCCCGGAGAAACACAGGAGGCCCGGCTCGAAGTGAATAAGGAAGAGCTCGGCTGGTACAACGAGAAAATAAACTCCTTTGTTCAGGACAGCGCCTATGAAGCATTCATCAGCACCAACGAGCGCGATGTGCCTGCGAAGGGAATCCGGTTCTAAGCTGCGGATTAGCCGGCTATTTTGCTGTAACAGCATTATTCGATGCCGTACTTTTCGTACATCTTCGCACGGAATTCCGGGTCGGTTGCAGCCTTTGCGAAATCCGCAATTGTCCCATCGGCCTGCACGGCATCAGACAACTCTGCCAGCTCGGCTGTACGAAGTGGACGGCGTAATGATTCCGGAGATCCACACTGCTTCCGGAAGCTCCATCTGAGGCACCATCCTCAGGTGGAGAGGTTCACTGCGAGGCGCTTCCCTCCCAGCCATTGAATGGCCTGGGCCTCTCTTAGCAATCTTGAGCGAGCAGTTCATTAGTTTCGTTTCGAGTCCATAGAAATAGCCCGCTTATTATCCATGTGGTCCAGTTTTGCAATACGGTTTTTGAATTCATCCTCTTCTGAAAACCGGGCTCCAAGGAAGGTTTGTATAATATCTGAAATCAAATGATATCCAATTATCTCTGCTCCAATGACGAGTACCTGAATGTTCCACTCCGCCGTATCGGCAGTTTCCGGCATCCATGCAGCCGCCTCCCAACTTCCTCGTGTCACAGCTTTGTCTGCCAATCACAATCGTGATTCCTTTTGTATCACTTGGCACAGCAAAAGAAACTGCATAATCCTCTTCTCCGGCCTTCATAGCAACAGTCGGCATGACAAGAATCTCGTGAGAGTTGCAAATCCCTGTCTGATGTGCTTTGGCTCCACGCACAATAATTCCATCATTGGTTTTGCTAACAACATGAAGATACAGATCAGGATCTGCCTGCAATGACGGGGAAAGAGCCCTATCACCCTTTGGATCAGTCATTGCACCATCAATAACCAAATCCTCGCTTTGGACAAATTTCAAATACTGAGTAAAACGGTCATGGTAACTGTTGATTGTCGCTGCCATCAAATGAAGAATGGCATTCCAACGAAGAGGCTTAGTTTCAGGCCACTTGCGTGACTGTTCTGCAGCCATTTTATGTTGTATCCTGCCCGCTTCCTCTGTGTAAATCAGCCAAGTACTTTGATTTCTGGGTAATGTTGTACCAGGTTTTCCCTTCATCCTTGGTTTCATAGACCACTGTAGGGCTCACATAAACGAAGCTGTTAATCGAATGATCATCGCCATAAGTGTAATAGGCGAATCCATCCTTTGTAGCTGTACCATTAAAAGTAATTCCTCCAATAGTGATCGGCAGACCTGTCTGCCAGCCATACCGCTTTTGTTTCAAATCTACCCGGATCGGATCAGGATTTTCCTTATTCATCGCTTCCAGCATAATCTGCGCATACGCGGAGCGGACATTGGCCAGATCCGTTGCTTCTCTGGACTTCTCATGCTGTGCTGTGAGGAAAAGATTGGAATCGAAATTGCCACCAGCACTCCAATGATGGCAGCCACGATTAAGAGCTCTGCCAGCGTAAATCCATCACATCATTCTGTTTCATAACAAGATACCTCTGATTTCGTCGTATTTCGTTCCATCATTATATAGGAGGGATAGAAAAAAACAAATCAGGATGCATCCCGCCGCTGAAAGCATCGAACAAAGGAGTCTGAAGCTTCTTTGGAACAAAATAAAAAGACTGCAGAGTGGCCACTTGCGTGACTGTCCTGCAGCCTCCTTATGTTATGCCCTGTCCGCCCCTTTCGGGGCGTTCAAGGTTTGCCGATACGATTTTATCTCATGAGAGAGATTATTTGACTTCGATCTGCTTGACCTCGTCCTTCTTCTCTTCCACAGCAGCCTGCTTGTTCGGTACATTCAGTGTGAGAACTCCATTCTCATACTTTGCATCGATCTCTTCCGGCTTTACTTCCTTGCCGACATGGAAGGATCTCTCATACGATGCGGTTCTGCGCTCACGACGCAGATACTTGCCGCTCTTCTCGTCCTTCTCGTCCTTGTTCTCTTCATGAGAAGCACTGACGGTCAGAACTCCGTTCGTCATACCAATCTTAATGTCCTTCTTGTCAAAGCCAGGAAGATCTGCCTTTACCGTGAAGTGATCGCCGTTGTCTACAACATCGGTCTTCATCGCGTTCTTGCTCATCAGATCATTCATCTGATTCCACTCACGGCGAAGTGCGTGATCATACTTCTTCGCAAGCTTCCTGTCATGTCTTTCGATGCTCTTCTCGCTCTCGATCTCGTCCTTTGTGGGCTCCGTCACCAGCGATACCATATCCTCAAAAGGATCATACCAGTCATCAAAAGGATCCATCATATCGTATCCATTCGTCCAAAGCATAGGCATCAACATAAGTCATTCCTCCTTTTACATCAAGGGTCATAACCGTTGTTCTTGCGGCCGGCTCTTTTCAAATGTCATTTGTGATCCGCGGGAAGTTCATCCGTTCCGATCCTTTCGGATCCTCTCTTTGTTCTTTCCCTCTTTTCGATTATTGTTATACATCTTATAGAACATGTATGCAAGTGGGAAATTGTGATGTTTCTGTGAACTCTATCTGTTCTTTAGAACCATTGTAGGAGCCGAAGGAGCAGACTGCCAAATACCAGATATTTAAACGCTTGCGAAGGGAATCTATATATTTTCCACAGATTTTCTCCCTGAATCTTTA
>HF986553.1:3184-26933 GCA_000431495.1 Firmicutes bacterium CAG:791 | reverse complement strand
CCCTTTCACGGCGGTAACACGGGTTCAATTCCCGTCGGAGTCACGGATGCAATTTAATAAATGCATGTTTTATATGATGGTGCCATAGCCAAGTGGTAAGGCGTGGGTCTGCAAAACCCTGATCACCAGTTCAAATCTGGTTGGCACCTCTGAGTGGTTCCCGGAAATGTTGAGTTTTCAATGTTTTCCGGGTTCTTTTTTTGTCTGATCATCTGCGGTGCGAATGCACTGCCTCTTTTAGCAGAATATGCGGGAAAGTGATAAGATTGGAGTAACAGAACAGTAGCAGGAGGCGGCCGAAGAAATGGGTCTTCATGCAGGGGATGAACTACTCATTTTACAGGAATATCCAACAGGAAGGGGTGTGCTATATGATGCAGCATGAAGAACAGAAGGTTAAATACATAGAAGGATGATCCGATATGAATCAAGAGATTTTTTCATTTACGATATATATGATTCATGCCTGTGCAGAACGGTGGCATGTGAGTCCGGCCAGAGTTTACAGAGAACTCAAAAAGAGTGGTTGCTTGGAAGATTATCTGGTGCCACATTATGAAATTCTGCACACGCAGAGTACAGATTACATAGTAGACGATATTACGGAATATCTTCAGAAACATGGGGGACAGAATGATTGTTTATCATGGCTCTAATACGGTTGTGCAGCATCCAGACGTGATTCATACATGTCGGAATCTCGATTTTGGCAAAGGATTTTATGTCACAACTGTAAGAGAGCAGGCAGAACGATGGGCAAAGCGAAAGGCCGATTTTGCAGGTGGTACGCCTGTTGTAAATTGTTATGAGTGGAATACAGATCTGGTGGGTCTTAGCTCAAAAAAATTTGGCGAGGATCTGGATTCCTGGATTGATTTTGTCTGTGATTGTCGCGATGGTGGAGAACAGTACCTGCAGTATGACGTGATTATAGGAAAGGTGGCCAATGATAAGGTATTCCGTGTTGTAGATATGTATCATCAGGGAATCTGGGACAAGGATCGGGCTTTGAAGGAAATACGGGTTTATCCTACTTATGATCAAATTGCTTTTGTTACGCAGGATGCGATTAACCAGCTTCTGAAATTTGTGAAATCAGAGGAGATGAAGGAATGAGTGAAGATATCCTCGAAAAGTTTTATCAGGAAGGACTGGAAGAAAGGCTGATCAGTAATATTGCAAAAGAGAAGGCTATCTCCCTTGAAGAAGCCATGGATGCTTATTATCGAAGTAAATTGGCTCAGAAAATATACGAGGGTAAGGAAGGTGTGCAATATCTCGATTACAGAGTGCTGACAAGACTGCTCTTTGAGACAGAGTCGGAATTGTTTCAGGAATTTAACAGTCACTGACAGTGCTTCATGACACAAAAAACGGGGCTGAAAAAACAGATAAAAAGTGAGCTTTCCCACTGATTGCCACTGGGGAATATCAGTTCCCTGAGGATGAGGTATTGCAGATCGTTCTTTTTGAAACAGCCGTGAATAGTTCTAACGGAGTAACATCTTTATAAGCGGCTATGCTCAAGAGCATTCCCAGAATCATCGCATTCATCAGCATTCCGGTTCCGCCATATGAAAAGATCGGCAGACCGTTCCCTAACGTGTATTCCGAAAAGAAGGACGAAAGAACGCTCCGTACGGTTTGCAGCAAAATTGCAAGCCCCACTCCTGTTCCGATCAGTCTTGCCAGATAATTGCTTTGATGACTGGAAAGCCACAGTACCATCGCAGAAAGAAGCAGCAGAATGAACACGACAATGAGTGCCGGCAGTTTCCCGTATATTGCAGCCATTCCAAGGAAGGTACTGTCCGTCAGGGCATTCTCCACTCCGCTTTTCAGCACAGCAACAGCGCGTTCACTCCTCCCCATCCAATGACTCAGCAGCCACGCCTTTTGCATATCAGCAGGTTTTGTAATGCCCATAAGAATCGTTGGTGGAATGGTTGATGGCTTCTTGTAAAAGATAAGACTGGCACACAGTCCCGCTGTGACGATCAGTATGGATCCTTTTAATGAGAAAGAGCTATATCTATGTGTCAATGAAGTTTTACCTGTCTCCACAAGAAGCAGCAGACCCAGCAGTAAAGAAAGGGCTGTTGGAAACGCTTGAAGCAAAATCAAAAACAAAAATGGAAGGATAATATTCAACAGTGAAAACCAACGGATCTTGGTATTTCCCGTGTGAAACTGATAGATTTCACATCCCATAAGCGGCAGGTAAAATGGAACCAGAGATACCGCCTGCATTGCAAAAGGTCCGATATGCACATATCCATAAAAATTCTGAATAACCGCCAATAATAAAAGAACATCGATGCAGGCAAGAAGTGCAGTAGAAGCACGCAGAAATTTCTTATAGTCTATCCAACAGAAGAGAAAGCTGATCAGAACGCTCAAGATGACATTTCTCATTTGAAAATGAAAAACATCCTGAAAAGAAATCCTTTCCGTAAGAGAAGCCATTGTGCTCATCATTGGTATGGTCATCAGAAACAAACATGTGATAAACAGCCAGCTCTTCCATGGAAAATGGACTCTATGAATTTTGTTTAATTCTTCTCCCACGCTGATGGGCTCTCCCATCTCTCGAACAGCGCATTGGGCTGCCTCTTCTTCAGACATTCCCTCCCCGCAATATTCAGCCACCTGATCCATGATATGGTCGCTCAGTTCCTTCGCAATCTGAGGACGAAGCCGCCTGATTCGTATTTGATCTGTTACATTTTTGATATACTCTTCACTTGTCATACCGATACCCCGGAAAAAAGAATCGCATTGATGGCAGAAGAATATGTCTTCCAATCCTCCCTTTTTTCTTCCAACATTTTTCTTCCTTCCTCTGTAATCCCATAAAACACTCTTGTTGTTCCAAAGGAAGTTTTCTCATAGCTGTTCAGGAACCCCTTTTGCGTCAGCGAATGTAAAATCGGATACAAAGTGCCGGACTTCATTTCAAACACATTTTCTGACCTGCGTTTCAACTCAGAAATAATTTCATATCCGTACCGGTCCTTTTCAGACAATAGTTTCAAAACAAGCATCTCCGTATTCCTCAGAAATAATGATTTACCAGAAGCCATGTTCACCTCCCACGATGTATCTTTTATACATATATGTATGATATCTACATAATATTTCTCCTGCTCCTGACTGTCAAGCGAGACGATGATGTGCTGAGGATCATCTTTTTGAAACCAGGCTCTTCAAATAAAACGGAAACACCTGTAATGTTGTCGTGTCTGTCTGATCGACTGGATTTGACCTGCACGGAAGAAAGGAATTTTAACTGTGTCCGTAGAAGGTGGAGAATGGATCATGCGGGGGGCCCTGGGGCGGGGCTGAATGGCCACCTCTATTATGCTTAGTTTACTGTTACATTGTTATTCGATTGAATAATAATCCACAAACTATCTCACCCAATCTTTATGAAGTTCTTCCAATATTCAAATGAACCTCTGCCTGCTATACTTCAAGCAACAAGTGCATATCTGCGTTCCTTTTCTTTATCCGGGCCTTCTTTATCGGCTCCGGACATCTCAAATTCTTCTTACTCTGATTCACATTCATTCTTATCGAACGAAGCCTATGCATGAACCAACATCCATCTCATTTCATTCTATTTTGCAGAGGCCTCGGACGAAGCTCATCTCTCTGATCTCTCTGCGGCAAGGAGACTCCATGAAGAAAAAGACAGGAAACAAAATTAACCGACGCTATAAGGACAGACTGTTCTATGCTCTCTTCGGCTCCGAAGAACGCAAACGCCTGACTCTTGAGCTGTACAATGCCATCAACCAAACCGATTATGACAACCCGGATGATCTTCAGCTCAACACCATCGAGGACGTTGTCTACATGGGCATGAAGAACGATGTCTCGTTCCTTCTTGCCAGCGACCTCAACATGTATGAACAGCAGAGCACCTGGAATCCCAACATGCCTCTTCGCTGCTTCCTTTATGCAGCACACGCTCTGGAGAAATATCTCCACGACACCAGGAACTCCTCACGGCTGGAAATATCTCCACGACACCAGAAACTCCTCCCGACTGCTTACCTCTACGCTCGTAAAAGTTCCCACTCCAAGACTTGTCGTGCTGTATAATGGAATTCAGGAAAACGATGATACCGTTCTTTCTCTCTCCGACTGCTTCGAAAATCCCGGAGGCGATATTGATGTGGTCGTGCATGTGTACAACATCAACCCAGGGCACCGACTTCCTGACTGCTGCAGACCACTGGAGGATTACTCCCAGTTTGTAAGTGCGTACAGAGACAGGATTACATCTGTCGGTGCGGAACAGGCAGCAAACGAGGCGCTGGATTCTCTTCCGGACGGAGAGGTCAAGAACTACATTCTGTCATAGAAAGGCGAGGTGATCGATATGCTGCTGACCGAATACGATGAAGAGGAAACTCTGAAGGTTGTTACAGAAGACGCGAAGGCAGAAGGCGAAGCCATCGGCATGGCAAAGGGCGAGGCAATCGGCGTTGCAAAGGGCGAAGCAATCGGCGTTGCAAAGGGTGAGGCCATTGGCGTGGCAAAAGGCAGAACACTTGGCGAAGATCAGCTTGCTTCTCTGATCTCCGCGATGGTACAAAACGGCGCAGATCAGGAAGCCATTCTGAAGGCATCTACCGATCCTGCGTACCGGAAGGAAATGTATTCCAAATATCACATTGAATAACTTACTCAGCTCCGCAGATGAGAGAAGACGTGCGAGAGATATACAAGAATTGTGCAAGTATAAAGGTGTTGAAACAATATCAGGAGCGGTATGTGTGGATCATGTGCACTTAAGTGTTTCAATGCCGTCGAAGTTGAGCATATCAAACTTCATGGGATATCTTAAAGGGAAGAGCACATTGATGATTTATGAAAGGCACCCGAATCTGCAAAGCAAATGGGGCAAAGCGTTTTGGGCAAGAGGGTACTATGTGGAGACCATTGGTAATGTTACAGAATCTGCGATAAAGAAGTACATTGAAGAGCAGAGTGACGAATCAAGAGAAAGAGAATAGTACCACTTTGTAATGGACCAGTAACACGCTTGCAACATCCCGCCTTTTGGCGGAGGCAGTAATCGGCCCGTATCAGGGCCCGTTGTAAACCACCAGTTGAACTGGCGGTTGTGACTAAGTAATCGCCTCAAAATTGTTGGTTTCAAAACATAGCGGCAAAATCAGCCTCGCCAACCTCACCGCACAGCTCCCCACAGAGTGCCAGTGCATTCAGATATTCGTTTCGTCTGAGCGTCACTACAGATGCAGAATCTCTTCCCTTTGCGTGGCTGCTGTTTAACGCATGTAAAGGCTCAATCTGAGCACCGCGCGGTTCGAACAGCTCTTCAAATATATGGAAAAACTGCTCGTAGTTTTCTTTATCACTGTAAAAACGAAAGTCCGTCTGATCACCAAGGAAACGATAATGTCCACATTGTTCACAGATTTTGGCTGGTGGGCGATTATGATGGCACGGATGGTGGAAATGCGCTGGCGCTCATTACCGGAAGGCGTAGCACCGACCCTCCAATGGTAGTATCAAAGCTATCTGGCCGGCCGAAGCAGATGGTGTTTGCTATCGTGTTGGAGAAGGCCAGATACAAGGATTTTAAACGCTTACGGTAGAAGCAAAATATTTTCCAGGACTACTAAGTACTTTGTCAATGGCTACCGTTGCAGCACCTAACAGGATCAGATCGTTATCAGGTTCAGCAAATATCAGTTTCGGTGTTTTGTAGGCGTAGTGCTTGTGCATTTGAATAGAACGTTCAATGGCGTTCAACAGGGGATCGCCGCAACGGATCATGACATCGCTAATAACTACGATATCAGGTGCAAATAGAGGCAAAATTGATGCAATTCCGCAACCAAGATAAAAGCCCCAATCCATGATCGTATCGATTGCACAATCATCTCCGGCATTCATAGCATCTATCAATTCATATACAGTGAGAACATCTCGTCGTGAGAAAAGGATGCTTTCGGGATAATCGTTCAAACGCGTTTGGGCGTGGTGCACGAGAGAAGTAAAACTGCAATATGTTTGCAAACAGCCAGTACAACCGCTGGAACATTTATCTCCGTTTGCGTTGATTATAATGTGCCCGAATTCAAATGCATTGTCTAAAAAGTCAGAGAGTCTATGACCATTAATAATCAATCCTCCGCCGATACCTTCTCCAGCAAATATGTGCATTAGCTTTTGAGTAGGATTGCAGTTGGTTTGGAACCACCAATAAGCCAATGCGCCAGCAACGGCCTCTAGCTCCACAAATACGGGAATCTGTATTTGTGAGCGAAGACGACTTAACAGGGGATAGCTGTAACAGTGTTCTTCGTTGCGATGCTCTTGAGTATTTTGTGGTTCAAACAGTATATCTCCACTTTCATACAAAAGCGGGCCAAAAGATGCGACACCTACGGCTACAATGTTATCATGCCGACTATGAATCTCGTTTACCTTTTGGGCAATCAGAGACACGATCTCATCCATACGCTCAAAATAGAGAGAAGGAAATTGAATAGAGAACAGCTCTTCCTGAGAGTTGCCCTTAAAATCCATCAGATCAATCTTCAGGCGAGACCAATTCAATTTTATTGCAATTACAGAATATTTTCTGTAATTAAAGGAAAGAGAAATGGAACGCCTTCCTTTTGAACCATCAGAAAGCCCTGTTTCTACTACAAGCTCTTGTTCGATTAGTTGCTGTATGATTTTCGTGATGGAGGCTGGCTGAAGCCCTGTTGCGGCAGAAAGCTCGATGCGTGATACTCCTTCATGATGAATCAAGTAGCGGAGAATGTGCGATTTATTCTCATTTATCAGATCTGCAAGATTCTTGCCAGACTTCATGGTAACCACCACCCCCATATGACAAATAATTTATGTTGTAAAATATTTTACTCTGTATAATTATATTGGTTAAGTGAAAGTTTGTCAATTTCTATTTGAAAATCAGAATCTACCAATATAAACAAACGTTACTGTTCACACCCTATAAAAATCGAATAAACGAATGAAATCTGTCAAATCAGGCCGTAGCATAACCAGATTTCAAGTTAGACAGGTCTCTTTAAAGCCCGAAAAGTATTGAAAAATCAATATTTTTTCGGGCTTTTGCGTGCATTATATATGGTTATGTGATATAATATAAGCGTAACCACATAAGACAAATGGAGGTGACAACATGGCTATCATTAAACAGTATGACAAACGATCTGGTATCACTTATGTTTATGAATCCCATTCCTTCTGGGATCCGGATAAAAAAATGACACGGGCAAAACGGACGTTGATCGGCAGGCTTAATCCAGACACCGGCGAAGTTGTCCCTACCGATGGCCGGAACAGAAAGACCAAAGCAACGCCTGCTGAAGAACCTGCAGATTACGAGAAACTTTACAAAAAGCTTCTCCGTAAATCGAAAGCCCAGGAAGCCCTCATCGTATCACTGAAAAAACAGTTGGAAGAATTGAAAAAGTAAACCATGACGAACGCCGATTATAATACGCTCCAATGCCGCATAAAGGCCCTGCAGGGACAGGTAGACAGACTTATATCCGGGAAAGAGTATCAGAAACTCAGGGAGCAGCATTCCAAAGATGTCGCGTATTATTGTGGCGAGATTGACAGATTGAAAAAAGATCTGGAAGCCAGCCGAAAGGAAACGATCCGGGTCAGGGAAATCTGGTTTAAGGTTTTCAATGACCTTCTGAAGGAGAACGAAAAAAGTGAGGAACAGTTTGGCCGAAGACTCCGGGAAATGGAATCACGGGCACTGCAAGTGGAAAAAGAGCGGGACGACCTGAAGGACAGGCTTACAGAGCTACGAAGGGAATACTATAACAAAGCTTCCATCCTTGAGGACGAACAGGATAAAAACAGGAAGCTCCTCGCGCAGCTGAATCGCGACTTTGAGAATTCATCTATCCCTTCTTCCAAAGCAAGGAAGGCCGGAAAAATCCAGAACAGCCGTGAAAAGACAGGGCGTGCGCCCGGCGGGCAGCTGGGACACGAAGGACACCGAAGGAAGAAGCAGCCCCCGACCAGTACACAGATTCTTCCGCCTCCGCAGGAAGTCCTGGACGATCCTTCTTTCAGAAAAACCGGGCGGACGATATCCAAGCAGCAAATAGGATTAAAAGTCTTTCTTGAGGTAAAGGAGTATATGGTAGACATTTACTACAATCCAAAGACAAATGAGTATTCTCATTCCCCTTTCCCGGAAGGTCTTGTTAACGAAGTCAACTATGATGGAAGCATCAAGGCATTCCTGTATCTTCTGAACACGGAATGTAACGTTTCGATTGACAAGTGCAGAAAACTTCTGTCCGACCTGACAGGCGGACAGCTGAATATCTCAAAAGGGATGATTAACGGCCTTGCCGCTGAATTTGCGAAAAGGTCAGAAGAAGAACTCAGCAAGGCCTGCAGTGATTTTCTCCTTGCCCCGGTAATGCATGCCGACAACACGGTTGGCCGTGTTAACGGGGAAAATGTCTTTATCCATGTCTGTGCACTTCCGGACGGACGAGCGCTGTACTTCTTCAACAGGAAGAAGGGACACGAAGGTGTAAAATCCACCCTGTTAAAAGATTACCAGGGTATTATCGTACACGACCACAATACCACGTATTACAGTTACGGATCAAAGCACCAGGAATGCTGCGCCCATATCCTGAGGTATCTGAAAAACAGCATGGAGAATGAACCTGAGCGCAACTGGAATAAGGAAATGCATACACTTATCCAGGAAATGGTTCATTACCGGAACAGCCTTCTACCAGGAACTGACCCGGATGTGGAGAAGGTTGTCAGCCTGGAGAACAGATATGATGCAATCCTGTCCAAAGCACGGGAAGAGTACGAATACGACCCTCCGGGCGCATACTTCAAGGATGGCTATAATCGTTACCGGCGAATGGAAAAGTACAGGGACAATCATCTCCTCTTTCTCCATGATACGAGGGTGCCGGCAACAAACAACGAAGCCGAGCGGCATCTGAGAAACTACAAGCGAAAACAGGCGCAGGCCGTATCCTTTCGGAGTAGCGAGAGCGTAGAAGCCCTCTGTAAAGGTATGAGCTGCCTTGTTTTGATGCGCCAAAAAGACGGAGACAACCTGATGAAGCAGGTTGCTGAAGCATTTGGATCCCATTGACAGAGATCCTTGAAAAAGCCAACGGTGAAACTCATGATTCCTCGCAACATGAAATCTACATCGTTGGCCTTTTTATGTCTACGTGACGTGTGAACAGTAACAAACAAACCTTTTCTCTTTTATTCCTATACATACAGAAACGGAATTCCGTTCTCACTTCACGAAAAAGTGAACACTATGCCTGGGCCACATAACCTTTGCAACGTTTGTGTGGCCTGGGCATTTTATCGGCTGTTAAAGAGCGGATATTGGTTAAAAGTGAGACTGTCAATTTCTGTTCGAAAATTTGTTTGGTGCTTCTGTAAAAATATTGGCAAAAAAAAAAGAACCGTTGACAAATCTAACAAGGCACATTACATTATACTTAACATCGTTAAATATTACGAAGAGCGAAAAATGTACTGCAGCTATAACAAATGTCATGAGGTGCACGCATGACAGATTCAAACAAATTGTAAAAAAGGAGGCTTGATGTAAGAAACGAAATCATCTGGAAGCAAATGGAAACAAAGGCCGTATTTATAAAAATAACCAGGAGGAATTTTTAAATGAAGAAATTTTTAGCAATGGTATTGGCGATGGCAATGCCGGTGATGATGGTTGGTTGTACAAATACATCTACGGAGGAAGTGAATACAGAAGAAACGCATACCGAGGAAGCAAGTGCAGAGGAAACGCATACCGAAGAAGCAAATGCGGATAATACGTATGATATTGTGTTTATCCCCAAGGGTGTTGCTGATTTCTGGAGCATTGTAGCGGCAGGTTTTGAGCAGGCTGCAAAAGATGCCGGGATGAATTGCCGCGTTATCTATCCTACTAAAGAGGAAGCAGCTGCGCAGGTTGATCTTATGTATGATGTGATTAATTCTCAACCGGACGCTATTGTGCTTTCTCCGGTAAATGCAGATCCGCTGGTCGCACCTTGCCAGGCTGCAATGGAAGCAAATATTTCGGTAATTCTTGTGGACACGCTGATTGGCTCTGAGGATTATGTGAATGCATACATGACCAACAATGTTACTGCTGGTGCATTGGCTGCTGAGGAAATGGCCCGCCTCATGGATTATGAAGGAAAAGTGCATCTTTTTGCAGGTTCACCGGCCAGCACCGCCAACTCAGAGCGCTTAAAGGGTTTTGAAGATTATATTGCGGAGAATTGCCCGAACATTGAAGTGATCGGTACGCTTTATTCCGAGGCAGACACCAATCTGTGCACTACGCAGACGGTGGATGTTATGTCTTCCAATCCGGATTTAAAGGCTATTTATGCGGTAGATGAGATGCGTACCTCCGGATGTGGAACTGCGCTGATTCAGCAGGGAAAGAGCAATGACATCATCTTGGGAGGATTCGATGCCAACAACGACACTGTAGCGCTGATGGATGAGGGGGTTGTCAATTTTCTGGTCGTTCAGCAGCCATTCCGAATGGGTTATCTTGGCTTTGACGCAGCATTAGAAACATTAAAAGGAAATCAGCCGGAACATTCTGTTGTCGATACTGGCTGTACAGTCGTTTTGCGAGAGAACATGAACGAGGAAGAGATGCAGAAGCTTTTATTCCCGCTGAATTACATCGGAGAATAAGAAACAACACGCAGTGATTTTCTAGAAAGAGCCGGAGAATCTGTTGAATCGGGGATGATCCATTGAATATCAGAGAACTCCGGCTCTTTTTTGTAAGGGGGAAGACATGTCATGGCACCTATGCTTGAAATGAAGCAAATAACCAAGCGATTTCCTGGTGTAGTGGCGCTGAATAATTTTTCCATAGATGTTCGTGCTGGAGAGGTTCATGCACTGGTTGGGGAAAATGGCGCCGGAAAATCAACGCTGATGAAAATACTGTACGGGGTGCATCACCCCGATGAGGGGAGTATCTATCTCAATGGGTCCCGGATTGTGATCAAGAACGAGACAGATGCGCTTTCTAAAGGAATCGGAGTAGTATTTCAGGAACTGAACGTATGCCCGGATCTGGATGTAGCAAATAATATCTTCTTAGGATGCATCAAAAATTACCATGGCGTGGTGGATGATCGATGGACGTATCGAGAAACCAAACGCATTCTGAGGGAAACTGTAAAACTGGATGTGAATCCTGCCACACCCATGAAGTATTTATCCATTGCGGAACAGCAGATGGTTGAAATTGCAAAGGTGGTTTCAAAAGGCTGCAAAATCGTTGTTTTTGATGAACCCACATCTTCGTTAACAGAAAATGAAATTGTTCATCTGTTCAAAATTATTCATCAACTGAAACAACAAGGCGTTGGAATCATCTACATTTCGCATCGTCTGGAAGAGCTCGACCAAATTGCTGATCGCGTCACTGTAATGCGTGATGGACAGCATATCCGAACAATGGACTATAAGGATGCGGATACAGATACGATTGTCAGCCTGATGGTCGGCCGTGAAATCGCTGATGTTTATCCAATCTATCAACGGAAGATTGGCGATGTGATTTTTGAGGCAAACAATATTCGCTATGGTAACAGGCTACATGTGGATCATATAGATGTGCGCCGTGGAGAAATCTTAGGCGTCGCAGGTCTTGTGGGCGCAGGTCGAACGGAAACCATGCGTGCTATTTTTGGCGCGGATCCGGTAGACCATATGGAGATCACATTGGATGGCAGAGAATATCGGTTTCGGAATCCTGCTGAGGCAATTAATGCGGGGTTTATCTACATGACGGAAGATCGAAAACATGACGGTTTGGCGTTGGGACTGGATGTGGAAGCCAATATTACACTTGGTTCCCTTAAAAAATTCTCAAACGTTGGTGTAATGAAGGATAAACTGGCCGTTCAGAATGCTTCTGATTTCTGTCAAAAGCTGCACATCCGCACACCGGGTACGCAGCAGAAGGTGCGTTATTTGTCCGGAGGAAATCAGCAAAAGGTAATCCTGGCGCGTTGGCTTACACATGAGGCAAAGGTATTGGTGCTGGATGAACCTACACGAGGCATTGACGTAGGGGCGAAGTATGAAATTTATACGCTGATGAATATGCTGTCGGATTTGGGAATGGGCATTATTATGATTTCTTCGGATCTTCCGGAAATTATGGGAATGAGTGACCGCATAGCGGTGTTTCGTGGCGGCAATATCGCCACAGTAATGAACGTCAATGAGACAAACTCGGATGAGATTATGCGATATGCAACAGGTAATCTTTGATTTGGGTTTTGGGAGGATAAAAACATGAGGGAAAAATGGAAAAAAATCTCAAACGGGAAGGTCATGAATAGTCTGGGACCTATTGGGATTTTACTGGCAATTGTTGCAATATTGTTTGCAACTACACCAAGTTTTCGAAGCTCCAACAATATGACGCAGATTTTACTCAGCGCCTCCATCTATATGATGCTTTCGATGGGGATGACTTTCGCCATCATCATCGGTGGTGTCGATCTCTCCGTAGGATCCATCGTGGGGCTGGTTGGGGGTGTAATCAGTACCATGATGTTACGATGGGGATTGCCACTTGGAATTGCGTTGCTTTGTGGTGTTTTGACCGGCGCATTATGCGGCTGTATTAATGGCCTTCTGGTAACCCGGTTGGGACTGATTCCCTTCATCGCTACTCTGGGTGGGCAGTGGATCTATCGAGGCATTCTCAAACTGCTTAACGATGGCGCGACCGTCTCGCTGCGTGGTCATATAAGCCGGGATTCTATGAACGCAATGAGTTTTCTGGGCAATGGGAAAGTTCTGGGAATTCCTGTGCCAGTGTACTTTGTTGCTGTAGCAGCGGCGATTCTTACCTTTCTACTGAAGAAAACTACGTTCGGAAGAAGTGTGTATGCGGTGGGAAGTAATGTAGAAACGGCGCGTATGTCCGGAATTAATGTGCAAAAGATTAAACTGCTGGTGTTTACCCTCACGGGTGCAATGGCGGGCTTGGCTGGGATGATTATGATTACACGCATGACTTCTGCGCAGGTAAATTGTGGTGAAGGTTACGAATTTGAGGGTATTTTTGCGGCCGTTGTCGGTGGTGTCAGCATGGCTGGTGGTGAAGGAAGCGTACTGGGTGCGGTAGTGGGAGCCTTGATTGTTGCAGTACTGCGCAATGGTCTGAATCTTAATGGCGTCAATTCCTTTTGGCAACAGGTAATTCTGGGGGTGCTGATTGTTTTGGTGGTTTATGTGGATTCCCTCAGGACAAAGAAAAAATATGCAGATTAATATTGGGAATTAATGTGCATGGGATTATCACGCAAGAATAAGGAGAAAAAATCGATATGGAACTACAGGTGGCTTTTGACGTAATTGACAGAAAACAGGCACTTGAAATCGCAGGAGCTTTGGACGGAACTGTAGATATTATCGAAATGGGGACGCCTTTTTCCTTTGTGCATCCAATTTCCATTGTAAGGGAGTTTAAGGAAGCTGCACCGAATACGCGCATTTTATCAGATTTTAAAATTATGGACGGCGGTTATGGCATGGCAAAGATGGCCTATGATGCAGGTGCCGATGTGACCACTGTTTCAGCACGCACGTGGGACGATACCATCAGGCAGGCGATCGAATCTGCAAGAGATCATAATAAACAGATTTTGGTAGACATGATGGGGATGCCAGAAGCACTGATTGCAGAACGAGGTGCGGAGATTGATGCTATGAAGCCGGATTATATTTGCATTCATCGTGCAGTATCCGTTGCCTCCAGTTCCAGTCCGGAAAGGCCATTACAGTTGCTGCGCGGTAGCGTAAAACACGCAAAAATTGCCGTTGCAGGTGGTATCAATTTGGAAACATTGCCCCAGGTCGTGGCCAGTAAGCCGGATTTGGTTATTATTGGCAGCGCAATTGCCAATAGTCAGAATCCTGTAGCTGTCGCCAAAGAAATGCGCCGTATTATGGAGGGCTGAAATATGACAGCGAAACAAATAGCACAGGCGGAATTGGTGGCACTGAATCGTATAATTGACGAACTAAATGACGTTGATACAGAGGCTCTGGAGAAAGAGATTAGCAAGGCAAAGCGTATCTTTGTGGGCGGAGCAGGGCGTAGCTTGCTTTCTATGAAGGGATTTGCAATGCGCTTGATGCAAACAGGTCACGAGACCTATCTTGTTGGTGAAGTCTGTACACCCAGTGTGCAGGCAGGGGATCTCATAATTGTAGGATCGGGTTCTGGTGAAACTAAAGTGACACTGGATGTGGTAAGAAAAGCCAGGAGTCATGGCGCACGCGCAGTCGTGCTTACCATGCACGGAGAGTCTCCTATCGCACAAACTTGTGATCGCGTTATTGTGATTCCTGGCATCCCGGCTGTTTCCACAGAAGACGATGAGGCAGCTATATTTGTAAAGAAAAACCTGGTCGGAAATTTTTTTGAGGCCTCAGTTACACTTGTATTGGATGGGATCATCAGCGCGTTGATGGTTCAGAACGGTCAAACAGGAGAGGTAATCCGATATAATCATGCGAACTTAGAATAGTACGTTTTAAGTCATTATTTTCAAGTAGGAACTTTGATTATGGAAAAAGAGAAAATGTTGGATCTTGTTTCACTGGGCGATTTGATGATTGATTTTTCCTGTATGGGAAAAAGCAACGCGGGAAGACTGCTTTTTGAAAGGAATCCTGGCGGAGCTCCTATGAATGTTGCTGCACAGTTGTCTCGTTTGGGCGGAAAAGCTGGTGTGATCTGTTGTCTGGGGCGTGATGAGCACGGTGAGTATCTGTATGATCTTGCAAAAAATGAAATGGGCTTCGATATGACCAATGTGCAGTTTACGGAAAAAGATGGCACGCGTTTTCTGTTTGTTTATTTTGATCAGGACAAAGAACGGAGCTTTACAAACTATAAAGGGGCGCGCTCTGACTTGATGATCGAAGCCTCTAAAGTGGATCTCTCGCAAATTCGTCGATGTAAGGTATTTAACTATACTCCTCTCGCGTTTGAGTTTGACTATCCGATCGCCAAGGCAGCGGAATTGGCCTTGGAAGAGGCGAATTCCGCTGGTGTAATAACGGCATTTGACAGTAACTACCGCTTCCCCTTTAAAGATAAGAAGGTATACCATGCCGTTCAAAATGCTATTTACGGTGCACAGATTGTGAAATTGTCGTTGGATGATATGCGCTATTTCATGAAGGAAGAAAATGTATTTTCGGCATGCGAAAAATTACTGGCAGGTAATGCAAAGATAGTGGCATTTACCATGGGCGCCTTTGGAAGCTTGCTGTACACGCAAAAAGGGTGGAGCTATCGTCCGGCGTATCGTGTAAATGTGCTGGATACCACAGGCGCTGGCGATTCTTTTATGGGAGCATTGATTTATTTGCTCACACGCGAATCCGTTGATATAGAGAAATTAAGCACACAGGATCTGGAGAGAATGGGCGACTTTTGCAATGCGTGCGCAGCAGTATCGACCATGACTCGTGGCTCATTGCTTGCAATGCCGATATTATTACAGACTGAACATGTGATGGAAACAGCGCCTAGGATTGAAATGCAGCTTGAACAGGCACTATCGAATCTTAAAAATAAAGAAAAGTGAGGTATTTTATATGTATTCTATTCTCGTTGTTGGTGCAGGAAAAGAAGGAAAAGGTTTTATTGGCGAAACGTTCTCGACGGATGGCTGGAAGGTGTCCTTTCTGGATAAGGATCCGAAAGTAATTGATGCTTTGAAAACGGGAAGCTATACCGTAACAGCTCATCAGGAAAATGGAGATTTCAAACGGATTATTTCCGACTATGACGCATTTCTTACTGATGGTGCTTACTCGTGCATGGATGCTGTCGTGAATTGCGATGTGATTGCTTTGGCACTCTATCCCGAGGATATCCCCGATGCTGCTATTTATCTGGGGAAGGGACTCACATTCCGTGCACATGAAGACGGGAAGCATCTTACGATTATGTGCTGCACGAATAAAAATCACCTGATTCCTTCTATTGAGAAAGCATTCATAGAAGCTCTGGGTGATGAAAACGCTCGATTATGGTTCAGGGAGCATGTGGCACTGCGTGATGCCATCATTCGTCGTAGTGTCAATGCGGAAACAACCAGCGCCTTGGATCTGCATACCAGCGTGGCCAATACACTGCTTTTGCAGCAGCCGGTATTCGCAGACTTTGATAATGTGCACTGGGTTGAGCTTAGCGACCATATTGAACAGCTTAAAGACATTAAGCTATATACAATAAACGGACCGCATGCGACTTGTGCCTATGCTGGCTATCAAAAAGGCTTCAAGACTATCAATGAGGCCTCCGCTGATCCGGAAGTGGCAAAGTTAATGCGCGGTGTACTGGAAGAGGCAGTTCCCGGACTTAGCCGTGAATTCAATGTTCCGGAAAAGGAGATCTGGAACTTCTGTACGCTTAAACAGCCCAAAAACGATATTGTGGATTCCATCTACAGGGTAGCACTTGATCCGGTGCGTAAGCTTGGGCATTTTGACCGTCTTACCGGCAATGCGTTATTTTGCCTGAAGCATGGCATTGATCCCGTATGCTTGATTCAGTCGATGGCAAATGCATTTGCATATGATGAACCCCGTGATGGAAAGGCGATGGAAATTCAGCAGATGATTGCGAATATCGGTATCGAAAAGACCATTGCCCGAATCTGTGATTTAGCGGAGGAACATGAACTTGTGAATCGGGTTGCGCAGGCATATCGCAAAAATAAAGCGTAAGTACTTGGAGGTACAGATGATAGATATCGCTGCAGTAGGGGAAATTGTCATTGATTTTACACCGATATCCAATGCAAAAAATGGAAACTTGAGATATGAAGCCCAACCGGGAGGCGCTCCCAGCAATTTACTTGCGGAGGCCACCTTGCTGGGAGCCAGCACACAGCTAATAGGAGTTGTCGGAAATGATCCTCTGGGAGAATTTTTGTGTAAAATTGCGGAACGATATGGTTTTGGTGGAGCAGGATTAAAAAAAATAGATACCCGCCCTACTCCGTTTACACTGGTTTCCTTTGATGCTTCTGGTGATCGTTCTTTTTATTCCGTACAGACAGAATCGGCGCTGCATGCATTCGAGCCTGAAATGATAAACAAGGAAATCCTTCAGCAGGCACGTGCAATACATTTGGCGGGATCTCTTCTGGGAATGGAAAATGGCCGGCGGATATTTGATCAGGTAAAGTCATTTGCGATTGCTCAAGGTAAGCTAGTGAATTGTGATGTCAACTGGAGACCCGGCAGTTACCAACAGTCAGAAGCACGAAAGTACATTCTTCCACATTTACGTGGACTTGATCTCCTTAAAGTCTCCTTTGAAGAAATGAGGATGCTCACGGATGTAGACGACGTTGAAATAGGAAGTCAGGCATTGATGGATGAAGGTATCCGGTTGATCTGCATAACAATGGGAGAGGACGGCTGTTATTTCCGTTATAAAAATGGGGACGGCTATGTACCGGCATATCATGTGGAGGTGGTGGATACAAATGCAGCTGGCGATGTTTTTACAGCGGCAGTTTTGGTATCACTATTGAAGCAAAATTGTGATATCAGTCAGATAGACTTTTCAAAGATGCATGAAATCATGAGTATTGCCAATGCGGCCAGCGGGATTTGTGTCTCACGTAAGGGGGCAATTTATGCTGCACCTACATTAGAAGATGTCCAGTCTTTTCTGAGTAACGTTGGTGTATCTGATAAGACAATACATGGGACGATTGGAGGCGTGCAATGAATATTGGAATCTGGGGAACAGGCGTTATTGCTGGGAAAATGGCTGATACCATTGGAAGAATGAAAGATGTTACATTGTATGCATGTGCATCCAGATCGCAGGAACAGGCAAATTGGTTTGCTCGGAAATACAACTGTTCCAAAGCATATGGCTCTGCAGAGGAGATGCTCCAGGACAGAGAGGTTGACTTGGTTTACATTGCAACTCCGAATTTTGTACATTATGAAAACACAATTGCGTGTCTCAATCACGGTAAAGCAGTGTTATGTGAAAAACCGTTTGCTTTGAATTATGCTCAGGCGAAGGAGATGATTGATCTCGCGGCTGAAAAACATATTTTATTAGCAGATGCAATGTGGATGCGTTATCAGCCATTGGCGACCAAAGTAAAAGAACTGATAAATGCTGGTGTCATTGGAAAGCCCAGACTTCTTCTTGCAAACAAAGGTGAAGCGGATTTGGATCCAAAAGGCTTAGATCCTTTAACCGGAGGAAGCACACTTTTGAATATGGGAGTCTATGTAATTAACAACGCGTTCCTTGCTTTTGGCAGTAATGTGCGCAATGTATCCACCAGCAGAATTATGCTTGAGAGTGGTACAGACGGTGCAAATTCTGTTACATTAGAGTACTCGGATGGAAAGATTGCCGTGTTGACCAGTAGCTTGATTGCTCCAACGGGGAACAGCTGGTATGTATGTGGAGAAGATGGAATGTTGGAAATCAAGGGACTGAGCCGCTTACAGAGTATCACACAATACAATCGAAAACGTGAAAAAGTCTGTGAATATAAAGCGGAAGAGAATTACACGGGATATGAATATGAAGTACTTGCGTGCAAGAGAGCTTTGGTGAATGGTGATATTGAGTGTCCGGAGATGCCGCACAGTGAGACTTTGGCTGTTATTAAGTTACTGGATTCTATTCGTAAGACTTGGAAACTGACGCTTCCTTGTGAAAAAGCAACATAGCATGCAGTTCTCTTTGAAAGTACTTGATAAAACAGACTCATTCGCAGAAAGCATGCACAGAACCAGCAGATGGTCGACCGGCCACCTGCTGGTTCTGTGCTATGCTGCGCTTGATCTTTCTTTTCTCCAAATTTAAATGTGATAACATATATTCATGAGGCCGTGGCATGACGCGTCCTCTGAGGCATGAACACATACAATAAAAAGGAAAAGGTGCATTCTTACGATGTCACTTCGATCAGATGCGGATAAGATCGTTGAAGAAAGCCTGCGTGCGGTTTTGCCGGACCAGGCAGTGAAACGGGCGTTGAAAGATTATGCTGTTGGAGAAGGAAAGACCATCCTGATTGCAGTCGGGAAGGCGGCCTGGCAGATGGCAAATGCGGGCAGGAGTGTTCTGGGCGATACGTGTACCGGCATTGTGATTACGAAGTACGAGCACGTACGAGGAGAAATCCCCGGAATGGAATGCTATGAAGCGGGGCACCCTGTTCCGGATGAAAACGGAGTTGCTGCCACACGGAAGGCTATGGAGCTTGTGGCGGGTCTTACGAAGAAGGATCGGGTGGTGTTTCTTCTTTCAGGAGGAGGGAGCGCTCTGTTTGAAAAGCCGTTGGTCTCTCTGGAAGAGCTTCAGGATATCACCGGGCAGCTTCTTGCCTGTGGTGCAGACATTGTAGAGATCAATACCATTCGGAAGCGGCTGTCTGAGGTGAAAGGCGGCCGGTTTGCGAAGCTTTGTGCGCCTGCTCGTGTATACAGCATTATTTTATCGGATATTCTGGGGGATCCCATCGATATGATCGCATCGGGACCGACCTATCCGGATTCCTCCACCTGTGAGGAAGCGCAGAAAATCGCGGAAAAATATCACCTGAAACTTTCAGACAGGGCAGAAGAGCTGTTGAATAAGGAGACACCGAAGACACTGGAGAATTCGGAGGTGACTGTGACCGGCTCTGTCCGTGAGCTCTGCGCGGCTGCGGGGAAAGCGGCCGAAAAACTTGGATATGAGCCGGTTTTTCTGACCGACCAGCTTTCCTGTGAGGCAAGAGAAGCCGGACGCTTTCTTGCCTCCATCCTGAAATCGCATCAGAGAGAGGGCCGAAGACTCGCTTTTCTTGCGGGAGGAGAAACGGTAGTCCATCTGACCGGAAAGGGAAAAGGAGGACGTAATCAGGAGCTTGCCTTTGCTGCGGCAGCAGAGATTGACGGGATGGAGAATGCAGCGGTGTTTTCCTTCGGATCCGATGGGACCGACGGACCGACGGATGCCGCAGGAGGATATGTGGACGGAACGTCCATGCAAAGGATGCGGGAGCTTGGAATCGACGCGAATGCTGCGCTGCAGGAGAATGACACGTACCCCGCACTGAAAAAGATCGGAGGTCTTATTATGACCGGCCCGACCGGGACCAATGTCAATGATGTCGCGGTGGCACTGCTGGGATAATTGAAAATACCCTTTTGATTTTTTAAAAGAAATGCGTTATAAATAACAACATATGATCAACAGCGTGTAGCCATTGGCATAAATCCAGCCGATGACCGCATGCTGTTTTTTTGTTATGGAAAGGGAGGAAAAATATGGGAGAATCAAACACTCAGTTTTTAGGGGAAGCGCCGATTGGCAGCCTGATGCGCAAATATGCCGTCCCCTGCATTATCTCGCTTCTGGTGGGAGCGCTTTATAACATCGTCGACCAGATTTTTATTGCAAATGCCTCATATCTGGGGTCCTATGGCAATGCGGCGAATACGGTCGTGTTTCCTTTGACGGTTATAGCATTGGCAATTGCGGTCATGATCGGAGACGGGTGCTGCGCATTTGTCAGTCTGAGCCTTGGGAAGAAAGAGCCGGAAACAGCCAGAAAGAGTGTGGGAAATGCCATCATAATGGTCGTTGTCAGCAGTCTGATTCTGACGCTCCTGTATCTTATTTTTATGAATCAGATTCTGTCCATGTTCGGAGGAACGGTCAACGCAGAAACGTTTCGGCATTCCAGAGAGTACTTTTTCTACATTACGTTGGGCATTCCCTTCTATATGTTCGGACAGGCACTGAATCCGATTATCCGTTCCGACGGAAGCCCGAGGTTTGCCATGGCCTCCACGCTGGCGGGAGCAATCCTGAATATTATTCTGGATCCGATCTTTATTTTTGTATTCCAATGGGGCATGATGGGAGCCGCATTGGCGACGGTGATCGGACAGATTGTAACAGCTGTTCTTGCGGTCTGGTACATTGTGCACATGAAGCAGGTAAAGCCTTTCAGGACAGACTTCCGGCTGAGCGGCAGCATCTGCAGAAGGACGCTTCTTCTTGGAATTACAAGCTTCCTGTCGCAGATTTCGCTGGTTGCTGCCATGGCAGCCATCAACAATATGATCCGCAAGTATGGGGCCCTGGACGAGATATTTGGTCAGGAGCAGTACGCACAGATTCCTATGGCCGTCGTTGGCATTGTCATGAAGTTCTTCCAGATTGTGATTTCCATCGTGGTCGGTATGGCAGCAGGATGTATTCCGGTTGTCGGATTTAACATGGGAGCCGGAAAGAGAGACCGTGTTCGCAGCCTGTTTATAAGGCTTCTGCTGTCAGAAGCCATTGTCGGTGCCGTTGCACTCTTCATTGTAGAGGTGTTTCCGAAGCAGCTGATCGGTATTTTCGGTGCAGCAAATGAAAGCACCTATACCTATTACACGGAATTCGCACTGAGGGCGTTCCGAATCTACCTTTGCATGATGGTGCTCGCCTGCGTGAACAAGGCATGCTTTATTTTCCTTCAGGCAATGGGAAAAGCTGTGGAGTCGACGATGCTCTCCATGGTACGTGAGATTGTGTTCGGCGTTGGTTTTGCATTGCTGCTGCCTCTTTTCTTCGGCCTGGACGGTGTCCTGTATTCCATGCCGCTGTCGGATGTGCTGACCTTTGTTATTGCCGTGATTCTTATCATGAAGACATACCGTGAGCTTACAAAGAGTATATAATGGGCCTGTAAAGGGAGGACGAATCTCATGAAGGAAAATCGAAAGCTTTTGACCCGTTTCCGTTTATTCTTTTGAATCTGGTGTTGTCCTGCGTGGCGGCGATTCAGGCACCGCTCATCATGATGAGTCAGAACCGTCAGGAGGAAAAGGACCGCCGCCGCGCGGAAAATGATTACAAGGTCAATCTCAAAACCGAGATCATGATCGAGGATCTTTATGATAAGGTCAACGCCATCCTTGCGAAGCAGTCTGCATTGGAGAAGAAACTTCAGGAGAAGGAAATGAAGGAGAAATCAGAGGACGGAAAAGGCTGATTCCGCTGAAAAGAGCTTCTGCGTGTAAAATATAGTTGACATAATGCGTGGCCAGGCATATACTGAAAATGTAAGATATAGTTTACATTATATCGGAAGGAGATTTACACATATGAAAGACATCATCTCGTTTGCAGGAGCCTTTATCGCCATTCAGATATTTAAGATCATCATGTTTAAGAAAGATAAGGACTACAGTGGCTATGATGAACGACAGGAGCTGATTCGGGGCAGGGCATTTCGTCATGGCTTTTTGACCTTGGCCTTTCTTCTTGCAGCGGCAGTGCTATGGGAAGAGTGTGTGGGCACGCTGCCGATCGAATTTTCACTTCTGATGATGGCCTGTCTCATGGTGGGATGCCTGGTGGTCATTCTTTACGATATCTGGAAGGATGCGTACTGGGGGATCCGCCAGACGTCCGGATCGAACATCGCCGTAGGTCTCATGGTGAGCGTGATGGCGATGCAGTATATGGGCCTCAGGGAACAGATAAAAAACGGTGATGTGATCGTGCATGGTGTACTCACCTGGGATGGCGGGATATATCTGCTGATCCTGGTGTTCTTCGCACTCATCCTTGCGAACCTGCTTGTGAAATCCTGGATGGATAAAAGAGGAGGCTCGTCGGAATGAAGAACCTTAAGATGAAATCGGCGCGTGCAGCGCTGGATCTGTCCCAGCAGCAGCTGGCAGACCTGGTCGGCGTATCGCGGCAGACCATCAACGCCATCGAAAAAGGTGATTATAATCCGACGATCCGACTTTGCATCGCGATCTGCAAAGTGCTGAATCGCACGCTGGATGAACTGTTCTGGGAAGAGACATGATCAGAGAGCAAAGGGTTTTGTATGATGGAGAAAATCGGATTTCAGATACATGAAAAAGAGATCACGCTTTATCCGGCACAGGGGGTGAATCGACCGCTTATCATTTGGAATACGGTGATGGGAGATGGAGAATCGATCTTTCATGCGCTTCGCGATCTGAAGGCACCAGACTGTAATCTGCTTGTGGTTGGAAAACTTCAGTGGTATCACGATATGACGCCGTGGAGCTGTCCGCCGCTGTCGAAGAACGATCCGCCAGCTACGGGAGGAGCAGACGAATATCTGAAGGTGCTGACGACAGAAATGATTCCGGCAGCGAACGATCGAATCCAAGGGACACCGGTGTATGTCGGCATTGCCGGGTATTCTCTGGCAGGGCTTTTTGCGCTCTATGCGATGTACCGCTGTGATATCTTTGAACGGGTTGCCAGCATATCCGGATCGCTGTGGTTTCCGAAGTTCAGGGAATATGTGCTTGAACATGAGTTGATGCGGAAGCCTGAGAAACTATATATTTCGTTGGGAGATGCAGAGGCAAGGACGAAGCATGCGATTCTGAAGAACGTACAGACAAATACTGAAGCCATCCTTCAGCATTATAAAGCTGTGGGGGTGGATGTAAGCTGGGCGCTAAATCCCGGAAATCACTTCAAGGACGCGGCTCTTCGGAGCGCAAAGGGAATAAGGGATCTCCTTATATAGCAGAAAGAGGATTCTATGATAAAGCTTTTGGGAAAAGTATTTGGGACCGGAAAAGTGAAGATTTATGAGAAGCGCGGAGCCAGAAA